>JAQTXN010000001.1 GCA_028688755.1 Methylococcales bacterium | reverse complement strand
GTGCCATTGCTATCGTCTTGCACGAACACTTTTGCAACAATTGTCGAATTATTGATGCCTTTCAAGCTGTTGCCTTGTTGCTCAAATGAGTAATCGGCAAATTTCCCCGCCAAATTCACTTGCTCCACATTTTGGTCAATCACTACGTTGCTAGCTCCCGATTTTAACGTCAACACTTCACGCAGCGATGAGCCAAAAACTTGCGCCGCCCCTGAGGTTAATTCAAACGAGCTGCCATACCCCATAAATACTTTTTCAATCGGTGCAGGTAACGCTACAGGAATCGGCGCAGCTGTTAATTTTGGCGTAATAATCGGGGTACCTGGATCTGAAATTCCACCATCCACTTTGCCGTCTAAGTCGAATTTATCACCGTCAGTGAGCGAAATCGAAACAACGGTTTTTCCGAGTTTTGCATCATAAACGTAAGTAAATGGAATGGGTTCCCACGTTCCAGAAACCGTTTGTTTAAGGTATTTTTCAACGGTTTGGTTGTCGTCCAAATACAGTTTCACACTTGACGTGCCAGCTTTTATTGCACCCGTTACAGAATCAAACGTTTGTGAAACCCCCGAAAGATTAAATTCAAACAAACCAAACGGCGCAGTTTCTTCAGTAATGGCGACTTCTTGCACTACTCTTTCACCTTTATCATTCACAACTTCAGTTGCAAAAGTAATCGGTTTTTCTTTTATCATTTCTGCAACAGGCTTCACTTCGGCTTTTGTCAAAGTTTGACCTTGCGGTAATTCAATCGATAAAAAGACTTTCGGGGTATCAGCTGTTTCACGCAAATCTTTTTGCGTCGGAATCGAAATCACATTTTTTTGATCAATATCTGAAATGCCATCACCGTTTCCATCGCCTTTTACACCACTTGCCGAAGGGACTTGTGATTCAACGTCTTTTGACACTGGTTTTTCAAATACAGGCGCAGGAGTTGGAGTTGGAACAGGCGTTGGTGCAGGTGCAGGTGTTGGTTCTGGCGGATTCGTTGCCATTAAATTATAAGTTGCAGTCGCCGTTTCGATAGCATCCGTGACAGAAATTCCAATTGAAGCCGCCCCTGCATTAGTTGCTGTAAAAGTTGCCGCTGCTAACGCTGTATTGATTGTTGCCGCTGAACCTGTGACTTGAATACCTGCCACGTTTGTATCAGCATCCGTTACACTGCCAATCGTGCCATTTGTCGCTGTCAGCGTAACCGTTAAATTCTCGCTATCAACATCAGCAACGGTGAAATCCGCTAAAGCGGCTGATTGTCCTGTTGTGACAGCTAAAACTGTATTCGGTACGCTTGAAATGGTTGGGGCATCATTGACTGGCGTACCTGAGAACGATTTAGTTCCTGTCGTTCCGTCAGTAATGGCTGTGGCGATTGTAAAATTCTGGTTGTAATTTGCTGTCGGTGTGAATGTTGCGCCAGCTAACAATGTATTCACATCTGCCTTTGCCCCCGTTGCTGTCCACACACCATTTGTAAATGTTGACGTAACAGAGTTAGATGTTGCCGTTGAAATGGTTCCAGCTAATACGTCTGATAAAGTCAAAGTGGCTGTGACAGTTGCAGAATCAATATCAGTGACCACAATGTCTGTTAAATTCAACGCTGTATCTTCAACAAATGTTTCAGCAGCACTTAAATTAGTTGCGGTTGGCGCATCGTTATCAGCAGCGACAACGACGCTAAAGCTGTTCGTTGCAATGCCGCCTGCACCATCATCAGCTCCAATTGTAATAACAGAAGTGAAATTACTGGTATGTGTGATGTCAGGGGTTAATGTGATGCCATTCCCAGCAATCGTGGCATTGATAGCTGTGAGAGTGCCTGTGACGGTGACAGAATTCGTATCATTATTGCTAATTCCGCTTGTGAGACCATTTGTTACACTGTTTGAGACATGCAATGTTCCATTTGTTGAACTCAATGTAACGGTCGCACTGGTACCGTCATCTGCAATAGAAAATGTGTTAAGAAAAACTGTATTCTCTTCTATTCCATTTAATCCTGACAATGTTGCATTAGAAGTAGTGCTAGAAACCCACACGCCTGTACCAGGGTGAATAGTTGCATCTAAACTTGATCCTGTAGGTGATGAGTTTTTAACAGTCGTGCCAGTGCCGTCATTTAATAAATAGCGGGTGTAAAGTCCCGTGCTATCTGTGAGCGTTGTCTTATTGTCTGAAATTTCCTGTGCAGTACGCGCCACAGACCAAACCCGTGCATCTTTTATTTTTCCATTTGTATAAGCATCTTGTGACCAGTTACTTTTGCCAATGTAGTTTAAGTTACGAGTAACCGAGGCAATGGGTTGTGCAGAGGTGTTAGTTTGAATAAGCGAACCGTCTTTATATAACTTGACGGTTGCTGTACTTCCACTGGTGTATTCGTAAGTTGCCGCGACATGTGTCCATGTATTAAGCGGTAATTTTCCAGTTGCATCGTTAGATGCAAGTACATTGATACCACTCCCACCATTATAGGAACTAAAAGCTAATGGTCCATTGTTACCATCACCCGATGTGGAAAATATAATGTTGTCTGAACCAGTACCTCTTCCAAAATCTAAAATACGCGCCCAACTGTCCAAACTCGAAACTTTAACCCATGCTTCAAGTGTAAAAGCATTGCCAAAAACGCTTGGATTAAAAGAAGGTAATTCAATGTAATCACCAGATGTGCTTCCGTTGCCAACAAGGTTGTAATACCTGTCAAGTGAAGTAATGGTTGGTACGGCATTTGTTGTTACGTCAACTTTCGTCGCTGCAACCATCACATTTGGTGTGCCAGCCGCATCTTTAGCTACAACATAAACATCATAATCGGTGCTTGCTGTTAAACCTGTGAGATTAAAGGTTCCCGTAAAAGGCGTTGTTGTGACGGCTGAATTACCAGATTTGAAAGCGACTGTACCTGTTGAATCTTGCCCCGCTAAAACTTGCTCTACGCTTGGCGCACTCGCATTATTTGGCACAACGACGTAGTAAATCGTACCCGCTTCATCAATGCTGGCAGATAAATCTAATGTAGTGGTCAATACATTTGACGCGGCTGGAGCTACATCGAAAACTGGTGGTGTTGTGTCCGCAGCGGCTGCACCGTATTCGACAATATAGCTAGCAGGTCCACCTTCGTCATACCAATCTCCATTGAGTCCGTCATTGGGATCTGTTCTTGTTCTGTTATACAAGTAGGCATATTCATTACCTCCACCATTAGGTTCGCCAGAATGCCATCTGTTGTAACTTAAAGTCTGTCCAGCTTCTGGACCAGCATCCCATTTCCAAGTACCAGAAACATATTTTGCGCCAAACCAACTATTGCCACTGTCTGGACGACTTGAGAATGTTGAAAAAAGAAAATCACTTTCATCTTGAGAAGTAATTGTTACCAAATATCCTGTTAATCCATTTAAGGTGCTGTTTGCAGCTGCTGCTTTAGCATCCGCCCAGCTTAAAGATGTCGCAACATATTGATAGTAATGACCATTTGCAGAATTGAAATATGTATTTGCTGGTAATGCCGTCAGTGTTTTAGAGTAAGACTCAAACGCTAAAACCGCAGAATTTATGTCACCCGTTTGATTTTCTAACACCCAATCCCCGCCTAAACTTGCCGCACCTGTAAAATCAGTCGATGCAGCAACATCAGCTTTAGTCAATTTCGCTAAAGAATTGATAAACACGCCGCCGTCGTCACCTTTTGCCACGTCGCAACCGTAAAGCAAAATGTCGCCGTCTTTTGAAAGCGATGTGCCGATTTTTTTGAGTTGTGATTGGTAGGTTAAAAGATTTGTGCTGTTTAACGTGCCGTTTGCAAAATCCAACTCACCTTCTGAGCCGTGCGAGATGATGTGAATGGCATTGAGGTTTTTTACGCCTTGGAGTGCGGCGGCGATTTGCGTTAAGGCGTCAGATTTATCATTTAATTCAACGATTTTAACATTTGAAGCCGCGCTGTTGATGAACGTTTTTTTATCGGCGACGTTTGCGTCAATGAATAAGAATTCGAGTTTTGTTTGAGTTGTCATTGCGGTTATAAATTTTTCCAAAAATTCAAATTTAAGGAAACATTATAAAATACTTCAATACGCCAACCTTGTAATTTCTTGCAATTCCAGAAAAGTTGCACATCAAAAATAAAAATCCAACAATACAATGGGTTAGATAATAAATAAAAATTTGGTAGTGCAAAACAAGTAATGCTGCTTTACATAGCCCCCCCTTCTTTTTGTACAAAAAAGCGGTTTTTGTCGTTCAATTCACATAGTCATTTGATTAACTTAAACGTACCAAATCCATTTTTGCCAAAACCGAAACAGCTAAAACACTCGCACCTAAATCCAAACCACTTTGCGGCGAAAGTTCTGCGATACTCAACGGCGTTTTTAAAACCATGACTATTTTTTCAACGCTTGCGACACTCGGTAAAATTTGACCCGCGTAATTAAACAGCGGATTTTTGATAAGTGAAAGATAGGTTTGCAGCGCATTACTATCTTGCAAAACAACTTGCGTTTGCGGCTGAATTAACGTCGTTGGGTAATGTCCAAAGCTGTAAAACGGGTCAAGGCGATTTGCCGCAACATTGGGTGCAGTTTGTAATTGTTTTTGCCAATCTGTATTTTGCAACGCCGTTAAACGTAACGTTTTCAATTGCGCGTACAGAGCTTGATATTGCGGATAAACGACGCGCCAATCAAAGTGCGATTTTGCTCGAATTTTACCTGCCACGCCCATTTCTTGCCGCAAGGTCTCATTTTCAACCAGCAATTTTAATTTTTCGACCAACGAAACCATCGAAACAGAAATAGTTTGACAACTCAAACCGCAATAAATATCGTAATTCAGCGTGCCTGCTTCGTGCATTTTGGCAAAGTTTTCACCTAAATTAGGTGGCGGCATAAAGGTTGGAATTCGAAAACCGTCAATCCCGTCACGCACGGTATCTTTGTAGCCATTCCAATCGCTCACAATTACAGGCAAACCCGCCGCCATCGCTTCAATTGGCGTAATGCCAAACGTTTCTTGCACATTGTCAGAAAGCGAAATGAAAATATCCGCACTCGCCCAACTTTGCTGTGAAAATTGTGGATGTCGTCCGTCCACAAAAACTGCACGAACATCGGGGCAAAACTGCGCGGCACCGTCAATAAAACTGGCTTGAATAGCATCATTACCAAACCAACCGCATTGCAAAAATGTGATTTTTTTGCCCGTCGATTTCGCTACTTCTTGCGCGGCAAGATACATGGCATGAGGATGCGCTTTCGCATGAAACGATAATCGCCCAACGAACACTAAAACGATTTCGTCTTCACCGATATTCAACGCCGCTCGCGCAGAGGCTTTATTTTCAGCTGAAAAATCAAAGTCATCACAATGAATGCCTAACGGAATCACAGGTAATTGCGGCAGCGTAATTTGAATTTGCGAACCAAAACGCCAACGCAAGGCTTCGATTTCGGCATTGAGCAATAATTTCACCGTTTCTAACACGGCGGTTGACGTGCAAATTAACGCATCCCACGGCATCACAGGCGCAGCAAGCAAACCTGTAATCGCATCCATTGCGCGGTGTGAAGCAGTGGTATGCGTTACGCCCACAAGTGAATAAGCATTGCACCCTGCTCTTAAACGTAATTTCGCCGCCACATCTAAACCAGGCCCTGGCATATACAGCGTGCCAATTTGTGAAAGTAAATCTAAACGATCCGCTGGAATCCATTGACCTTGTGCAGTAGGTTCAATTTGTTTTACTAAATTCGCAAAGATTTCAGCCGATTTTTGATGTGGCGTATAAGCAAACAGCGGCTCATTATTTCGCCCTGCAACAGCGGCGCGTAAAAAACTATTTCCCGCTGCTTGTCGCCCCATCAATTTGGGTTCGGACAACAAATAAGCATCAGGCTCAAAAAGAATGGTAGCGTTTTGTGACATGAAAATTTCCGTTAGTTTTATTGGCTAGAAATCAAGATAACGCTTCGTTTGCTCTGGCAATAACAAGTTCAAATTCACCGCTGTCGAGCAATTTTAAAAAAGCATTCACAACGTCAGGGTCAAATTGTGTGCCTGCACCGTCTTGAATGGCATCACGCGCTTCTTGAATGCTCCAAGGTTCTTTATAAGGTCTCCAGCTCACCATCGCATCAAACACATCGGCAACAGAAACAATTCGCACAGCAAGCGGTAAATCTTTTGATTTAATGCCGAGTGGATAACCGCTACCATCCCAAAACTCATGATGTCCAAGCGCAATTTGTTTTGCCAAGGTAAACGCTTTGTCGTGGCTGAGGATATTGCCGCCTAAGGTCGTATGTTTTTTGATAATTTCAAATTCATCAACCGTTAATTTGCTGGGTTTTGTCAAAATGTAATCGGGAATCCCCACTTTTCCAACATCGTGCAAACGACTGGCTTTTCCATAACGAATCGCTTCTTCTTGGTCTATGCCCATTTCAATTGCAATGGCATGGGTATAACAATCAAGGCGATTCACATGACCACCCGTTGCTTGATCTTTGTATTCGGCAATTTCAGCAAGCATCTCAATGGCACTGTCAAACGATGCCAAAATGTTGCCGTGCAATTCATGATTTTCTAAGGCTTGTGAACATTGCCGCGCGAAAATATGGATTAAATTTCTATCAACATCGCTCAAAATTTCAATCGGTTCAATGTAGATATAGCCAACAGGTTGATTTAAAACAATGAGCGGCAATACCTCAGAGCTATTTCGCAGGCTAGAAATCGGGTCGTCGTCGCGTAAAATGGCATGAATACATTGCTGATGAATTTCTTCAAAGCGTTGGCTTTTTACAAATTGTGCTGTGGAAGCGCGAAGTTTTGGCTCATCCTCATCAAGCATCATAATCGCGCCTTCAAGTGAGCCAATATGACTAGACGTTGAAAGTCGACAAAGCCCAATCATTTGCGTGAGCATGCCGTTAAAAAAATCCGATAATGGCGAATGACCTAATTGATAAATCGCTGGCGTTGCTTGCAACACACGTTCTAAACCACGACGATTGGTATCAATAATTTGCAAATCTCGATACGCTTTTAACGCCGAGCGCACGGTTGTATAAAGTCGCGCAGCGGTTAATTCGGTTTTGTCTTTGTAATCATCAATATCGTAATGGTCGATAACGTAACGCTCTGGAGCTAAACCTGGTTGCCCTGTTCGAATCACAAGGCGAATCATGGCATTTTTTAAATCATTGCGAATATATTCAACCAGTTTTAAGCCTGCATCATCGGTTTCCATCACTACGTCAATTAACGCTAAGGCAATATCGCTATTTTGTTGCAATAAATTTTTTGCTTCGCGTGCTGAACTGGCTTCAATAAATTCAAGCGTTTGATTGGCAAAACTAAAATCACGCAAGCTAATTCGCGTCAATGTTCGAACATCGGGTTCATCATCAACGATTAAGACTTTCCATTGGTAACGCGGCGTTTCGACACGTTGCAACGGGGATTCATCTGCACTTGCTGTCGGTGCCTCGGTATTTCGGATAATTTTCATAACGTATTATAGGGAATTGCTTCAATCGGACATTCAATGTGAAAACGAACGCCTGCATTTGAAACAGAAGTCATTTGAATGGTACCTGCCATTTGTTGTGTGACGATATTGTAAATTACATATAAACCTAAGCCTGAGCCGCCTTTATCACGACTGGTTGTAAAGAAAGGTTCAAATGCTTGTTGTTTCACATCTTCATTCATACCAACGCCATCATCTTGGTAATCGACAATCAATCGATTTGCGCTCGATTGTGACACATTGATGCTAATTTTACCTGCGCGGGTGCCATTATCAAAACCGTGCGAAATGCTGTTGGTAATTAAATTCGTCAGCACTTGTTCTAATAAACCTGGTGTACCGTAAAGTTTTAATTTTTCCGAGCAAGTCACCTCGACGCTAATTTCTGTTCGTTTTAACTGATTATGCAAGGTGGTCAAAACATCTTGAATGAGTTCGGCGGGTTGATATTCGCGTTTTTGTTGCGAATCTCTATCTATCGAAGTACGTTTAAAACGTTGCACCAAATCGGCGGCGCGACGCAAATTGGCTAACGCTAAATAATGCCCTTCACTTAAATAATCGAGTTGTTGATTAAGTTCTTGCTCGGTAACTTCTTCTTTTGCAAGCAAGGTTTTTAAGGTTGCAATGGTTTCATCGCCGTGACTAATTGCGCCAACCGCCACACCGACAGGCGTGTTAATTTCGTGTGCAAAACCTGAAACTAATCGCCCCAAAGAAGCCATTTTTTCATTTTCAACTAATTCGTTGCGCGTTGTTTCAAGCATTTCGATGTTGTCATTTAACGCCCGCCAACGCCGCGCTAACAATTCAATCAAGCCCCAAGTAATCATAATGAGCAAGCCATAAGAGACAGCGTAACTAATAGCACTGGCAACGATTTCATGGTGAACGGATTTATCAATCGATTCCATTTGCAAACTAACGCTAATGCCGCCGCGTACATCGCCTAATTTATAACCTTGTTTTTCATGACACAAAAGGCAACTTTCTTTCACCATCAACGGCGACATATAACGCAAATAACGCTGTCCATTTTCAATTTCGACGCTCGAAATTTCTTGCTCGCCTGTTTCAAAGCGTTTTAACGCTTCAACTTCCCACGCATCTGCGGCGTTTTGTGGGCGAATCGGTTTAAGACTGGTAATGTGCAAGCGCAAATGTATGTCGGGGTCGTTTTGCGCTAATTCAGCGATTTGGCGCGTCATGTAAGCAGGATTTAATAACGTGAGCTTTTCTTTTTCTGTTGTTTCAATGACTTTTTTCGGATGGTCAAGATACTCATTAACAGGTGTTTTCTCATCGACAAAAACATAAACACCACCATGATCTGCATTCCACTGCCGTGTTAAAACAATCATCCGAAAAATGTTGCGTGCGCCTTCGGTCGCCACGTCTAAATTGTGTTTTTGCACACCGTCAATTCGCATCAAAAGGAGCATTGACATTAGCAAGGTAATTATCAAAAACATCAGCGGTAACACGCGCTGGCGCAATCGTTTATCAATCGTTAATTTATTTTTCATTTTTTATTGCATAGATTGAAATTGCGACACTAAACCCGTAACGCGAGTGACGCTTGCTTGAACAGTAAAATTAAAAATCTTTTCGCTGGTAACTAATTTTATACGTTCTTTAGCGCGAGTAATCGCGGTATAAAGCAGTTCTTTGGTCAAAATCGTTTGTGGATAATCAGGCAAACACACACAAACTTCGTTGAATTCTGAGCCTTGGCTTTTATGAATGGTCATGGCAAAAACGGTTTCGCAAGGCGGCAAACGCGCAGGTGAAAAGCCTTGAAAACTACCATCTGGACGCGGAAAGAAAACTTTTGTGTCGCCTTTTTCATCGTGCAAACATAAACCAATATCGCCGTTATAAAGCTGTAGTGCCGCATTATTTTGCGTAATCATGACGGGTCTACCGACATACCAATTCGACGCTAAATGGATTTTTTTTTCGTTGTGCAACGCTTTTTCTAAACGATAATTCAAATCTGAAACGCTGTTTTTGCCTTCACGGTGAGCGCATAAAATTTGGAATTGATTGAACGCGGCGTAAATTTCTTCAAATGCTGCGCCATGTTTAATTTTATGAAAATAGTCGTGATGTTTTTCGACTAAATAATGCAAATAATCGTCACCTAAATGTGCAATCACGTCGTTTTTTTGTGTCGAGATTTTCCACGCAAGCGGCGCGTTTTTTGTATTTATCGCTTCGGCAAAGGCTTTGATTTCCTCTTTAAATCGATACGTTTTTTTGAGTTCAACGGTATTTTCTGCCAAGGCTTGCGTCAAATCGGCTAAAACTGTCCCAGATTCTACCGAAGCAAGCTGTTCTTTATCGCCAAGTAAAATCAAACGTGCGGAAGGTTTGATTGCAGCCACTAATTTGCTCATCATCGCCAAATCAATCATTGACGCTTCATCAATCACAATTAAATCGTAAGGAAGTAGATTTTTTTCGTTGTATCGAAAATACGGTGATGGTGGTTTTGCACCCAGCAAACGGTGAATGGTGGTGACATTTTCGGGCAATTTATCTTTGATTTCTTGCGAACATTGCAACGCACTTTTGCTTTTTGTAATCGATTCTTGCAAACGCATTGCCGCTTTTCCCGTTGGCGCGGCAAGCGCGATATGTAACGGTTTTAGCGTGTTCAAGGTTTGCAAAATAGCGAGAATTTTTACCACAGTTGTCGTTTTCCCCGTTCCAGGGCCACCCGTGATAATCGTGAAATTTTGCTGAACGGCGCATTTTGCGGCTTCGCGTTGCCAATCTTTTTCTGTGTCAAGCACGGGAAAAAAAGTGTCGAGCAATTCTTCTAAATTTGAAACAGAGGAATGACTTCGTTTCATTTCGCGTAATTTAACAATCAAACGCTGTTCATAATCCCAATAACGACGCAAATACAAATGCCCAAATTCATCGATATGTAACGGCAAAATGCTTTCTGCGTTTTCAGATGACGAGGCTAATTTTGCGTTAAATAACAATTGCGTTTGCGCGGCGGTTAATTTTAAACAAGTATTACCTTGATAATGCGCCCACGAAAGTTGTGTGAGTAAGTTTTTTAAAGCTATTTTTTCTGCTTCAAAAATCGGAGCTGACTCGCTAAAAAATGTTGCAAAAGCCGTGTCCAGACGGGAAAAGTTTTGCGTTTCAATCATAGATTTTGTAGCGAAAATCGCCCGTTTTTCTGCTGTTCAGTTACACTGTTCATTCTAATTTTAGAGACTTTGCCTGTGTTTCGATTCATTTCAAAAGCAGAATCTTACACGATTTGGCGATAATTCTTTCAACATTGGTATGTGTCATATCGCTCACTCCTGCGGCATATCCCCTAATTAAAAAATAACCCCTTATTTTCTAAATCGATAACTTACTGACTTAGCGTTGTTTTAATTTCATCGGCTCAGTTGTTGCCTTAACAAACGGTAATTGAATTATTTTTTACTGCCCGTTATGTCCAAACACCGTTTTTTCGAGACGCTATTTCGTCATCATCGTTTAGAGTTATTAAGTTTTGCGAATTCCAGCTTTAGTCAAATTGACGCAGAAGATTTAGTACAAGAAGCCTATTTACGTTTGTTGCAACATCCTGATTCTGCAACCATTCAAAATCCCCGCGCGTATCTTTATAAAATCATTGCAAATTTAGGTTTTGATTATCATCGCCACGATAAAGTGCATAAAAAGCATTTTGATTCCGACACCGAAGTTGTGTTTGATAATGTGCATTCGCCACAACCTGAAATTGCCGCTCATTTGGATAGTCAACAAATTTTGAAACAGTGTTTGCAAGCCTTAAACGAACTGCCTGACGTGTATCGTCATGTTTTTTTATTGCATCGTTTTGATGGCAAATCGCACAGCGAAATTGCTCAAGCATTGAATTTACCGCAACGCACGGTTGAACGTTATTGCGCGAAAGCACTCGCGCATTGTTTTGCTAAAAGCGTCGGTCAGGATTTGTAAGCGTGTTCGTTTATAATCATCGTTTTCATAGCCTGCCTTTATCGCCTCAAACTTCTTTATGAAAACAAAATCGAATTCTATTCATCAACAGGCAAGTTTTTGGCTCACACGTTTACAATCTCACGATTGTACAGAAGAAGAACGCCGCGATTTTTCCAGATGGTTGCTTAAAAAACCCGCGCACGCACAGGCTTATCAAGACGTGCAAAATTTTTGGCAGAACTTAAATTCTGTTGAACCGCTCATCAATCAAGAACTCACCGCCGCGCGCCATTATTTGCAACGCCCACCCGCGCCACCACGCTTGTTTTCACCACGTTTAGCATTGGCATTTTCAGTTATTTTGATGATGGGGATTTCGCCGTATTTGTATTTTCACGCCACCACGCAAACCTATCAAACAGCAAAAGGTGAACGACAAACGGTTCAATTAGCAGATGGTTCGCAAATTATTTTAAATACGGATACGCAATTAAACGTGCATTACGGTTTTATGGGCAGAGAGGTTAATTTTATTCGAGGCGAAGCGTTATTTTCTGTCGTTCACAATGATAAAAAACCCTTCACCGTTGCGGCGGCAAAAGGCGTGATTGAAGATGTTGGAACCCGTTTTAATGTTTATCAGCACGACAATCAAGTGGCTGTCACGGTTTTAGAAGGCGAAGTGCAAATTACGACATCTGAAAATCCAACGCCGCGTCACATTATTGCTGGTTTGCAAACCAGTTATAACGAGCAAGGGCAAATTGCGCCGCTGGAAAAAACCGATGTGAATAGCGTTACCGCATGGCAAACAGGAAAATTGATTTTCAAAAAACAACCGTTGCGTGACGTTTTAGCGCAATTAGCGCGTTATCACGATGTTGAATTGCAACTGTCTGAAAATACGCCACAAAACCTCAGTGTCAGCGGCACATTCCCTGCCGATAATTTAAGTCTTGCGCTCAATACGATTGCCAGCGCGTTGCCGATTAAATTTACAAAAATGGGCGAGCGAACAGTTTTGGTTTCGGGAAAATAAAAATCTTTTTACTAAAAAGTGGCGGTGCAATTAAATAAACTCGTCTCAAGTTTTATGGAGTGTTTTTAAACCATTTAACTTTAGAGGAGATTTTTATGCGTACTTTTCCAAAATTTATCGCTAGTCTACCGCTTGCCGCGTGTATTTCGATAGCCCTTGCTGATGACAACAAATTTGATTTCAACATCCCCGCACAACCTTTAGCGTCGGCGTTAGAGCAATTGAATCAACAAACGGGTTTGCAAACGTTTTATGCCGACGAAGCACTTGCGAATAAGAGCAGTCCAGCAATCAAAGGGCATTTGAGTAAACGGGAAGCCTTGCAAAAAATGCTCGCGCAAAGTGGTTTGGTTTTTGATTTTACCAGCGATAACACCGTTGCCATTAAAGCGACGAAATCAGAATCGTCAACAACGGATAATCTCGATACGATTACGTTAAAGCCAATGACCGTTGTTGGAAAAATTGAAAATGACCCAACCGCTTACAGTGCAACAAACTCCAGTTCTGCCACAAAAACGAATACGCCGATTATGGAAACGCCTGTCAACATTCAAGTCGTATCAAAAGCCATCATGGATGACCAGCAAGATGTCGAAGTCTCGGACGCATTAACTAAAAATGTCAGTGGCGTACAGCGAAATCCTGAGTATGGCGATCTGTATGAAAATTTTAATATTCGCGGCTTTAGTACCAATTTTTCTACCTATCGCAACGGACTTCGTCGCTACACCAACTATTCTGATCCGTCCAATATTGAAGAACTCGAAATTATAAAAGGTCCCGCAGCGGTTTTATATGGTCAAATCCAACCAGGTGGCATGGTCAACGTTGTGACTAAAAAAGCTTCCAATACACCTTATTATTCATTGCAGCAACAATTTGGAAACTATGACCAATACCGCACCACCGCAGCAGCTACTGGTCCAATTGATGAGGCTAAAACACTAGAATATCGCCTTGATGCGTCTTATCAAGATATGGGATCTTTCAAAAAATATGTTGGCGATGAGCGCGTGTTTTTGGCTCCTAAACTTAGTTGGACACCTAACGATCGATTCGAAGCAAATGCAGAATTAGAATATAAACATGAAAAACGGGTGAATGATAATGGGATACCGACTATTGGCAGTCGTCCTGCACCAGTGGCATTAAATACTTTTCTCGGAGATTTGAATAAAGGACCTGTTATGAATTCCATCCTAACGGCGTTTGATTGGTCTTATAAATTCAATGATAAATGGCAAGTTAAAAATCGGTTTATGCACGAAGATTGGGATATAAATTATTTCGATCTTCAACCGCAATACATGATTGACTCTACCATGTTACAGAGATTTCCTATCACTGGTATGGCATACCACGACACCTATGGAACTAATTTGGATTTGATTGGTCATGTTGATATTTTAAATACAAAACATGAAGTATTAGTCGGTGGTGATTTTTCGCGTAGAACCAGAAAAGCAGACGACAATAGATTTGCATGTTGTAGTGGGAATAATACTGGCGGCACGGTTGATATTTATAATCCGACATACAACACGGCTAACCTAGCAGCCATTTATTCATCGCCTTATGACTACGCGACAAAAGAAAAAGAAGAATGGTTTGGCGTATATTTCCAAGACCATATTACCTTATTTGAAAAACTCCATATTTTAGGCGGTGGTCGCTACGATTGGGCAACATTTGGAAGAGGTTCTGATTTTGGTAAGGGCGACTATGATGTGGCGAGTGCCAATTATAAAAGTAGTGACAATCAGAAATTCAGTCCAAGAGTAGGTGTACTGTATCAACCTATGTCATGGCTTTCACTATATGGCAACTATACCGAGTCGCTTGGCAGTGCTAATACGGGAATGGTATATGGGAATCAACCCATTAAACCTGAAATTGGTGAGCAATTCGAAGCTGGCTTTAAAACGGAATTCTTTGATCAAAGACTTTCAAGTACCGTATCTTTCTATCATTTAACTAAACAGAATGTACAGCTACCAGATTCCAAACACCCAGGCTTTTCAGTCACGGCAGGAGAGGCTAGAAGTCAAGGGATTGAGGCGGATATTAAAGGTCGTATTACGGATGAGCTTAATTTGATTTTGACATATGCCTATACGGATGCAAGAGTTACTCAAAATGGTGCAAATACTAATGGTGCATTAGGAAAACGCCTTATAAATGTGCCAGAGCATCAGGCAAGTTTATGGGGGACGTATCAATTTACCCCAGAATTTAAGGCTGGAATCGGTGGTATTGTCGTTGATTCAAGAGCTGGTCAATCGTGGAGTACATTGGAATTGCCTGGTTATGTACGAATGGACATGATGGCAGCTTATGTTAAACCGATTGGTAAAACACGCTTAACTACACAAGTGAATCTCAATAATGTGTTAGACAAAGAATACTATTCAGGTGCTACGACGCAAGGCGCGAGTAATACCATCACTGGTAATCCTCTTAGTGTGATGGGGTCGTTGAAATTGGAGTATTAAAAAGGTTAGTTACAGCGGATTTTCGACAATTAGAAAATCCGCTAATCCAAACAATTTTCCAATCTTTTACCAACATGAAAAAAAACAGGTGTTCAGTAAAACTTAAAACACGCCGCAAACTTTGGTTAGATGTGCATTTGTACTTGGGACTTTTTGTTGGTGCCGTCTTCGTACTTATCAGTTTAAGCGGCAGTTTAATTGTGTTTGCGTCCCAAATTGATACTTGGCTAAACGCAAATATGATGCAAGTTAATGTGCCTAATGACAGTCCATTTCGTCCAATTGAGGAAATTATTGCTTCTGCCAAAACGGCTATTCCGCAAGGTGGCGTGTTTGCAAACAGACTTTCTTTTCCCCAGCAAACAGGCGATGTATTTGAAGTTGCTTACAACATTCCGCCGTCATCGGACAATTACCAAATCTTTGTAAATCCCTACACAGCTAAAGTATTAGGTCAACGACTTTGGGGAAACTTTGACTCTTGTTGTAGTTGGCATGGACCTTTGATGGCGTTGATTTACCGTTTTCATGATTCTTTTTGGCTTGGTGAAATTGGGGCTATTTTGACAGGCTCCATTGCGCTATTGATGCTAATTTCGCTAATCAGCGGCATCGTACTTTGGTGTCCTAATCGCAATCATTTAAAAGCGGCATTGACTATCAAACGTTGGGCAAGCGAAGAGCGATTTAACTATGATTTGCATAAAGTTTTTGGTGTGTACCCAGCAATAATAGTGTTTATCATGTTATTCACTGGAGCTTATTTGAGTTTTGAAGTGCCATTTCCAAAACAAATCCACGGCTTAGTGAATCTGTTTTCACCCCTAACAGAGAAAACGCTTTCTTTTCACCGTCCGCCAGCTATTTCCAATTTTAACCACAC
Source organism: Methylococcales bacterium (assembly GCA_028688755.1). GTDB lineage: Bacteria > Pseudomonadota > Gammaproteobacteria > Methylococcales > Methylomonadaceae > UBA10906. Next base: position 35,387 of record JAQTXN010000001.1, on the reverse strand, counting down.
TCATATTACCGTAAATCAAGCCATAGATATTGCCAATCAAACTATTCCAGAAGGCGTAGTCACAACGGTTTTTTTCCCTACTCACGAGAATGAGATTTTTAAAATTTTCAAACACCAAGGCAATAAAATTTTGTTTTCAAGTAGACAAAAAATAATCGTCGTTGATGCTCATAGCGGTGAAATCATTTACCACACGGATAAAACTAAACAAACATCAGGTGATATTTTTGATGAATGGCAATTGTCATTACATAGCGGGGAAGCATTTGGATTTACGGGGCAACTTATTGTTCTATTCACTGGTTTTGTACCGTTGATTCTTTATGTAACAGGCATTATCCGTTGGCGACAAAAAAGACGTTGTTTGATAAAAAAACGTAGTATGCCAAGCATTATTAAAACGTAAAGCAACGAGCCACTTCATCATCGGTTTTCGTAGTGAAAATCGCCTATTTATCTGTTGTTCAGTTACACTGTTTGTTTTAGTCGCCCTGTGTTTGGGTTCATTCTTAAAGCAGAATCCTACACAATTTGGCGAATAGTTTTTTATTCAACATCGGAAACAAAATGCTCATTCAGTGGTATCCAGGACACATGCACAAAGCTAGCCGCGAAATTAAAGCTGCGCTTGAACACGTTGATTTAATGATTGAAATCATCGACGCGAGAATTCCATTTAGTAGTCAAAATCCTGCTCTCGCAAAACTTCGCGGCGATACACCGTGCATTAAAGTATTAAGCAAATGCGATTTAGCAGACGATTCGCGCACGCAAGAATGGCAAGAATATCTTGAACGCGAAAAAGGCGTTAAAACCTTAGCCGTTGCGATGAATCAAACCGATAAAATCAAACAACTCACTTCGCTTTGCCATAAATTAGTGCCACGTTTAGAAAGTCGCTCAAAACCGTTGCACGCGCTGATTACAGGTATTCCGAATGTGGGAAAATCGACCATTATTAACGTGTTAGCAGGTCGAACCATTGCCAAAACAGGCGATGAACCAGCGGTGACAAAACATCAGCAACGTATTGATTTGGGCGATGGGTTGGTTTTATTTGATACACCTGGTGTGCTTTGGGGAAATATCGAGAATCAAAACAGCGGTTATCGTTTAGCCGCAACGGGTGCAATTAAAGACACCGCTTTTACGCATGAAGATGTTGCTTCGTGGACAGCAGAATTTTTGTTGCGCGATTATCCTGAATTCGTCAAAGCGCGTTATCAACTCGAAACCGTGCCTGAAAATGAAACGGAATTACTCAACATCATTGGCAGAAAACGCGGTTGCTTGAAATCAGGTGGAAAAATCAATGTAGACCAAGTGTCGAAAATTTTAATCGGCGAATTACGCACCACAATATTGGGCAAAATAACGCTTGAAACGCCTGAAATGATTGAACGAGAAATGGCTGAACTTGAAATTATTCGCGCCGAAAAAGCTGCAAAAAAATTAGCGAGAAAAAAACGTGACTAAACATTACGACGAAATTGATGCGAGCTTGATAAATCATTTGCAAGATGGCTTTCCGATTTGTGATGAGCCGTATTTGCAAGTAGCAAATGAATTAGGTTTAACTGAAGACGATGTGTTAAATCGGTTAAAAAAATTGCTTGAAAATGGCACGCTCACTCGTTTTGGTGCGTTATATCATGCTGAGAAAATGGGCGGTGCGTTAACGCTTGCTGCACTGAAAGTTCCTGACGCGGATTTTGAAAAAGTCATTGAAATCGTCAATGCGTTTCCCGAAGTCGCACATAACTATCAGCGTAATCATGAATTAAATATGTGGTTTGTCGTCGCAACCGAAACACCGCTGCAACTCGACGAAACACTTGAAAAAATTGAGCTGCAAACAGGTTTACACGTTTTTAATATGCCAAAAATTAACGAGTATTTTGTTGGTTTAAAGTTGGAGGCATAAATGGATTTTTCAGAAATTGATTTGCAAATTATGAGAGCCACACAAGCAGGTTTGCCGCTCGTTTCAAAACCTTATCATGCGGTTGCAGAACAATTGAATTTGCCTGTTGAAACCGTCATGGCGCGATTTGAGGCAATGCAGAAAAATGGTGTCATTCGCCGCATTGGTGCCGTGCCAAATCATTACAAATTAGGCTACACCTTTAACGGCATGACCGTTTGGAATGTGCCAGATGAGCGCGTGGATTTATTGGGTGAAATCATTGGACGATTGCCATTTGTGAGCCATTGTTATCATCGTCCGCGCCATTTACCCGATTGGAATTACAATTTATTTGCAATGGTTCATGGCAAAAGTGAAGCTGATGTGCATCACCAAATTGGGCAAATTGTCGTATTATTAGGCGAGTTCAATTTAGGTCACGACGTGCTTTACAGCACTAAAATTTTAAAAAAAACGGGCTTTCGTAGCGGAGTAAAAAATGAAAACTAAACAAAAGGGTTTTACGTTAATTGAATTGATGATTGCAGTGGCGATTGTTGGGATTTTAACGAGTGTGGGTTATCCAAGTTATCAAAGTCACGTTAGAAAAGCTAAACGTGTTGAAGCGCAAGGCGCGTTAGTGTCTTTTGCGACGGCAATGGAACAGTGGCGCGTTGAAAATAATAGTTACAAAGCTGGAACGGATGGCACAGATATGTCTCAGATTTTTGCTAATCAAGTTCCTACCGATGGTGGGACGAAAACGTACACATTAAGTTTGGTGTCTGATGCCACTTCTTACACGCTCACAGCAACGCCAGATGGCGCACAAACCTCTGATGTATGTGGCACATTGACACTTAAAAATACAGGTGAAAAAGGGGCAAATGGCACCTCACCCGATACAGCAGGTTGCTGGGATTAACTGAAATGAATTTGTCATAGAAAATTCATTGACTTATACCAATAAGTCTATAAAATCGCAGCCAGCTCGAAATAGATTTACCGTTATGCTTATCTTCACGAAGTTTTAGTTGTACCGCTCGTCCTGCTTAATCCATGAAGTAATCTTTAATTTCACAGCTCTACCACCCGCAAGGGTTTTCAAAATTTTTTAAAAAGGCTACAACAATGGCAACAGGTACAGTTAAGTGGTTCAACGCTGAAAAAGGTTTCGGTTTTATTCAACAAGAAAGTGGTCCAGATGTATTCGTTCACTTCCGTAATATCGCTGGTTCAGGCTTCAAATCATTAGATGAAGGACAAAAAGTCCAATTCACAGTGACTCAAGGTCAAAAAGGTCCACAAGCTGAAGAAGTAACCGTACTTTAAGGCTAACTAAAAAGCCGCCGTTTCGTTAAGAAGCGGCGGCTTTTTTGTGTCTGTGAGAAAATGAAGTTTTCAATTTAACACCAACTTTTATGACGCATTCTCTTTTTTGGCACGATTACGAAACCACAGGCGCAAATCCACAAAAAGACCGCCCGATGCAATTTGCAGGCGTGCGAACCGATTTAGATTTCAACATTATCGATGAACCGATTTCGATTTTTTGCAAATTAAGTTTAGATGTTTTGCCGCATCCGCAAGCGTGTTTAATCACTAAAATCACACCACAACAAGCCGATGAAAGAGGTGTTTGCGAAGCCGAATTTATGCACCAAATTCACGCTCAACTTTCGCAACCACATACTTGCAGCTTAGGTTATAACTCGATTCGTTTTGATGACGAAGTGACGCGCCATAGTTTGTATCGTAATTTTTACGATGCTTATGAACGTGAATGGCAAAATGGAAATTCGCGTTGGGATTTACTCGATGTGTTCCGCGCCGCACAAGCCCTGCGTCCTGATGGTTTTAACTGGGTTTATGATGATGAAAGAAAACCGATTTTTAAATTAGACCAGCTCACTGTTGCCAATAACATTCAACATTCAAACGCGCATGATGCGTTAGCAGATGTTTATGCCCTGCTCGCGTTAGCAAATTTATTGCGTCGCGCACAACCGCGTTTATTTCAGTTTTTATTTGAGCATCGCACTAAAGCACAAGCCTCAAAATTACTTGCTGTTGGCACTGGAACGCCACTAATCCATATTTCGGGTATGTACCCCGCCACTCAAAACTGTTTGGCAATTGTGCTGCCGCTTTGTGTACATCCGAAAAATGCGAATGAAATTGTCGTTTATGATTTAAGTGTTGACCCAACGTCGTTGCTGACGCTTTCTTCTGAAGAAATTAAACAGCGTCTTTTTGTCGCAAAAGAAGATTTACCCGAAAATGTCACGCGAATTCCGTTGAAAACCGTTCATATCAATAAATGCCCAGTGCTTGCGCCGATGTCGGTTTTACGTCCACAAGATGCGGTGCGTTTAAAGATTGACGTTGAGACTTGTTTGAAAAATGGAGAATTGTTAGCAACGGTTTTAAAACAACAGCCATCAACTTTTACAGAGAAGATTGCGACTGTTTTCAATCAGCCTTACGATGATTCAGAAACGCCTATAAATGTTGATTTAGCGTTGTATAGCGGCGGTTTTTTTTCGCATGTCGATAAAAAAGCGATGGTACAAATCCGCAATGCCTCGCCTGAAAAATTAGCCAATTTGCCGCATTACGAAGATAAACGTTTGCCTGAAATGTTGTTTCGTTATCGAGCGAGAAATTATCCTAATACGTTGAATGCACAGGAATGGGCAACGTGGCGTGAATTTTGTGTCTCACAATTAACGCAAGAAAGTGCAGGCGCAAACATTCGGCTAAATGAGTATTTACAACAGGTTAGGACATTACAAGAACAAGGCGCAGATGCAAAAATCACAACTGCGCTGCTTGATTATGCTTACGATAAAATGCGGCAATTAGATATTAACCTTTAAAGCCTTTCGCCAAAATATACACTTCATTACTGCGTGGCCTTGAAGCCTTTGGTTTGCGAATCACCACGCTGTTAAAGGCTTGCCCTACTTCTTTGAAATAGGCTTCAAATCCTTCGCCTTGAAAAACTTTTACGACAAACACACCATTTTTGGCGAGTACAGTTTTCGCCGTATCTAAGGCTAATTCACACAAATACATTGCTCGCGCTTGGTCGGTACTTTTATTACCGCTCATATTGGGAGCCATATCCGATAAAACCAACTGAATCGGTGCGTTATTCAAAACAGCATAAAGTTCATGCAAAACGCTTTCTTCACGAAAATCACCAATAATCATATCCACGCCTTCCAGCGGTTCCATTGGCAAAATATCGAGTGCAACCAGTCGTCCATTTTTACCCAAAAGTTGCCGTGCAAATTGTGACCAACCACCAGGTGCCGCGCCTAAATCGACCACGTTTATTCCTGATTTGAGTAAATTATCTTTATCGTTAATTTCTTTGAGTTTGAACACCGCGCGAGAACGATAACCCTGCGCTTGTGCCATTTTGACGTAAGGGTCATCGAAATGCTCTTGCATCCATTGTGTACTGCTTTTAGTTCGTGCCATTGATTGCCACTTTTCGTGTAAAATAAATCATCATTAAGTCTTTAAATTTCTAGGAAAAATAAAATGGATGCTGTAAAAAAGAAAAAATTGAAATCCGACGCTCATCATTTAAATCCCGTTGTCATGATTGGGCAATCGGGTTTGACGGCGGCAGTTATTGCGGAAATTGAATTAGCACTTGATGCTCATGAATTGATTAAAGTCAAAATCCGCGCTGAACGTGATGAACGTAAAGAAATTTGCACCGAAATTTGTGCTGCAACAACGGCTGAGTTAATTCAAGCGATTGGACAAATTATTGTGATTTATCGCCACAATCCAAAAAAATAAGATTACGCCCTTTCAACATACTCGATGAAAGGGCATCATTTTTAAATCGCTGTTTTCAAAAATTCAGCAGCTGCATTTAACGCTAAAGTTTGTTGTTCAACTTTTTCATCACGCAACGATTTTACCGCAATCTCACCACGCGACACTTCATCTTCACCCAAAATCAACGCAAATTTCGCCCCACTTTTATCTGCTTTTTTAAATTGACTTTTAATGCTGCCACCCGCGCAATCGAGCTGTAATTTCAACGTCGGAATTTCAGAACGTAGTTGTTCAGCTAAACGCAAACCGATTTTTTCAGCTTGTTCACCAACACGAATTAAATAGACATCCACCGTGTTTTCGATTGTTAAATCTAGCGTTTCGAGCAATAACAACAACCGTTCCATGCCCATTGCAAAACCAATTGCTGAATTTTGTTTGCCGCCGAGTTGTTCGATTAACCCGTCGTAACGTCCCCCCGCACAAATCGTACCTTGTGAACCAAGTTCGTCTGTGACCCATTCGAAAACGGTTTTGCTGTAATAATCCAAACCACGCACTAAACGGGTGTTAATTTCAAAACTTACGCCTAAATCGGTGAGGGTGTTTAAAATTGTTTGAAAATGTTGTTTTGAGTCGTTGCCCAAATAATCCATCAATTCAGGAGCATTCGAAACAACGTCTGCCATCGCGGGATTTTTCGTATCCAAAATGCGAAGCGGATTGGTTTTTAAACGGCGCAAACTGTCTTCGTCTAACGTTTCCAAATGTTGTTCAAAATACGCCACCAACGCATCGCGATAAACCAAACGCTCTGCGATTGTGCCAAGTGAATTGAGTTGCAAACGGACTTTGTCACGAATGCCTAAGCGTTTCCAAAGTCGGTCAGTTAACAACAATAATTCGGCATCAATATCTGCACTCGCCATACCGTAAGTTTCGACACCGAGCTGATAAAACTGGCGATAACGTCCTTTTTGTGGGCGTTCGTGACGATACATCGCGCCGTAATACCAAAGCCGATGCACTTGATTGTGTAGCAATCCGTGTTCTAAACAAGCACGCAAACAACCTGCTGTCCCTTCGGGGCGTAACGTTAATGAATCACCGTTGCGGTCTTCAAAGGTGTACATTTCTTTTTCGACAATGTCGGTGACTTCACCGATGGAGCGTTTAAAAAGTTCTGTTTTTTCCACCGCAGGCAAGCGAATTTCGCTGTAACCATAATTTCCTAAAACGTCACGGATGATTTTTTCTGCGTATTGCCATAAAGGCGTTTGTTCTGGCAGGATGTCGTGCATCCCACGAATTGCTTGGATATTTGCCATAATTACTCTGTTTTATCGTCACACTTGTGACTGTAAATAATTTTGAATGCCTATTTTTTCAATTAGTTCCAATTGTGTTTCAAGCCAATCAATATGTTCTTCTTCGCTTTCTAAAATATGAGAAAACACTTCCCGCGATACAAAATCTTTCACGCTTTCACAATAGACAATCGCTTCACGCAAAAGCGGCACGGCGATATTTTCTAATTTCAAATCGCATTGCAACATTTCTTGCGGATGTTCCCCAATCAAAATTTTACCGATGTTTTGTAAATTAGGTAGCCCTTCTAAAAATAAAATTCGCTCAATCAATTGGTCAGCGTGTTTCATTTCATCGATGGATTCGTGATATTCCTTTTCGTTGAGTTTGGAAAATCCCCAATTTTTGTACATTCTCGCGTGCAAGAAGTATTGGTTAATTGCCGTTAATTCGTTTTCTAATGCTCTATTGAGAAACTCAATAACTTTTTTATCACCTTTCATTTTCTTCACCTTTTTAAGCTGATGCGGCAAGCTGATAATTGTCATTTTGTCCGCTGTATTGATTTAATAAGTTCTTCACTTCTTTGTTACATTTACCGCAATCTTTTCCAACGCCTAAACAATGTGTGAGTTCACGACGTGTACAAACACCGCTTTCAATCGTGCTGACAATTTGTTTATCTGTTACCGCTTTGCAAACGCATACATACATGATTATTCTCCCCTTATCAATTTTTAAATTCAGGCGATGCAAGTGAAGTCCAAGGCGATTTTGCATCATAACCATCGGTTAGCGTTTCAAGAAATGCCACCAAATCATCAATATCACGTTGGCTTAATTTTAAATTCCCCAGTTCGCCAAAATTCACATTTTGCGAAACTTCAGGCGTTGCCCAACATTTTTGCGCTAATGATTCCGTTTCGTTAGTCAATGGTTTTGCACAACGACGTTTAACTTTTCGCGTGTTATAAAATTCCACCACATTACGCAACTTTGTAAAATAACCGTTGTGTGTATAAGGTGACGTGAGCGCGATATTTCGCAAGGTTGGCACTTTAAACTTTCCATCTTCTGCTGAAATGTTTAAATGCCCGCCTAATCCTAAATCGACAAACTGTTCACCATCAGGATTATATTTACTCGACATTGTATAAAAAGGACTTTCGGGATTTTTAGGCACACCAATGTTGTCATAACTAAAATCCGTAAATAGCGGCGGTTCGCCTTTTACCATCGGTCGATTAGGATGACACGCCGCACAATTTCCTTTGCCTTCAAATACCGCTAAACCGCGGCGTTCTTGTGCTGTGAAAGCAGCTTTGCCAAATAAATAAAAATCATACTTTGACGAAAAGCGATTAAACACCGCACTTCGTTCAAATTCGGCAATCGCATTGGCAATGTAATCGTAGGCTTGCTCAGTGTTGTTTAACGCGCCATTGCCGTAAATTGCGTCAAATTGACTGGCATAACTAGCGACTTTTACTTTTTTAACAACCGCTTCAGCATTCGGATTTGCCATTTCAACAGGATTTAAGAAAGGGCCTTTTGCTTGGTCTTCAAGCGTTGCCGCTCGACCATCAAAAAATTGACCTCCCATGTAAAGCCCTTCAGTTCTATTGAAATGAAACGCTGGCGAATAAGCCATATACATCGCCGTTGGTGCATTACGATTCCCATGCAACGTCGTGTCTACACCTTTTGAAGTCGGTTGCGTTTTATCGGCATCGGTAAAAGCAAAATCTGGATTATGGCAACTCGCACAGGCTTGACCTGCTGGCTCGGACAAGTTGCTATCAAAAAATAATTTTTGTCCAAGTTGCGCTTTAACACTCAGATTTTCACTGTTTGGTAAAACAGAATCGGCAAAACTAGCGCAACTCGCAAAAATAGATAACAGCAAAAATCTTCGCATTACAAAATTCTCAAATTCTAGTAAATAAAACCAAAACCTAAATTGAATTCATCCCCTGTTGGAATACCAAATGGCACAATTTTTCTGTCTTGAATGTTGCGGTAATCTGCTTTAATGACAATGTTTGGAATGGGTTTGTAGCTCAAACCAGCTTGATAAATCCAACGGTCAAGACCAACACTGTTATTGAAACCAGAAGCAACTGATGCCAATGTGTTGTAACGTTCAACGCGGAAGAATGGCGCGAGATATTGGCTCGAATCGTTCCAAATCAACGGCATGATGTCATAAGCGGCTTCACCGTAAGTACCGAAACTGTCTTGACCAATCGGGCCTGCTGAACCAAGTGATGGATTTAAAGCGGCAGTATTATCAATATGACTCCATGCGCCCAACATCCGAAGTTCTAAACCACGATATTTATATTGAATATGTCCTTCGTAAAGCTGCGTAAAGACATTGTAATTTTTGTTATCAAACGTAATATCTTTTTGACCACTGTTTCCAAGAAAAGTTGCGGCACCAATCAAGAAACCAGGGATTTGTGACGGTGAATAATCAACGCGCCCTGTGAACGCAAAATCTTCAGCTTTAGCATTACTGCCGCCTTGACGACCTTCAACAATGCCGCTGTTAGAAAAACCTTGTGCATTCAAACCTGTGACGGCATACATGCGATATTGCACACAGGTAAAATTTCACCAAATACCCCTGCGCCCATTTCGCGCCACGTTGACGGAATAATGTAACGTTCTGTGTCAGGTCGGCGATTACCGTGGTAGGTTGTAGGTTCGTGCATTTCGTTGATAAAGCCCATCGGCATCAGCATCAAACCCGCACGGACATTGTATTTTTGATTGAGCATAAAATCGAGTTGCGAGAATTCAACAGAGACTTCGCCTTTTTCTTCGCTCCCTTCACCTGTTGAAGCGTGTTCAAATTCGATTTCGTTGTTGAGAATAATCCAGTCGTTGAATTTATACCCCAAATAAATAACCGCGCGTTCTAAATCGGCGGAATCTTTATTCGTTTGAGCGTCGTGACGGTTATTCACATAATTGGTGTACATTGCCTCGCCATAACCGCCAATCGAAAGCCCTTTCCCCATTGAATAGACTTTAGATGCCGCAGGGCCTAAACCGTACATGCTTTTGTATTTGGGTTCTTCGGGAATGGCAAGATTGGTGCGGAGTTTTTCAACTTCTTGACTTAAAACATCAGTTTTACGTTCTAAGGTTTTGACTTCTGAATTGGGTGATTTTGTGGGGATTTCTTCGGGAAGTGATTTTGTTTGTTGCAATGCTTCGATTTGTTTTTGTTGGGCTTCGATGATTTTCCACATGTCATCCATCGATTTCGGTTTTTCTAACGCAAAAGCGGGGGATGAAAGAATTAAGCTACTAACAATGCTTAATTTAAAAACAGTTTTTTGTGTAAACATAATGATTTCTCCATAATTGTTATGGAGCAATCATAATGCTTTTTATTTTAAATGCAAATCATTCCTATTTGAGTAAATCGGGTCATGCAATTTTTTCTGATGGCAAAGTATCTAATCGTGACCACGCCGTTAAAATCGCTTTTACAACAGTTGCAAGTGGAATTGCCAAAAATACCCCCCAAAATCCCCACAAACCACCAAAAAATAAAATCGCTACAATAATTGCAATCGCATGTAAATTCACAGCTTCAGAAAACAATAACGGTACCAGCAACACCCCATCAACGGCTTGAATAATCGCATACGCAATCACGATTGCCATAAAATCATCATTGCTAATTCCCCATTGAAAATACGCAACGCCTAAAACAGGAAATGTCACGAGTGTTGCGCCAATGTAAGGCAAAATCACTTGCAGTCCCATTAAAACCGCAAGCAAAAGCGCGTAATTCAACCCCATCACGCCGTAAGTCACATAACTCACCGCACATAAAATCAAGACTTCTGATACTTTGCCACGCACATAATTACCAATTTGTGTATCGACTTCATGCCAAACATCTACACTCAAATGCCGTTCTTTTGGCAAAAAACGCATGAACCATGCAAGTAAAAGTTCTTTATCTTTGAGCAGAAAAAACACCATCATTGGCACCAAAAATAAATAAATCATCGCGCTAATCAACCCCATCAGTGATGCAGCAGAAAACGACAATAAACTTTGTCCATAACTCAAAAATTCGGTTTGAATCACATGCAAAATATCTTGGATTTTGTTTTCAGAAATTAGTTTGGGATACAGCTTAGGTAATTTCATAATGCCCGTTTGCGCTCGACTAATAATGTCAGGAACTTGTTGCGCCAAATCAACAGCTTGTTCAGAAATTATCGGGATTAAAATGAACAGTAAAAAAACCAAGCTGGTGACAAATAACGAAAAAACCAACATCACAGCAGGAAATCTTGCGATATTAAAACGTTCACATTTTTGCACGATGCCTTCAAGCAAATACGCAATCCCAATCGATACAAAAACAGGCAGCAACAAATCCGAAAGCGAATAAATCAACACAAAACTCACCAGCACAATAATGGCTAATGAAGTCGCTTGAGTATTAGGCAAAACGCGCTTTAATGTGCGATTAAGAAAATGTAGCGTGACAAATTGATTGGGTGGATTCATGAATAAACCTTTATTCTTGAGAAAAATAAACAAAACGACCACGTCCGCTATGTTTTGCTTGATATAACGCCACATCGGCATTCGCAATTAGCGTTGTTGAGGTATCGCCATCTTGTGGATAAAGGCTAATGCCAATACTTGTACCGATTTGCACATCATGATTTTGGGCTAAATGAAACGACTTACTCAATTCGTTCACAATGTTCTCAGCTACTAACGCGGCATCTTTCGTATCTGTGATATGTTCTAAAAGCACAACAAATTCATCACCACCTAAACGCGCCACCGTGTCAGACTCACGCAAACATTTACTGATTCGTAATGCAACGAGTTGTAATAATTTATCGCCTGCTAAATGTCCTAAATTGTCATTCACCGCTTTAAATTTATCTAAATCCAGCATCAATACAGCCAAGTTTTTTTGATGACGTTGTGCAATCGCAATACTGTGTTCCATTCGATCTTCTAGCAAACGCCGATTGGGTAATTTTGTCAGCGCATCGTAATACGCTAAATCATACATTCTTTTATCTTCAGCTTTACGGTCTGTAATATCAGATTGCGTCCCGACGTAATGTGTCACCTCGCCTGCATCATTTTTTACCGCCGTAATGGTTAGCCATTTTGGATACACTTCGCCATTTTTACGTCTATCCCAAATTTCACCTTGCCACGTCCCATCGGCGTTAATGTTGTTCCACATAGTTTGATAAAAGGCTTCGTTATGATAGCCAGAATGTAAAAAGTACATTTTTTGCCCAATACATTCTTCTGCGCTGTAGCCTGTCAGTTTTGTGAATGCCTCATTAACACGCAAAATTATCGTGTTGGCATCGGTGACAACCATCGCTTCATGGGATTCAAAGGCAATCGCGGCAATGCGTAATTCCGCTTCGGCATTTTTACGGTCAGTAATATCTACGAGCGATCCAATATAGCCAACAAAAATACCTAAATCGTTAAACATCGGTACGCCCTGATCAAAAACCCATCGCCATTCACCACTCGTATGACGCAAGCGATATTCGGTCGAAATGGATTCAAGATTATGAGTATTGACGTAATAATTTTTAACCGCCAATTTTTGATCGTCGGGATGAACCAATGCTAGCCAATCGTCATGGGTGATTGCTGTCAATGATTTCAAACCAACAAATTCTGTCCACGCTTTATTTGAAAAAGTTGGATTGCCTTCTCTATCCGTAATCCAAATCATAATGGGCGAGGAATTTGCCATTAACCGAAAACGCTCTTCGCTGGTTTTTAATTCTTCTTCATTTTTTTTACGAACCGTAATATCGCGCAACGAGCTGGCAAATAAATCACCTTGTTGCGTTTCAATTCGACTCAAGCTAATTTCAACATCAATTTCCGTTTTATCTTTACGCAATGCCACAATGTTTGGTAAGCCATTTCCCATTAAGCGTAAATTAGGCATCGCATAATAACGTTCACGGTATTTGCGATGATTATCTCGAAAACGCAACGGAATAAGCATATCAATGGAACATCCAATCAACTCATTTGGTGAAAAACCTAATAAACATTCCACTTGTTTATTTGCCATAACAATGATGCCTTTATCGTTACTGATAATGGTGGCATCAGGTTCAGCTTCGAAAATGGCACGTTTTCGCGATATGACGGTTTGTAATTCTTGTTCAACTTGTTTTAGTCGCGCAATCTCAGATTCCAATTCAAACGATTTTGCCTTGATGAATTCTTCAAGTTTTGTATTGCAACAAAGATTTTTCAGCCAATTGCTTAACATGTTCATTATTTTTTAGCTTAATCGTTTCAATTTAATCAAATGCACACGCCGACTATCGGCTTTTATGACTTCAAATTTCAAATTATCAACGGTTAAACTTTCGCCTTTTTGAGGCATTCGCTCAAGCTCATGCACTAAAAAACCACCGATGGTATCGTATTCGTCCGTTGCTAATTCCGTTTTGAAATAGGCATCAAACTCGTCAATAGGCATTAACGCTTTGAGCATAAATTCATTTTCGCTACGTTGGAAAACAAAATTTTCATCATCATGATCGTCATGCTCATCTTCAATGTCACCAACGATTTGTTCCAAAACGTCTTCGATGGTAACTAATCCAGCCGCTTGCCCATATTCATCCACAACAACAGCCATGTGATTGCCGTTTGTACGCGATTCTTTTAACAAAACATTTAAACGTTTGCTTTCAGGCACGATACTGACGGAGCGCATAATTTCTTGAACAGTGAGATTTTTATTTTCAAAAATTTTCACCAGCAAATCTTTGGTCAGCAAAACACCGATAACTTTACTTTTATCACCATCAATAACGGGATAGCGTGAATGTCCCGATTCAATCACTAGAGGCAAAATCGCTTCAAGCGTTGCCTCTTTTGGCAATACAATCATCTGAACGCGAGGAATCATAATATCGCGTACACGCATTTGTGATACTTGCAAAACGCCTTCAATCATTGATAACGCGTCAGTATCGAGCAAACTACGCGCTTTGGCTTCACGCAATAGTTCTAATAAATCGTCTAAATCTTGCGGTTCGCCTGTAAGTAAATGGCTAATTTTTTCAAGCCACGATTTTTGCGGCGTACTGGGAGGATAATCGTCACTCATAATTCAGTGTCTTCATAAGGATTAGGAATTGATAAGGTTTGTAAAAATGCAATTTCTTTGGCTTCCATTTCTTGAGCTTCTTCGTCTTCGATATGGTCATAGCCGAGCAAATGCAAAGTGCCGTGCATCACGATATGCGCCCAATGATTGTGCAACGGTTTGTTTTGCTCCGTTGCTTCACGTTGCAAAACAGGCGCACAAATTACTAAATCACCAAGTAAATTTAACTCCACGCCTTCGGGAACTTCAAACGGAAAACTCAAAATGTTGGTCGCCCCCTTTTTGTGGCGGTACGTTTCATTGAGTTGCGCGGATTCGGTTTCGTCCACAATGCGAATCGTCAACTCAAAATCATCGTCTAAGTTTGTTAAAACTGTATTAACCCAAAGTTCTAATTGCTCGTCGCTCGGCTGATTTAGTGATTCAAAAACACGTTGAATGTCGATAATGTTCATTTTGGTTTTTTCTCAAACGCATCGTAGGCTTCGACAATGCGTTGCACTAACGGATGACGCACTACATCGCGTGCGCTGAAATGCGTGAAACTAATGCCTTCGACTTCGCTTAACACTTTTAATACATGATGTAAGCCCGACATTTTTTCTGACGGTAAATCAATCTGCGTAATATCGCCCGTAATCACCGCCGTCGAACCAAAACCTAAACGGGTTAAAAACATTTTGATTTGCTCAACAGTTGTGTTTTGGGCTTCGTCGAGAATAATAAAAGCGTTGTTCAAGGTTCTACCGCGCATATACGCGAGAGGTGCAACTTCAATTACGCCTTTTTCAAGTAATTTCTCAACGCGTTCTAATCCAAGCATTTCATGCAATGCGTCATAAAGTGGACGTAAATAGGGGTCAACTTTTTGTGCCATATCACCAGGTAAAAAACCTAATTTTTCACCCGCTTCCACGGCGGGGCGAACCAGAATGATTTTGCGAACTTGCTCGGTTTGCAAAGCATGAACCGCACACGCCACAGCCAAATACGTTTTGCCTGTTCCCGCAGGGCCAATACCAAAATTCACATCGTGCGAGACAATTTTTTGTAAATAACCGATTTGATTCGCGCCACGCCCTTTGATTAAACCGTGTTTGGTTTTAATAACGACAGGTTCTACGACAGGAATTTCAGGTTGCAAACTCACTTCAATCGACGCTTCTTGCAACGCCAAATGCACGAGTTCTGGCGTAATAAAATCTTTTTCCGTTGCAGCAAATAACGATTCCATCACCGCTCGACAACCAGCAATCACGGTTTCGTCACCATCAATTTGAAAATGATTACCACGATTCGCAATTTGTACACCGAGACGTTTTTCTAAATGCCGTAAATGCTCGTCATATTGTCCGCAAAAATTGATTAAACGTTCATTGTCGTCTGACAGTAAAACTAAATCGAGCGAACTCATGCGACCGCCCTTAAATCAATCATTCGACCACGCAACGAATTTGTGAGCGACTCGGTAATTAACACATCCACAAATTGCCCCGTTAAACGCGGATGCCCAATGAAATTCACCACGCGGTTATTTTCGGTGCGTCCTTGCATTTGCAATGGATTTTTCTTGGATTGTCCTTCGACCAAAATGGTTTGCGTTGTGCCAATCATTTTTTCCGCAATCGCGTTTGCCATTTCGTTAATCCGATTTTGGAAACGTTCCAAACGTTCTTTTTTCACTTCAAGCGGCACGTTGTCTTCAAATTCTGCCGCAGGCGTTCCTGGACGTGCGCTGTAAATAAAACTAAATGACAAATCAAAATTCATTTCGTCGATAAATTGCATCGTTTCTTCAAATTCAACGTCGGTTTCACCAGGGAAACCAATAATAAAGTCAGACGATAAACAAATATCAGGACGAACTTCGCGCAATTTACGAATGATTTCTTTGTAATCGTCGATTACATGCCCCCGTTTCATTGCTTTTAAAATGGCATTGCTGCCGCTTTGTACGGGCAAATGAAGATGGTTCACAAGCTGTGGAATTTCTGCAAAGGCTTCAATCAATTCATCAGTAAATTCCATCGGGTGCGACGTGGTAAAACGCAAACGGTCGATGCCTTCTATTGCTGCAACCGCGTGAAGCAATAATGAAAAATCGGCAATTTCGCCATCTTCCATTTCGCCGCGATAGGCATTTACGTTTTGACCAAGTAAGTTAATTTCGCGCACGCCTTGTTTTGCTAATACGCGAATTTCAGCTAACACGTCTTCGAGTGGACGACTAATTTCTTCACCGCGAGTGTATGGCACAACGCAATAGGTGCAGTATTTGCTGCAACCTTCCATTACCGATACAAACGCTTTTACACCGTCTGCTTTCGCTTCGGGTAAGTTGTCGAATTTTTCAATTTCAGGAAAAGAAATATCGACCACTGGTTTATGTTGCGAGCGAACTTCATTGAGTAATTGTGGCAAGCGGTGCAAGGTTTGCGGGCCAAAAACCATATCGACAAACGGCGCACGTTTTTGAATGGCTGCGCCTTCTTGACTGGCAACGCAACCGCCTACACCAATAATGACATCAGGACGTTTGTCTTTAATTTTTCGCCATCTGCCGAGCGCAGAAAAAACTTTTTCTTCGGCTTTTTCACGAATTGAACAAGTGTTGAGTAATAAAACGTCGGCTAATTTTGGGTCATCCGTTAATTCAAATCCATGTGAAGCCTGCAACACGTCACGCATTTTGTCCGAATCGTATTCGTTCATTTGGCAACCGTTGGTTTGAATATAGAGTTTTTGGGTCATAATTTTTGAAGTTAGAGTTTTTAAAATTTAGTTTTTGAGTATTTGACGTATTTTACAAAAAAATGGGGGCTAAACCCTGTGTTTATTTGAATGGAATAAAACTCCATGAATGCCCCGCCTTTATATCGGCATAAATCTTTTTTGCTTTTTCAATATCTTTTGGATCAACGTGTCGCCGCACTGACATATAGCCAATTGTTTTGCGATGTTCATCATAAATTTGTGTGATTTCAGCACGCACCCAATAAAAACCACCGTATTTTGTTTTGTTTTTAACAATCCCCGTCCACAAAACGCGCTGTTTTATTGCACGCCAAAGCCCTTCAAAAACTTCTTTTGGCATGTCTGGATGACGAAAAATATTATGTGGTTTATCAATCAATTCTTCTCTTGAATAACCACTGATTCGAACTAAATCATTGTTAACGTAGGTAATATTTCCTTGTAAATCGGTTTTTGAAATGATTAAGTCTTTTTTTGTTAAGACATATTCTTGGTTGTGTAACGTTCTCACTAAAAATCTCTAAAAATTAAAAAAGGTTAATTTGTCGCAGGTCGCGTGATTTGTTTACCAATAAATAAATCATTACTGACAACTTTGACTGCTTGCACCCATTTGAGTGATTCTTGGCATTCGGGCGAATAAGGCGGTTCTTTACATACACTGACGTGTCCGTCGTTAAATTCATCAAAATGAAAATTCACCAGCGGGCGAATGCGTCTATCAGCAGGTGGAATCGTGTAATCCATGATGGTTTGCTCATTAAAATGTAGCAAATCTAAAATCAGTTTTGGCACTTGGTAAAGCGGTAAACGCCCTGTTTTCACCGCTCCTTTTTTACCATCGATGACAATCAGCGGCGTGCTAACATGGAACTGAAACATCGCGTCTGAAAATTCACCGCGATTATCCGCTAAAACGCCCGATTCTTCATAACCTGCAAAATTTTCGCCCAAGAATGGTAAATGATCACCAAATGCCACAATAATGCCATCAGGGTCGCGTTTTTGTAATTCTTTGACAAAATCCATGAATTCACGCGATTTATAGTAAGTCGTGTTCGCGTAACCATTCACTTCTTCAACTTGTGAATTGCTAGTAATTTGCACAGGGCGATTTTCATTAAGTGGATAATCCCAATGCCCAAAATACGTCACGATGTAATCTAAAACAGGTTGTCCATTATTCAGCGGTAATTTTTCTAGCACTTGACGATATAGCGAACTGTCACCTAAAAATTCGCGGTTAATATCGTCCAACACAAAATCACCTTCTGACCAATACGTTTCAAAACCCACCCTTTTATAGGCATTCACCCGATTCCAAAAAACGGGCGTGTTGGGGTGTGAAGCAATCGTTTTATAACCATAATCGCCCAATAAACGCGGTAAGCATGGCACATCGTTAATCAATTGCCGTTCAAATTTCACTGTGTCTTTTGTGACGGGAAAACCGCACAAGACTTCAAATTCTGAATTTGCGGTCATACCAGCAAAAACAGGCACAATCGATGTTGAATTACCTGCACTTTTCCATAATTTACGAAAATCGTCTGCAAGTGGATTTTTACTAAATTTCACTTTCGTTAATTTATTTGCGTCCCAAAATGACTCCAACAAAATCAAATGTACATTGCGTGGCGTGAAATTTTCAAAGGTATTTTTTTCCGTATGCTGATTTAACAAAAATTCGGCAGCTTCCTTTGCATCCCCAATATCAGGCGCACTGTCAGCAAGTAAAAAAAATCGTGCCGTTTCAACCAGTGTGTGAATTGTCGCACCTTGCCAAACGTAATTTGAACGCTGATTCCATGGCATTGTGCCAATGTGAGTATCAATCGGTTCAACAATTAAATTAGGTTGATAAAGTGTTGTAAGCGTTAACAAACTTGCAAATACGCCACCCACATAATTGTGCCAATGACGCACCGTGAGATTAAAAAACGTCAGGCTAACTAAGCCCGCTAAAACAATCGCTAAAGCGATAAATTGCCAACCGTTCAAAATTAAAAGTAGTGAACGCAAAGCAAAAATATCATCGGGCATCAAAGGGCCACCGAAAAAAGCGATTTTTATCGGATTCCCGACATATAAAATCCCCATAATCAGCGCGTGCAAAATCGTAAAACTCCACGCCCGACGTGACAGCGCGTACAAAATATAAGCAAAAATGAGCTGTGTTAAAAAATCAATCGGAATCGCTTCAAGAAAAATTTGTACATCGAAAAACACAACACTGATGACGTAACAAAGAGCGTAAAAAAAAGCCGTTGTTAAAACAGGCAACAGCGGAAAATCTTTGAAACTCGCATGAAAAATTTTTTTATGTGGCAGAGTTTTTTTAAACAAGCGACTTTTAAAAATGTTTTTGTTAAGCATGCAACATTTCTCTGACTAGCTGTGCCATGTTTTGAATGCCGCCACCCTGCCCTAATTTTTCGCGCACAATCTCTAAATCAGTCCGACAATTTTGTGCGGCTTCTTTATTGGTTAAAAAATGCGTGATTTCAGTCGCTAAATTTTGCGCTGTCGCCTCATTTTGAATTAACTCACGCACAATGCTTTCACCAAAAATGATATTAGGTAAACCAATAAAGCGTGTTTTGACCAGCATTTTTCCTAAGAAATAGGTCAGCGAATTCAAGCGATAACAAATCACCATCGGAATGCCAAGTAAGGCAATTTCAAGCGTTGCCGTTCCCGAACACGTCATAATCGCATCGCAACATTGCATCACATCATAAGGCTGATTTTTAATCACAGTGACATTCACCTTAACGCGATTTAAATAATTTCGAATCAGTGAATCAGGTAACGAATCGGCTTGCGGCAAAATAAATTGCGCGTTGGGAAAATCCACTTTTAGTTTTAGTGCTGCGTCAAGCATCACGGGCAACAAACGTTTAATTTCATTCGCACGGCTTCCCGCGACTAAGCCAATAATGGGGGCATCGGCATCTAAATTGAATTGTTTAAGTGCTTCTGATTTGGATAATTTTGGTATCACTTTATCTACAGATGGATGCCCAACATAACGCACTGGGACGTTTTCAGCCTCGTAATATGCGGTTTCAAATGGAAAAATAACCGCCATCATGTCAATGACTGCGCCGTATTTTTTAACGCGATTTTTACGCCACGCCCACACCTGCGGACTGACATAAAACAACACTTTGATGCCATTTTGTTTCGCAAATTTAGCAAGTTGATAATTAAACTCTTTGTAATCAACGCAAATCAACAAATCGGGACGTTCGTTAAGTAATAATTCCTGCATCTTTTTCAACGCGCGACGGATTTCAACATAATGTTTGATGACTTCCACTGCGCCAATGACCGCAATTTGACTGGAATCATAGCAAAGTGAAATGCCCGCTTGAGACATTTTCGCACCACCCATTCCGATAGCGTGAAGTTTTGGGAATTGTTTTTTAAGTTCTAAATACAGATTGGCTGCATGAGAATCGCCCGAACTTTCGCCCGCGCTCAGACAAATTTTAAAAGATCGATTAGAGGGCATAACGCTTAAAACTGCTCCATATCAATACCACTTTCATCTTTATAACAGGTATGAATTTCGAGTATTTCATCCCACGCTCGAAAAAAAGCCGCCACACATTGAGGATCAAAATGCGAGGGGGCATGATCTTGTAGAAATTGAGCTGCTGCGTCAATTGTCCATGCTTTTTTGTAAGGGCGTGCAGAAGTTAGCGCATCAAAAACGTCTGCAACCGCCACAATGCGCCCGTAAATAGGGATTTGTTCCCCTTTTAAACCGTTTGGATAACCACTACCATCAAATTTCTCGTGATGACTCAGTGCCATAGTGGCTGCGGTGCGAATCAGCAGTGAATCACTGCCACTCAAAATGCTGTACCCCGTCATCGCATGTTGTTTCATAATTGCAAATTCTTCATCACTGAGTTTGCCTTGTTTAAGTAAAATCGCATCAGGTGTCGCGACTTTACCAATGTCGTGCATCGGTGCCGCTTCTAAAATTAACTCTTGTTCGGTTTCAGACAGCCCTAATTCTCGCGCAATTAACTTTGAATAATTTGCCATGCGAATCAAATGTTGCCCTGTTTCAGGATCACGATGCTCGGCAGCGCGTGAAAGACGCAGTACCATTTCTCTTTCTCTGGCTCGCAAATCGGTAGTGGCTTTTTTGACTTCACAAGCAAGCCAAGCCGCTCTATCTGAGAGCGCATGTTGTGTTTCACGCAACATCAGTAAATTTTTTACCCGCGCAAGTAATTCCATTTTATCGACGGGTTTATTTAAAAAATCATGTGCGCCAAGTTCTAACGCTTTTTGTTTGACTTCGTTTTCTGTATCGGCTGTCACGATGATAATGGGAATATCTTTGTAATCCTCCATTGCCCGAAACTTCGCTAAAAATTCCAAACCATTCATGACAGGCATCATGTAATCGAGTAACACTAAATCGGGTTCGTTCGTACTTGCCCAAGCTAAGGCTTTTATTGGATCATCAAAACAAATTGATTCCGTTACGTCGTCAACTCTTTTTAGCAAATGACGAAATAGGGTCAAATTTGTTTGGTTATCATCAACAATTAGCACTCGAGACATGAAAAATCCTATCCTTTACTTTTTAAATTCATTTGGTTATCCGCGCGTTATTTATTGTTTTCAATAAAGACTTTAACGCGATTTAATTCTTGTTCAATTTGAATGGCGAATGTTTCAATTTCAGTCCAATTTTTTGTTGCCACAACGCGTTCTGCTTTTTCGCACAATTCACGCAAAACTTCTGCGCCGATGTTTGCGCTTGAACCTTTAATGTTATGAATAATTTCTGTAATCGTTTCACTGTTCGTCTTGACAGCATTGGTTAATTTTTCTTTTAACGGGTCTATTGATTCATAAAAAACGTCAAATAATTCATCAATAATTTCTTTATCACCATCAAATAAATTTAGCATTCGACGTATATCAATAGCAGGCGACGTGTTTTGAATTGCAGCGATTTCTGTGTCGTTAGTTTTGACTTCATCGACACTATCGTAAGTATCGAGTAACCATTTTTTTAAGGTTTGTTGTAATTTTTCAATTTCGATAGGTTTTGAAATGTAATCATCCATACCCGCGTCAAGGCAACGTTCTCTATCGCCTTGCATAGCATTCGCCGTCATAGCGACAATCGGAACAGGGATGAAGTTATGATTTGATTCATGATGGCGAATCAAGCGTGTTGCAACAAAACCATCCATAATTGGCATTTGGCAATCCATTAACACTAATGCGTAATCATGGTTCGTCGTCAACACGTCAAACGCTTCCTGCCCATTATTGGCAATATCCACGTCTAAGCCCATTTTTTCCAACAATCGAACCGCAATTCTTTGATTAACCGTATTATCTTCCACTAACAATACACGGTGTTTTTGCCCTGCATTCGCGGCAAAGTGAGTAAGAATAGTTTTTGTCGCAACATGCGTGTGGGTTTCGTGATAAAAAACCTCAATCAAACCATCAAATAATGTCGATTGTTTAACAGGCGTAATCAAAATTTGGTTCGCACCTGCATTCAGCAATTTGTGACGTACTTCTGGTTCGCGTGATGGTTGGCAAACAATAATTGGTACTTGTGCAAAAGCCTCTTCGGCACGCAATAATTGAACGACATTTAGCAATTCATCAAAAACCAATCCAGCAAGCAAAATAGCATCATACGATTTTGCATTATCTTTCACTTGTTCTAAAAGCGCGGGCGTTTCTGAAATGTTGTCATACGAATGAACATCTACCCCCCACTCATTCAAGTAGGACACATAAATTTCATGATGCCCTTCGTTATAACCCAACACTAACATCACTTTGTTTTTTAATTTGTGGCTAGTCATAACGTGTTCAGCAACATTGTTTGCCAATTTGAATGGCACTTCCATCCAAAATGTTGAGCCGTGACCGAGTTCACTTTCTACGCCAATGCGCCCGTGCATCAGTTCAATCAGTCTTTTACAAATCGACAAACCTAACCCCGTTCCGCCGTATTTGCGTGTCGTAGAACTGTCGGCTTGGGAAAAAGGTTGAAAAAGACGTTGTTGTGCTTCTTCAGAAATGCCAATACCGTTATCGGTAATTTCAATGCGTACCCAGCACTTTTTGCCGACTCGTTTTTTTAAAATTGCCCGAATTAACACCGTTCCTTCATCAGTGAATTTGATGGCATTACTTAAAAAGTTCAACACAATTTGCCGCAAACGCATCGGGTCGCCAAGCAAATGTTCAGGAATTTTCGGGTCAACATAACTGATTAACGACAACGCTTTTTCGTGAGCGCGAGGAGCAATCACATCGTTACTGCCGTCAATAACATCGTTAAACGAAAAACCGATATTTTCGAGTTCAAACTGCCCGGCTTCAATTTTCGAAAAATCTAAAATATCGTTGATGATGCCAAGTAGCGCGTTAGATGAATTTTTAATAATGGTGGTGAATTCGAGTTGCTCTGCATCAAGCGGCGTATCGAGTAACAAATCTGTCATGCCCATAATGCCATTCATTGGCGTGCGAATTTCATGACTCATGGTTGAGAGAAATTCAGATTTTACTTTTGTGGCTTGCTCGGCGGCATCTTTTGCTTCGATTAACTGTAGTTGAATGATACGTTGTTCGCTAATGTCTCGAAAACAAACGACAACGCCAACTAATTTACTACTTTCAAATA
The DNA here is from genome assembly GCA_028688755.1 of Methylococcales bacterium. Taxonomy (GTDB): domain Bacteria; phylum Pseudomonadota; class Gammaproteobacteria; order Methylococcales; family Methylomonadaceae; genus UBA10906. Next base: position 11,768 of record JAQTXN010000001.1, on the reverse strand, counting down.
ACGGCGTACAGGAAACACTTGCGCTAAAACACGTTCCATCTTTTCTAAAAAACAATTCGTCATCGGATTTGTACTCAATTTGCTTGTGCATATTGAGCAAAATTGGACAGGCTTGTGACGATAAAAATGAGCCATCAGGTCGATGATGATGCAAGATGTCGTGTACTTTCTTATCTTTAAGTTCGGCAAATTTATAGCCAAATAATCGTTCACCTGTTTCGTTTAAATAGGTTAATTGCCCATTCAAATTCAGTAAATACACACCATCGCCTAAATTATTGAGTACCGTGCGTTGCCATTCTTCAGATTTAACAGCGGCTTGTTCCATTTCTTTTTGCGCTGAAATGTCAGTACGCATCGAAATGTACGATTCTATTTTTCCATTCGCATCCAAAAACGGCACGATGGTGGACTGAACCCAATATAAATGCCCATCTTTTGCACGATTACAAATATCGGAATGCCACACTTTTCCGTTACGAATGGTTTCCCACATCGTCATAAAAAATTCTTTTGGATGAACGCCTGAATTTAATAAACGGTGGTCTTGTCCAATTAGTTCATGAGCTAAATAACCGCTAATTTGAGCGAACTTATCATTTATATAAACAATACGTCCCGTTTTATCAGCGATACTGACAATTGCGTGTTGATTCAGCGCGTATTGTTGACGTTTTAATTCAAAATTGACTTGCTCTAATTCTGTAGTCATGACTTTTATGAAATTCATCAAACGAAACACAAAAGGAAGCGTAATGATTACCACAATAAAAGATGTAACGGAAATTATTACAATACTTTCAAATTGATGCGTTTGAATACTTTGAGCTGAAACATCAATGCCAAGAATGCCATCGAGTTTGCCTGAAGAATCAAAAATCGGTGCATAAGCAGATAGCCAAACGCCCCAATCGTCTTTGTAAATTTGGGGTTCAATATAGACTTCGTGACTTTGAAGGGTTGCGTTAAAGGCGTTTAGAAGTGTTGCTGTGACGGATTTATTGGGATAAACATCGCCAATTTCATTTTGGTCTTTGGCTGAACCATCGACGATAAAAACAATTGTGCCATCATCCATTTTTCGCATCGTGTACGCATTAGCTATCTCCGTGCCACGCTGACGCATTTCTTGCAAATTGTTTTTTAATTTAAGGTATTCAGCTGTTTTACTGTCATCAATAGTGCGAATTTGACGGTGCATATCGCCATCAATGTTTGTTGCCATGACGTTGACAAGATCGCGAATCCTAAAATGCAATTCGTTTTGTAAAAAGCGATCAACCTGTACGAGCGTAACGATTGTGATAACTAACACACCCAGTATTGTGAGTGCATAAAATGCTCGTGTTATTGACGTGAGCGTCCGTTTTTTGGCTTGCGCGGCTCTTTTCCAGCTAGGTTTTTTCTCACTGGATATTGTCGTCATAATGGCAGGCTCTTTCTCACTTTGTAGATTATTTTTTAGCGATAGTATTCCACGCAGCTAGCCACGCTTGTGATTGATATAATTCGCTTTTCTTATCAAGTGTACCGTTTAAGATCATGCGTAATGTGGTGTTAATGATGCCGAAGAAATAGGTATAAATCAGCATTGGCGCAAGGCTTTTAATTTCACCGCTATTGATGCCTAGTTGAATCATCTTGAGCATTTTATTCACGGCTGGTGTTTGCAAATAGCGTTTTGCATCAGCGGGTAAAAAATCGTCTGCATTCACTTCAAACAAAAAGCGCAAAACATCAGGGGCTTCTTCAGCAAGTTTAAAAAATAAATCCACTAAACTGTGCAATTGTTCAGCCGATTTTTTATAACGACGACGAATTTCATCAATCGATACGCTCAAACTGTCTAAAACCGTGTTATAGACTTCAACGGCAAGTTCTTGTTTGCTTGAAAAATAAAGATAAATTTCCTGAGTTTGAGACAATTTCGCGGCTTGCGCGATGTCTGAAAGCGACGTATTTAAATAGCCTTTACGCACAAATAAACTCAATGCCGTGCGTAAAATTTCGTCTTGTGTAGCCGTATTTTTGGGATTCAAAATGTTTTTTTCCATATTTTCGAGTGACTCATTCATTGAGCCTTATGTATTTGAGTTAATGGCAGTAAAAGCCGCGTGTAAGTATTGAATCATTGACCATAAAGTCAAAATTGCTGCGATATAAAGCAGTGCATAACCTAAAGCTAAAACGGGTAAGCCGAGCAAATCATCGTGATAAAGCAAAAAACCAATGGCGAGCATTTGTGCGCTGGTTTTCCATTTGCCCATTTGTGATACTTTGACGTGAGCGCGTTGCCCGATTTCTGCCATCCATTCGCGCAACGAAGCTATCGTAATTTCACGTCCGATAATGATTGCAGCAGGAATCGCTAAATAAACATCAGGAATTTTTTGCACTAATAAAATCAAGACGACAGCAACCATCAATTTGTCGGCAACAGGATCTAAAAACGCCCCGAATGGTGTTTCGAGCTGCATTTTTCGCGCTAAATACCCGTCAAGCCAATCGGTAAAACCTGCAAGTAAGAAAATAAACATACAAGCCACATTCGCATTTTCCCAAGGCAAATAAAACACAATCGTCAACAACGGAATCAACGCAATGCGTAATAAAGTAAGATAAATCGGGATGTTTAATGCTAATGCCATGTTGAATTGCGTGGGTTTTAGATTAAGAAAGTGGCGTTATCATAACATTGTTTAATGGCAAACTTTAAAGGCAATTAGGACTGATTTAACAATGGCATAATCGTTTCAAAAACCGCATTGAAACTTTCTTTTGTCAGGCGTTTTGTATTCACGTTGTAACGGCTGGTGTGATACGAATCTATTAAAAAATGCCCGTTAGGTAATTCGTGTTTAGCATTGTGAGCAAATTTCGCACTCGACGCTTTCAAATCGTAGGCTTTTAAAACCGCTTGATGAGCAATTAAGCCTAACGCCAAAATCACGGAATTCTCAGGCAGCGTTTTTAATTCTTTGCTCAAAAACGTATTACAAATGTTAATTTCTTCGCCAGTTGGTTTATTTTGCGGTGGCAAACATTTTACAGCGTTAGTGATTCGCGCATTGTGCAAAACTAAACCATCACTTAATGATTCTGACGTTGGTTTATTGCTAAAACCAAAATCATACAATGCTTGATATAAAAACAAACCTGCATAATCGCCCGTAAAAGGTCGCCCCGAAGCATTTGCACCGTGCATTCCTGGAGCGAGTCCGACAATCACTAATTTTGCCTTTTCATCACCAAATGGCGCGACAGGTTTGCAGTGATACGTCGGATTTTTTTCTTTTACTTCACACAAAAATGCCGCGAGACGCGGACATTTTTGGCAATTCAAATCGAAATAATCAACCGTCATTTAGTACACGTCACGAACGTAACGTTTATCTTTTTTGAGTTGATTAACGTAATCTATGGCTTGTTGTTCGGTTTTATTTCCATGCGTTGCAATCACATCGTGCAAGGCTTTATCCACATCTTTTGCCATGTGATACGCATCGCCACAAACAAAGAAATAACCGCCCTGCTCTAACCATGCAAACAATTCTGCACCGTGTTCGCGCATTTTGTCTTGAACGTAGATTTTTTCTTCTTGGTCACGCGAAAATGCTAAATCCAAACAGTTCAACAAACCGTCTTTTTGCATGACTTCTAATTCGTCGCGGTAAATAAAATCGGTTGCTGCATTGCGGTCGCCGAAAAATAACCAGTTTTTGCCTTTCGCACCGCGTGTGTGGCGTTCTTGTAAAAACGCGCGGAATGGAGCAATCCCCGTTCCAGGCCCGACCATAATCATTGGCAAATCGTTGTTGTCTGGCACACGGAAAACTTTGTTCGGTGTGAAAAAGCAACGAATTTCGGTCGTGTCGTTGGTCAAATCCGCAAGAAAAGTTGAGCAAACGCCTTTGTGTTGACGGTCAAAAGCGTTGTAACGCACGCTGGCAACAGTCAAATGCACCGTTTCAGGATTCGCTTTGCCGCTTGATGAAATTGAATAAGCGCGATGTTGCAACGGTTTTAATAACGCCACAAATTCTGCCGCTGAAAATTCCACGCTTGGATTTTGCAACAATAAATCGAGCGTATCGCGTCCCCACAAATAATTACTTAAGGCTTCTTTGTCGTTCAGCGCGTTGTTTAATTCTTGATTGCCTGAACGGGTAGCAATTTCTTGCAACAATTCTTTGCTTGGCGTTTTGATTTCAAACTGATTTTGCAACGCTTCGCGCAATGACACACCGTTAATGATTTCGTCGCCGTCGCATTTAATCGCTTTCAAAATATCAGTAACTAAATCAGGGCAATTTGTTGGCACAACGCAAAGCGCGTCGCCAGCTTCATAACTCAAGCCAGAACCCGCAATTGAAATTTCATAATGACGGGTTTCTTTTGATGAATTTTCAGCCGTCAACAAACGATTCACCAGCAATTTCGCTGGGAATGGATTTTTACGGTTGTATTGTGATTTGTCGTCGCTGTCTTCAGAAACGATTGCCGTGGTTGCGTCGCTACCAGCTAAAGCAGGTATTACGCTGTGCATCCATTCTTCGGCGGGTTCTTCGTATTCGACATCGCAATCGACGCGCGTTTGTAAGCGGGTTGCGCCCAATTCGGCTAAACGATTGTCCCAATCAATTCCCGCTTGGCAGAATAAATCGTAACTGGTGTCGCCCAACGCTAAAACGGCAAATTGTAAGTTTTCTAATTTCGCCATCGAATCCGCTTTAACCGCAGACCATAACACTTGGGCATTGTCTGGCATTTCGCCTTCACCGTAAGTGCTGGTGACGATAAGCAAGGTTTCCATTTTGGTCAATGCGTCAGCATCGATTTCATCCATGCTTTTGATGACAGGATTTAAACCGTGTGCTTTGGCGACTTTGACGGCATCACGCGCAACCGATTCGGCTGTGCCAGTTTGTGAACCGTACAAAATATGAATGGTGCGAGCGGTTTGCGCGTTGCCACTGTTTTGCACAAGTTGCGAATGCAAGCCAGCGAAAAATCCGCCGAGCCATGCACGTTGATTGTCGCTGTAAGGTGCGTCGTTTGGAAGTTGGTGTGTTTTCATGTGATTTTTAAAATTTGTAAATTAACACGTTGAATTATTTTTGTTAGTGCCTTGCAACATTCCGAAATTTCTTTCAAATTCAACAGAATCTCGCTGTGACAATCGCCCTAGTTTGTTGATGACAAGCTGGTTATCAATCGTAAATAGTTTCATTCGAATAAAACAAGGAACTGGCAATCCTGCTGCTGTTAAATCCGTAATATCTGTATCAAATAGCCATGTGGAACTTTTTGCACTCGTTATCATCGCCATAACAGATTGACCCACGCTAACATTAAAACTTTTGTCAGATACAACCAAAGCGGGGCGAGTTTTAGTGACTTGTTTATCCGTAAAAGGGAATGGCACTTTTACCACATCGAAACGTTCAAAGGTCACGAAACGCCTCGTTGTCTTCAGCACTGTTCCATTCTTCTTCCAATGAATCGCTAACACCCAACAAATAGAAGTCATCTTCAGTAGCGAAATTTTTTGCAAACTTCTGATAATTTTCAACCCATTTTGCAATCAACATTGCAGGACTACTCTGCTCAATTTGTGCAATATGGTTAATTTGCTGTTCTAATTCGGGTGATAGCGTAATCATAAACGTTATTCTTTGACGTTAAGCCGCAAGTCCATCTTGTGCCAATTCCAGCCCAACCAAACTCGCCAAATGTTTCTCAACAGGCGTAATGTTTGCCAGTGCAACGCGATTCGCGTGGCTTTGCTCAATAATCCAAACCGTTGAACCCATCGAGTTAATGCTTTGCACCGAGCGATTGATTAACGCGGTTTTGTAATCATTCAAACGTTTATTGGCAAGCAACGCCGCGATTTCGTCATCGTTATAACTGCTGTAGGCTTCACGAGTAGTTTTAACTAACGCATCTTGCAATTTGCGTGGACGTTCCAAAATCAGCTTTTTCGCCGCTTTTTCAATGTGAGCAGGCGTGCGTTGTGATTCTGGCGCAGTTTTAAGCATTTCTGCCGCCACCGCTTGCGCTTTATCGAATACCGCAAAACTGTTAATCAAGTTAAACGCCAACGCGCTATCGACTTCGCCAAACGCAGGAATCGCACCATTAAACAACGGCTGACCTGATTGATAGGATTTTTTGACTTGCGCGATTTGCGTTTGCGCCAAATCGACCGCCAATTCTTCCACCATTTCTTTCGCATCCATCGATGCTTTTAAATAGCTGGCAGTTTGCGTTTTATAGAGCCAAAGCGGCATTGCAAATTTGAAATGTGTGCGTTCATTTTCCCAATTAGCGAGCAAGTTACGCGCTTTGCTTGAGTTCGCATATTCGGCGTGTTGCTCAAGCATGTGCAACACGATTTTTTCGTGTGCATCATCTTCGGTTAAATCGTGCAATTCCACAGACGTTTTGTCGTACAACGCGGTAAGTTTATTTTCAGGGTCATATTGGTAAGCGTTGCCGCCTGACATCCCGTTGCAGAAACCTTTACCAAAGCCGCCGATGTTAAGCACTGCGCCGTTAGTCATGTATTCGCAACCAAAATCGCCCACGCCTTCAACTACTGCCATCGCGCCCGAATTTCGCACCGCAAAACGATCGCCCGCTTCGCCGTTGATAAACGCTTTGCCGCCTGTCGCGCCGAATAATGCGAAGTTACCGATTAACACGTTATTGCCTGGAGTTTTGATACCGCCACCTGGTGATTCGACAACTAACACGCCACCGCTCATCGATTTACCCACGCCATCGTTTGCCGTGCCTAAATGACGTAAATACATCCCGTCATTCATAAACGCTGCATAACTTTGACCAGCCGAGCCGTGTGTGCGAATCACGATGGTTTCAGGTGCTAAATAACGTCGTCCGTGTTCGTTTTTGTAGATGAATGACGCATCGCCGTTGAATTCGTAATTTAAAATCCGTTCAATATCGATCGCCAACTGACCGCCAACGGTTTTATCGTTGTTTTTCAGTTTGAAATCGTCGCCATCAATCACCAATTGTTCAGATTTACCGTTTTCTAAAAACGCTTTCACACGTTCTAAAATCTTGTCGTCAACTTGGAAATCAGCTTCTAAATAAATCGGTTGCGCGATTTTGACTTCTTCGACTTGTTGCAACATTTTGGTCAAATTCAATTGCCCAACCATGCAAGGGTGGTCGATTAAATGTAACAAATCAGTTTTGCCGCGAATGTCGCGTAAATTTTTATAACCGAGTGACGCGAGCAATTCCCGAACTTCGTGCGCGACGTTCATAAAATACTGCGCTAACACACGCGGGTCGCCTTTGAATTCTTCGTGTGCGGTGGTCAAACCTGCGGGACATTTGATGTTACAGTTTTTCGCCATTACGCAACGCAACATCATCAACGCCGTCGTGCCGAACTCGAAAGAATCCGCGCCTAAAATCGCTGATTTCACTACGTCCAAACCGCTTTGATGTGCGCCTGAGCAACGCAAAATCACTTTATCGCGCAAGCCGTTGACCGAAAGAGCTTGATGCACTTCGGCAATCCCGATTTCAGGCGAACGTCCTGCGTGTTTCAAACTTGTCACCGCCGCCGCACCTGTGCCGCCCGTGTTGCCTGCCACGTTGATAACATCTGCGCCCGCTTTTGCAACGCCGACTGCAATCGTGCCGATACCTTCAGACGAAACGAGTTTCACGCCCACTTTCACACGCGCCGCTTTGGCATCGTGAATCAACTGCCCTAAATCTTCAATCGAATAAGTATCGTGATGCGGCGGTGGACTGACGAGTTCGACTTTCGGTGTGCCGCCACGCAATGCGGCGATTTCTACCGACACTTTCATTGCAGGTAATTGTCCACCTTCACCAGGTTTTGCACCTTGCGCGATTTTAATTTCGATTTCTTCAAGCGTTGGGTCAGCTAAATAACCTGTCCAAACACCGAAACGTCCTGACGCAAATTGTTTGATTTTGCTCGATTTGATGCTGTTAAAACGGCTGAAATGTTCGCCGCCTTCGCCCGAATTGCTTAACGCGCCAACAATGTTTGTGCCTTGGGCAACCGCTTCGTGCGCTTCGGCAAGCAACGCGCCGTGACTCATTGCGCCTGATGCCAACGTTGCGGTAATTTCATGTGCCGATTGAACGTCGGCTAATGGCAACGGCGCGTTTGCAGTTTGGATTGCATTCAAATAATCCGACAACAAACTGCCTGCAGGTACGTTTTCAACGCGCAACGCATCGGCGGCAACATTCAATCCGCATGACACGAGATGAAAATCGTCCACAAAACGTTTTTTCAAATGTGCCGCTAAATTTTGCAAACGCTCTTGGCTGTTATTTTCCGTGAACGCGACTTTGAAAACTTCATCCAATTTTCTAACCGACAAACCACGAATCAAATAATTGACGTTACCACGCAGATTTTGTTTGCCTAAAATTTTGTCGAAATCCTCAACGCTTTCCGCATTTGACACATCCGCTGGAAAGTCCATCACATCACGCAATGCCGCTGGTCGCGCGTCACGTTCTTCATAAAGATTTTTCGCAAAACTACGATACGCTGGCGTAATACCAAAATTATCAATTTGCTCAGGCGTGCGTTTTTCGTAACCTAAATCCAAATACGCTAAATCACTGGCTTCGGCTGATTTTTCTTGTGGAATATATAAAATCGCTTCGTCGGTCATGTGAATATATTCACGCACCGCCGTGTTTCCGTAAGAATGTCCCGCGCCATCTTGACGCTCTTTGAACAAACCTAAGAACGGAATGTCTTTTTCGCTTTCAACAGAAAGGGCTTTGTGATGCCATTCGGTCGCGCTCGCGGCAATATCGCTGTAACGCACACCGCCGACTGACGAATGAATGTTCGGGAAATACGGATGCAATTTAGGTTCGTCGGTATCTAAATAATTCGATTCGAAAAATTCGCCGCCAATATAACTTTCGGCGGTACACAAACCAAATTTGCCCATCGTTTTCATCAAAGATTTTTCTGTACCTTTTGAGAATTTATCGAGAGCTTTTTGTTGGTCAGTACCTGAATACTGGGTAATCGCGCGATTGTGAACGCTCAACGAACAAATCGCCGACGCACCAAAACCTAAAATCGTCGCCACATCGTGTGGACTTGCCGCTTGTCCTGTTTCTGAAATAAGCGAGGAATTAAAGCGCAAACCTTGTTGCACCAAACGTTGATTTGCCGCCGCAACCATTAACAACGCAGGAATTGCCGCTTGTGTTTTGCTGATTTTGGCATCGCTTAAAATGATAATGCCGATATTGTTACGCGCCGCTTTTTCAACTTCATCACAAACTGAGTTAAGCGCACGAGTTAAAGAATGTTCATTGCCTTCAACGCTATCAAAATCAGGTGTATACAGCGCGTTTAAAGTAATCGTTGAAACCGCTGTTTGACGACGAATTTGCTCTAATTGTGTGCGTTGCAAAATCGGGCTTTCGATAACAAGCTGTTTGCTGTTTTCTGAAAACGTTGGTTTTGCACCTAAAGCCACACGCAATGTCATGCCATCGCTTTCACGAATTGAATCAAGCGGTGGATTGGTCACTTGTGCAAAACGTTGACTGAAATAACGTGACATTCCACCTTCGCCGCCTGAAAGCGCGTTCGGTGCCAGCCCATAACCCATCGCGGAAATGCGTTCCATGCCTGTCGCTAAAATCGGGTCGAGCAAGAAACGGAAACTTTCTTGATTGAGCGAATACGCCGTAAAACGTTGGTCAACGTTCAATTCGTGGTCATTGCTCAATTCGCTTAAATCCACTTTTGGTAAATCTGACAAATTCACCGCGCGTTGTTTTAACAATGCCGCGTAATCTTTTTCTTTTGCGAGTTTTGCTAGAACTTGATGTGAATCGTAGGCTTCGCCTGTGCTGTGGTCAAAATACAGCATTCCACCTGCTTCGATACGTCCACGTTTTAAAACGTCTTGCGGTGGAAAATCAATTTGTCCCGCTTCGGACATAACGGCTAAATAATCTGTCGTTTCCACAGAACGCAACGGACGTAAACCTAAACGGTCTAAACGCGCACCAACACGAATCCCATCATTGAAAATCAACGCCGCAGGGCCATCATTTTTTTCTTCGTACAAACTGAAGTATTCCAACATAGCGCGAACTTCTGGCGAAAGCGTCGTGTCGTTTTCCCAAGCTGGCGGCATCATCGCTAAAATCGCTTCGACGATGTTTAAATTATCTTCGTTGATACGGCGAGTTAAAGTTTGGTCTAAACGACTAGAATCCGATTGACCATTCGGGAAACAAACCGATTTATTGTGTTGACGCGCAATCGCGTTTTCGCTGAGGCGATTTTTTTTGTCGGTGTTCAACTCGCCGTTATGCGCCATGTAGCGGAACGGTTGCGCCATCATCGTGGCAGGCGCAGTATTCGTTGAAAAGCGAGTATGAAAAAATAACGTGCTGATTTCGTGGTCGGTATCGTATAAATCTTTGAAATACGGAATTACCTCGCCCGAATTCAAACGACCTTTATAAACTTGGGTGCGTGAACTCATTGAAAGCGGGTAAAAACCTGCGAGTTCTGGGCGCGTAAAACCTTCCACTTCAATGGTAACTAATGCTTTTTGGACGTGTTTTTCAAATTCTTCGTGTGACGCATTTTGCAAATGTGCGGGGCGACCGAAAATGAATTGTTCAATCGGTAATTGGGCTTTCACCGCCGCTGCATTGATAACCGCGTTATCAACGGGAATCACGCGACGGGCAATTAACGGTAAATCGAATTCTGCAAAATGACGTTCAACAAGTTCATTTGCCGCTGAATCATAATGCGCGTGGTCAGCGGGGAAAAAGAAGTTTGCCACACCAAATTGACCGAGTTCTAAAGTCGGATTACTGGTGAGTTTGCGAAAAAATTTCAATGACAAATCGATATTCACACCTGCGCCATCGCCAACACCTTCTGCGCTCATGCCGCCACGATGTGGAATCGTGCATAATGCTTCGTGCGATTTAACTAATAAATCGTGTGTTTGCAAACTGCGTTTGTGGGTGATGAAACCAACGCCGCAACTGTCTTGCGACTGGTCAGCGTCATAAAGCAACGGTTGTGAATTGCTTAGTTGAGATTGTGTTGTCATTGATTTAAGCCTTTATTCTTTTTTTGCATTACTGCTTTGCAGCAATGTCTAAGTATTTGTTTTTAGTTAAAGTGTTTAATAAACAAAAAACATTTCTATTCGTTTAAGTGAAATCCGCCAATCTTATCATAATTTGACCGATATTCGACCTTTGTGTGCAATTTATGTGCAAAAATTAAACTGTCACCACCATTCTCTTGCCTTCGACAAATAGCCTGTTGCATCGATAGGGACGTTTTCAAGCGTCAAAATTTCGCCAAGTTCGCTCATCGCTTTGTAATAAACACGCCGTTTGAAATACACGACATCTTTAAGCGGTTCCCAATAATCTACCCATCGCCAACCATCAAATTCGGGATTCACGCAATGGTCAAAACTGACGTTTTTATCCGAGGTAACAAGACGCAAAATAAACCAAATTTGCTTTTGTCCAATGCAAAGCGGCAAGGAGTTTTTACGAATATAACGGTCGGGTAATTGATACCGAAGCCAATAGCGCGTGCGACCTAAAATTTGAACGTGATGTTGTTGCAGTCCTGTTTCTTCCCACAATTCTCGATACATCGCGGTTTCTGGGTCTTCATTTGGATTGATGCCGCCTTGCGGAAATTGCCATGAATTTACACCTAC
>JAQTXN010000082.1 GCA_028688755.1 Methylococcales bacterium | reverse complement strand
ATTGCACCTTTTGATTACGTCGTGATTTTGACGCAACCACTTCAACGCGGTGAGATGGCAACCCAACAATTTTTTACTGTGACAAGAAAAGATGTGTCCTCTTTGCGGGGAAATGATTTGACTAATGTAGAATCTGTTTTGAACAAAACAGCTGCTCGAACACTGAGTGCGGGGAGTGTTGTTTTGCAGAAAGATTTTATCGAGCCCCAATTAGTAAAACGTGGCGATAACGTGGCGATTACGGCAAACACATCGGGCATTGCCATTAAAATGAATGGCATCGCGCAATCTGATGGCACTCGTGGACAGATGATTCGAGTAAAAAATCAAAATTCGAATCGGGTAATCAATGCGATAGTGATTGATGCGGGGCTGGTTAGCGTGTCGCAATAACGCTGTTAAATATGACAAAAATGTCATTTTTGTTAAAGATTTTCTTTGCTGCGCCGATATGAGTAGCTATCATACAGATAACACTTTAAGGAGCTCGGCATGGCTATTGAAATTAAACCTGGGGCAAAATCTTTTGCAACCCTTTATCAAATACAACCTAAAAATTCTGCAAATGGCGACAAATTTGATGCCGCATTAGCAGATAAAATTCAAACACTTGGAACGACAACCGATGTTTCAACATCAGCACCTGTCGAAAGCAGTGATCGGGTTGTTTTTACGAATGTAATCCAAGAAATGCGTAGACGTATTGATGCGTCAAGCGAGCAAACGGTGGATCTTGAAAAAGTTGCTCGAATTCGACAAGCAATCGAAGATGGGTCTTATATCGCTAACATTAACCCTGATCGAATTGCTGCAAAAATACTCAACTACGCGCACTAACTTTTATGAGAGAAACCTAACTTTATGATTGAACATACGTTTCCCATTACTGAACAGTTGCTTGCCAACGCTTTACAGTTGGCACAACGTCTTCACAATCAACTCACGCAAGAAGCACAAAGTTTGATTCGCACGCCGCAGGCGGGTTTTATCAGTACGATTGCTGAAAATAAGCGTGAGTTGGTCGGGCAGCTTGATATGTTTAATAAACAGTTAGAACACATTTTAGCGGCAGAGCAATTGCCGTTATCTCCAGATGGCGTAACAGCCTATTTTCAGCGTGTTTTGATTGCTGGGATATCGCCTGATAATGCTCAAACGAATTGGGAAAAATTGATGAGTTTATGCACCGATTGCAAACAATTAAATGAGCAAAATGGCGCGAGTATTGAAATGTTAGCGCGAAATACCAAACGTACATTGCATATTCTCAAAGGCAAATCTGAAAACATCACCAGTTACGGACGTGATGGCGCGGTGATTAGCGACTTCTCAAACAGTACATTCGTATCAGTTTAGCCGCAAAATTCCTCGTAAATTATGCTAAAATTCTGACTTGCCGCCTCGGTAGCTCAGTAGGATAGAGCGGTCTCCTCCTAAGAGACAGGTCAGTGGTTCAATTCCGCTTCGGGGCGCAATATAAGCATCCAATACAATCCAAAGAAATCCATAATCCCGCAAGTTATCTAACTTAGTGGGTTTTTTATTGTCTTGTAATGTCCAACCCCCTTATGCTCACAGATACCACCTGCAAGAACACTAAAGCCAAAGACAAGTCTTATAAACTCGCAGACGAAAAAGGAATGTTTTTGCTGGTCAATCCCATAGTGCAGCAAATAGTTTTGAAGTGTTGGCGCGTGAATGGTTTGAACGCAACATGGTTGATAAATCAGAAAGTCACAAAAAACGCATACTCAGTGGACTTGAGCGCGATACTTTTCCTAAGTCTATTTTGGATATTAAAGCCGTCGAGTTATTGACTGTTTTACGCAAAATTGAAGAATGCGCCATCGAAACAACACATCGAATGCTGTGGACTTGTGGCGCGGTTTTTCGTTATGCAATCGTAACAGGTCGGCTAAAAACAGACATAACGCAATGGTAGTCGCTGTATGCCTGATGCTGCGTTGCTTGCGGCATTACGACGCATGGGATTTAGCAAAGGATGGCTTTCGAGCAACCGCGTGGACGTTACTTGATGAAGTGTTAGGATTTAGACCTGATTTTATTGAACATCAATTAGCACACGCCGTTCGTGACCCAAATGGACTTGCATACAATAGAATCGCACATTTAGAAGAACGTCGAAGAATGATGCAAGCGTGGACTGATTATTTGGACAGCTTAAAATCATGGAAATAACGCAGAAAAACTAAAAACAAAGTGTAAAAAGGATTTGATGCCATGATTTTCAACTGCAAAAAACGAACAGGTGATGCGCATCTTTTTGAATTCGAAACAATTGCCGAAATTTTTAATACGATGTGGGTTGCGTAAGTTTAAAGATTGAAAAAAGCCCTATGGCTTAGTATGGTTATCGGGTGGTTAATTTTTTAGGAATTTTTATTTTATGACACATAAAAGTGCTATAGATAAAGCAAGAGAGAAAGCGAAGGCGCAGCTTACAAAAGCAGAACAACATAAACGAGAGGCTGAATCTGAAAAGCAAGAAGCAAGAAGGATTCAGGCAGAGCAACTAGCGGAAGAAAAAAAACAAAGACGAGCAGAACAAAAACGTAAATTGGAAGAGCTTGGTAAAAAATTATCAGATTTAAAAGATAAGCATTTAAAAGAGCGGATTCAGGCAGATTTGTTATACGCGGAAGCTGAGTCTTTGCGCGTGAGTATTGGATTATCAGCTGTCATTATTTTTATTATTTATTTGCTTTTGCTTTGAACCCGATGTGAAAGCGTTGCAAAGTGAATTTTTGGAATCGGCTAAAACCTCTTGTTTCTATTTTTGCTAGATTACATTTCCAAAAAGCGACTGCATCAACTTGATTCAGTCGCTTTGATTAGATCAGAAGTTTTTATTTTTGGAAATTTTTAAATCTAGTGTTCTTTTCAACACATAAACTGGCGAATCAACAACAATTACATCGTTAAATGCACTTTCCGATTGAAAGTCATGGCTCTTAACTAAAACGATAGTACCTGTATTCATTTCTAACAAAACACCAATGTGTTCGTTAAACTCCGCTTTTACGGATTTAATATCATCTACAGGTATTTTGTGTTGTTTTCCGAAGACATCATTAAAAGTAATCATAAATTCCTCCATAATCAATTATTCGTCTCGATAATACAGCCAGTAGCATCAAAATAACATCAGACAAAGTCTGATTTATTTGTAGGACAAAATATAAACGTCACGACAATGTTATCCGTGATATTGAAATCATTATTAAGTAGTTAAAATACGACTCCTCAGATTTGAAATGCTAAAAACAATCTGCGATAACAATACGAAACAAGGATATTTTATGAAACAACTATTTTGTGTCTTGTGCCTAATTGGCGCGACGACAGTCGCCTATGCTGAAAACGATTTTATGATTAAGTTGATGGAAGAACGCTTTAAAAATGCGGACAAAAACAGCGACAATCAAATTACGTTAGAAGAAGCTGAAAACGGAATGCCGCGCGTGGCAGCGCATTTTGACGTAATAGATGTTGATAAAAACGGTTATGCAAGCCTTGAGGAAATTAAGGCGGCTATGGCTAAACTTTGACGGCGTTGTGAATTTACCCGCGCATGATTCTATTTTTGATAAAAGTTCATAAGGTAATGGTAAGCGCGTGTTTCGTGTTGCCCATATCGTGCCACAATCGGTGCAATTCGATTGCCTCTTAAATGCGCGGATAAATAATTGACGAATGGATCTTTTTATTAAAGTTTATTTTTCAAAATAGCTTTTTAGTCAGTGAGGATTTTTTGCGTATTAAGGTTTGATGGTTTTAGCGTGATTTGTTACAGTAATTTCTTTCAAAAACAGAGCTGCATTATATTGACGGTGGTGTTTTTTGGGGTATGTTTTAAAACCCATTTTAAAACCCCGCATTTAATGTAGCTTATAACCCGAAGTTCTTTCCAAAAAATGAATCCAATCCTTTTAGGCGTGAATATTGATCACGTCGCAACGCTACGTCAAGCGCGTGGTACTCGTTATCCTGATATTTTGCAAGCCGCTCTTGTGGCAGAACAAGCTGGTGCAGATGGTATTACAGCTCATTTACGCGAAGATCGTCGTCACATTCAAGACAAAGATATTTATTTACTCAAACAAAACATTCACACCCGTTTAAATTTTGAAATGGCAGTTACAGAAGAAATGGTTGCCATTGCTTGTGATGTCAAACCATTTGCCTGTTGTTTAGTTCCTGAAAAACGCGCTGAACTTACGACCGAAGGTGGTTTGAATGTGATTGCTAATTTAGAAAATTTGAAGAACGCGTGTGCGAAATTAGCCGATGCAGAAATTGAAGTTTCATTATTTATCGATCCAGATGAAGCGCAAATTGACGCGGCTGTAAAAGCGGGTGCACCTGTTATTGAATTACACACAGGTGCGTATGCAGATGCAAAAAATTACGTTGAACAAGTCAAAGAATTGGCGCGAATCCAGCATGCAGCGCGTTATGCACACGCGGCGGGTTTGCAAGTGAACGCGGGACATGGCTTGCATTTCCACAACGTGCAAGCGATTTGCTCGATTCCTGAAATTGTTGAACTCAATATCGGTCACGCGATTATCGCGCAAGCCGTTTTTTCAGGATTAGGGCAAACCGTTTCAGATTTAAAAACGTTGATGGAAAAAGTGCGTGCCTCAATCGGAGGTTAAAAAACCGTGTTTTTGCATGCGATAAAGCAATTTATCGCGTGTAATGCCGAGCAGTTTTGCCGATTTACTGCGATTACCTTGCGTTCTATCTAAGGCTTGATTGATTAAATCGGCTTCAAGCGCGTCGAGTTTTACCCCCACGCTAGGCAACACAAAATCCGTACTTTCAGCAGCGTATTGATAAGGCTGTTTGAATTCGGCAGGCAAGTGTTCAGGCTCAATAAGCTGTCCTGAAAACAAAATGCACAGCCGCTCACACAAATTGCGTAATTCTCGAATGTTTCCCGACCAATGATAATGCTTCAACATTTTCAAACTGGCTTTGCTGAATTTTGGTGGCGTGAGGTTATGATTTTTTTCAAACAGTTTGAAAAAATGTGCAATTAACAAATCAATATCTTCGCTACGGTCAGCTAAACGAGGTAATTCAAATGGCACCACGTTTAAACGAAAATACAAATCCGAGCGAAACGCGCCGTTAGAAATTAAATCCGTTAAATCCTTATTTGTTGCCGCAATCACGCGCACATCGACTTTATAAGGTCGCACATCGCCGACAGCTAAACATTCCCCCGAATCTAAAAAACGCAGCAATTTTGCTTGAATGGAAAGTGGCAACGAATTGATTTCGTCTAAAAATAATGTTCCACCGTCAGCGGCTTGCAACAGCCCTTGCGTATTATGCACAGCTCCTGTGAATGACCCTTTTTTGTGTCCAAACAATTCTGATTCAATCAAACTTTCAGGCAATGCCGCGCAATTGAGTGTTAAAAATTCTTTTTCCGCGCGTGGACTGGCGTTTTTAATCGCGTGCGCGAAAACTTCTTTGCCCGTTCCCGTTTCGCCTTTGAGCAACACGGTAACATCCGTGGCGGCAACAATTTTTGCACTACGAATTAAGGTTTCTAATGCGGGCGACTCACCAATAATGGTTTTAAAACTATTCATGTGTCATCGCGTGTGGGTTAGTCATAGCCATTGGGTTTAAAGTTGGAAAGGCGGCAAGTAAAGCAAGGGCAATCATGATAATGCCGACGATTTGTTTAAAACGTTGATTGGCTGCAAGGCGCGTTAAAATGCCAATCATTGCACCTACGCCTAGTACAGCAGGAAGTGTGCCTAACCCGAATGCCACCATTGTCAACGAACTTTGAAGCACGTTGCCTGTTGTAACAGTTAATGCAAGTGCGGCATAAACCAAGCCGCATGGAATCCAGCCCCAAACCATGCCGAATAAATACGCATTTTTGCAGTTTTTCACTGGAATCAATTTGCGTCCGAACGGTTCCACTCGTCGCCAAACGTGCAAGCCTAATTTTTCAATGTAAGCAAAACGCGGAAACCAGCCTGCAATATAAAGTCCCGCGCCAGTCATAATTAACGCAGAGATAATTTGCAAAATGCGATGTCCGTGCGTTTCGCCAAGAGGCATGGTAACTAATACTTCAAGCAAACCTGCTAAGGCACCTGCAATGCCGTAACTGGTAATGCGTCCCGCGTTGTAGCTCAAAATAAATGGCAGCAAGCGTTTTTTGTCGTTGCGAATTTCAGGAGCTAGGCTGAACGTGAGCGAGCCAATAATTGAGCCGCACATGCCAATGCAATGCAGGCTGCTAAATAAACCCATTAGCAGCGCAACGGAAAGTGATGAGGTGAATTCGGGGGCGAAAATCATACGAATTGTGCAGCAATTTGGGCTTGAATGGTTTGTGCCATTTCTTTGCGATTTTTTGCATCTCGAATCGGGCGACCGACCACAATGTAATCGGCTCCATTTTGAAATGCGCCTTCAACAGTTACGACTCGTTTTTGGTCGTCTTCTTCACGATTATTAACAGGGCGCACACCTGGTGTAATGACGAGTAATTTGTTGTCGAGTTGTTCGCGCAACATCGAAACTTCCAAACCTGATGACACAATACCGTCACAACCAATCGCTAATGCCCGTTTAGCACGAGATAAAACGAGTTCTTTCACGTCACATTGAAAGCCTAAATCGTCCAAATCGCCACGGTCTAAACTGGTCAACGCGGTGACGGCTAAGACTTTTAAATCGCCTTTGTTTTTTGCGGCATATTCCATAATTGCGTCGTTGCCGTGAATTGTCGCTAAATCCACACCTTTTTGACTCAATGCCGCAATCGCCCGTCCAACCGTTGCAGGGACATCAAAAAATTTCAAATCGACAAATACTTTTTTGCCACGCGCTTTAAGCCATTCGATAAAACCGAAATAATCGCCGCACATGAAAAGTTCCATGCCGACTTTGTAAAAAACGACGCTGTCGCCAAGTTCTTCGACAAGTGCTTTGGCTTCGTCGATGCTTGGCACATCAAGTGCCATAATCAAGCGTTCGTTGACAGGAATGGATTTGGTTGAGATAAAATTTGTCATAAATGTTTTTGTTAAATGAGTTAAGCAATTAGCAAGCTATGGTACCTAAAAATCAGACACCTTCAAAATTGACGCGGCGTGAGTTTATTAAAATTGAATCAATCAAATGATTCGTCACCACTCGTTTTTTGTGTTTCAGCGTGGAGAAACTCGCGCATTTCTTCATTATCAACGCGCTTGTAAATGTCTAAAACAGGAAGCGTTAAATCAATCGACGTAAATGTAACTTCGTCATCAATAAAATAATAGTTCGGTTGCCAATTTTCAGATTTACGGCAAACTTCAATTTCAACGTGGTCTTGTTCGATTAAAACGTATTCTTCCAAACTGGGAATAGCTTGATAACAAATGCGTTTAAAGGTTTTGTCGTATTTGCGTGTTGATTTTGAAAGCACTTCGATAATTAAACGCGGTGTTTCGGTAAATACGCTGTCGCCGTTTTCGTTATCGCAGCTAACCAGCACATCGGGATAAAAGTATTTATTACCAGAATCTGCGCGAACTTTGATGTCAGAACTAAACACTTCGCAGGGAGTTCCGTCTAAATGTGCGTAAATTTTACTGGTTAATGTTGAAATCAAACGTTGATGATTCAGTTTTGCGCCTGACATTGCGTAAATTTCGCCGTCAATATATTCGTGCCGAATGTCTCGCAATTTTTCGCTGTCGAGATATTCTTGTTCAGTAATGTAATGCTGTTTTAATTTCGGTAAGCCCATTTTAAAAACTCCAAAAGATTTACGTTGCGTAAGTTTAGCCTAGATTGAAAACGAAAAAAGGCGGGTTTAGAACCCGCCCCGATGATTTTGGGTCAATTCAAGGTGCTTTTAATTACGCACATCGAATTCAATTTTCCAACGTCCATTATCTTTGTTTGAAAAGGCGAGCAATTCGAGCGTACCGACTTCGGTTACTGCTGAACCTAAATGAACTGAAACGACTTCGCCACTGCGACGACCTTCGCCATCAAGTACGACTTCGATTTCGTTCAATTCTGCGATTTCGTCATCTTGCCAATAATCTAACCGTGTACCGACGACATCTTCGCGACGAGTGGTCGAACTAAAGAAACGGAATCGTACTTGTTCGCCGACGATTAAACCAAAATCAGCGTAAGGCAATTCAACTTGCGTGCCTTCTTCCATGCCAAATGGCGCAATGCAAAGAGCTTGAATTTCGGGCGGCATTCCAGGCACGGCAGGCATTGAGCTTTCAACGCCGACGTAATAACTTGCCGCTGTACCACCTTTGATGCGAACGCCTTTGCCTTTGCGAACAAAACCGTAATATGCCGCGCCCCTTGCAACCGCCAAATCTAAATCAGCACCAGCAAGCAAACGGGCTTCGGGGGCATTTTCAGATTTTAACCAGTCGTTCAATACATTCATTAAGCGGTCGCATAATTCTTGCGCTTTGAATACGCCGCCGTTAAATAGCACCGCCGTTGGATGCAAGAACGTTGCACCTTCAGGTACATCAATGCCTTCCAATTCGTCAGCCGCGTTGATTTGTTTTGCTAAAAAGGCAGCTAAGTGGCGCGTAATGCCAGCGTCTTGCGCGTAGGGCAAACCTTTAGTTTGTAAACCAGCACGAGCGCGTGAAACAGGACGGTCGCTAACCGACACTTCAGGCAAGAAACCGTTGATTAAAACACTTTGCACTTCGTCGCGTGTGAGTTCGCTACGCAATGTGCCATCGATAAGCGATGAACCACGATTTGGTACAACTAACGGCACGCTTGCTATGTCGCTGGAGAAGATTTTTTCTTTCGCGTCGCGGCAACCGTGCGTTAAGGCTTGAATTTGCCAAGGTTCTAAACGTTTGCCGTCTTTTTCGATTTTGGCTTTGACGGTGTACGCTAACGCCAAATCCATGTTATCGCCGCCAAGTAAAATATGTTCGCCGACCGCAACGCGCGTGAAATCTAAAATCCCCTCTTTTTCTGTCACGGCAATTAACGATAAATCGGTGGTACCGCCACCTACGTCAATCACTAAAATGACATCGCCGACTTTAGCTTGTTTGCGCCATTCGCCTTGGGTTTGTTCAATCCAACTGTATAACGCCGCTTGTGGTTCTTCGAGCAAAATGGCATGACTTAAACCGACTGATTTTGCCGCTTCAACGGTGAGTTCACGCGCCGCTGGGTCGAATGATGCAGGCACAGTAATCACTAAATCTTGCTGCGAAAGTGGCGCGTTTGGATGCAAATGCAACCATGCACTGCTCATGTGTTCTAAATAGGCTTTGGTGGCTTCAAAAGGGGATACTTTTTCAACTTCATCAGGCGCATCGGCTGGCAAAATCGCTGATTTGCAATCGACACCTGCATGACAAAGCCAACTTTTCGCACTCGAAACCAAACGAATCGGTGTTTTAGAACCTAAACTGCGAGCGATTTCCCCGACAATCAAATCAGGTTTTGGATTCCACGGTAAAACGATGGAATTTGCTGGTAATTCTGCGTCATTGGCTTGATAAATAAACGAGGGCAACTGCAATTTTTCTTCAACAATGCTGGGTGAAGTGAGTTGTGAAATGCCCATTACTTGTTGTGAAAATGCGTCTTCAACGTCGGTAATATCAGCATAAGAAAGTACACAATGCGTTGTCCCTAAATCGATGCCCACTGAAAAATGCTTGCCTTCAGAGTCATCAATTTTGCTGCTTGAATGTTGCGTTTGTGGCGCGACAAATTCAATCGGTTCAGCAGGTGATTCTTCGGTTTGCATCGAAGGTTCTTCAGCAATTTCAACCGTTTCAGGTTCCACATCAAAATGCTGTGCTTCGGGTGTTTCATCAACTTTAGCTTCAACAGTTTCTTTTTTCGGCTCATCTTTTTTGACCGATTCCGCCGCCTGTTTTTTCATTTTTTCAAAAAAACTCATAACTCAACCTCTGCGGGCGCAATAACGTTTGCGTTGTAACCTTGCACAGTGCTTGGCAAACGCACATCCGTGACTTGCCAACCTTTGTGAATAATCGTGCCTGTAAATGGTGGATTACCAACGATGTTACCTGTTACACGAACTTTCGCCGCATCATAACCTTCAATTAAAGTGATTTTGTCGCCTTCATTTTCTTTGGCAATTGGCGCGAAAGAGAAATGGTCATTTAACACTTTGTTACAACCTTCGTGAATCACACGCGCCACCATACCAACGTCTTCGTCGCTGTGTGCGCTCATGTCTTCTTTGATGAAATCAATAAAACGCGCGTCATTTTGTAACAAATACAAAAGTTGCAACGCGGCATCTGAACTTGCTTCTTTTAATACAACGGGTGCAGGCGCAGGTGTTTGAACAATCTTTTCAACAATTTTTTCGACTTCGACGATTTTCTCAACAGGCACTTCAACGATTTTTTCAACAACTTGCACAATCGGTTCAGCTTGAACGATTTTTTCCACGACTTTTACTTGTGGCTCGGTAGTTGTTTTACGACGAGTCAGCGACATAACTAATGCAAGCAAAGTCAAAATTAACGCGCCTGCCAAAATAGCTGATGTTCCTGCTAAACAAACGTGCCAAGCGTCTAATGTTGTCGGTTTTAACGCTAAATCGATAGTGTAATTTGAAATATCCATGTTTGAATCCTCTGTGATTTTATAGTTTTTATTATTGTACGGAACGCGCCGCTTCGTTATACATCATGTCTTGCAATACAAGGCGTGTGGTTTGCAAACGCATTTGTTTTAAGTGTCTGTCAGCAATCACTTCTGGAACTTTTTGCGCGATATACACCTCGCGTATTTTTGCCAATACGTTTTCACATTGCTTCACAATGGCTTCCGTGGCTTGACGGCTTTCTTGTTTTTGATACGGTGCTTTTTGCATTTCATCGGCCACACATTTTTTATAAACGTATTTGGATTCTTGAATTTTTTTGATGGTTTCATCGCTAATTGTCGTGTTTTCCCATTCATCAGCGGTTTTTTCTTCAGCAAAACTGCTCAGTGAAATGAGAAGTAAAGGAAGTAAAAGTAATTTTTTCATGATGGATTCCTGCAAAGTTTGAGCGTAGTCGAGCTTTAATTTTACGCGAAGTGGTCAAAATTGGAATCTTTGTTGCAGTGTACTGATATAAAAGCATATTTGAATCAGTGTTTTTAACGCTATAATTCGCGCCAATTCAAAAATCACTTTTACCGAATTCTCAAAGGAACAACAATGACGCAAAACACCACGCATTTTGGCTTTAAACAAGTCGCCACCGAAGATAAAGTCAAATTAGTTCGAGGCGTTTTTGATTCTGTCGCCTCGCGCTACGACATCATGAATGACTTAATGTCACTAGGCATTCACCGTATTTGGAAACGGGTTGCCGTGGATTTGAGTAATGTTAGAAAAGGGTATCGCGTGTTAGATCTAGCAGGCGG
>JAQTXN010000081.1 GCA_028688755.1 Methylococcales bacterium | reverse complement strand
ATTGCCCGTGTCACGATACAATCGAATCAAACCAAAGGGCGAAAAACCTTTTTTAGCATTTTTAATATGCGCCTTAGTTAATTCGGCATCCACGCCCCACGTTGATACGGGTTCAAAACCCCACTTTGCAAAATATTCTGCGGCAAAATCACCATTCTGCACTTGCAAACCATGAGCAAAACTAGGTTCATCAAATCCCGCTTTAACAGCCGAAGCCGCCCAACGCTTATACAATCCCGCACGCAGACAATTTAAAAAATTGTCATAATCGGGATTTAAAGTAACCGCAACCCCTTGAAAAACACCACGTTGATGAAATAAAACCTCATGAACATGCAAATGCCAGCCATTAGATTCGCCAACCGTAAGCTCAAAAACCTTAATGGAACCAATCACCTTATTGGCTTTCATAATGGTTTTATAATCACGATGCCCTTTATAAAAGGTGTCCGCTTCTCTAAATTTATTTCGTAAATCAATCAAACTGTCACTCTTGGCATGTGGCACAGTTCGAGTAATAAAAGACACTGAACCACCCGACGCTTTGTGACGTTCAATCGCTTGATTTACCTCTGCGCGTCGTCGCTCGGTAATCTTTGCCGCACACACGGGACAATGCCAAACTGATGCACACGTTTGAAGATTTGAGACTGAAATTGTGCCATGTGCAACACTTTTAAAAATACTCAAACCTTTACCTTTGCTTTGAACAACTTGCAAACACTTAGAAACCCGATATTTCGGCAACAACTTAGCCATCGTTTTTTGAAGCGAAAAACGGTCAACCAACGAATCGGACGATTCTTTGATTTGAACAAACTTTCTAAATTTACCCTTGCCTTTGATTTTAAAATAAAAAAGTTGACCCGTTTTCTGGTCAAGCGACCTCATAACCTCTAATTTAGAAGGGCTAAAATTTAAAATTGCATTGAAATCAGAAGGATGAGCATTTAGAAGTGGTTGATATGGTTGCCCATTAAAATCAAAAAACACCAAATTTTCAGGCGTAGGAATGTTTTTTTGCTGTTCAGCTCGTAAAACATCAAGCACAGAAAAATTAACCGCAGGTTTTGGCTTTGGTTTATCTAATCGCTTAGGCAAATTTAAAGATTTCTGAAATTCTCGAAATTCAGGATTTTTTAATTTCTCACGCCGCTCTTTCGAGTAAGTTTTAGAATCAAAAACAGCCCCCCCCCCAGATTGAGAAGATAACGAATTTTGAAAATTTGCATCTAATTCAGTCATTTGTCAATTTTGGACTGAGTTTTCGCAAGTCTTAACAAGGGCGACATCAAATGATGAAAAATGTGAATGATTTGAATGATTTCTTGAATAAAAGAGACAAATAACAACAGCCAAAATAAATCCAAAAAAGAAACCAAAAAAATAAAATGACCAAAAATAAGAAGTTTGCATAGAACGCTTGAAGCGTCTTATAGATCGACGCATTTCGACTTCGGAATTCATACTGAAACCTCGGAATTACGCATTTCAATAGTAGCTATGCCGCATGATTTACAAACCATCCGAGGAATCGCATGATTATGAAGATAATCATCGTCATAACAGGCTTTTTCGCAATTATCACCGCAAAATTCGCACTCAAAAATCGCTTCAAAATCAGAACGCAAACGCCAAGTAATTTTTTTAATTTTCATGCCGAAACCTCCGACTTTTCAGAACTTTGACAATACAAAAAATCTTCATAGAGCTGCTTTTTAGGCGACAAATCAAAAATTGCAGAAGGCATAAAACCAACAATCTTAGAAATATGAAGTCGAACACGACTAGAGGAAGAAGTCGGATCATTTGAAATAGTACGAGAAACAACAGAATGAGAAACAGATAAATCACGAGCAATCTCACAAACAGATTTACCGTGCCGACTTAATAAAAGTTGTATTTTTTCAGCATCCATATTAAATAGTGACTAAGTGGTGACTAAACCGTGACTGAATTAGTCACGAAAATAATTAAAATAATTCAAAACAGCGCGATTTTAAAACTATTAGTTTTGTTTTAACAAGGAAAAAATGGATGATTGTTATGAAAGACAGAATAAAAGAACTTAGAAAAAAAAATAAATTGAATCAAAACCAACTTGGAAATGCGTTAGGAATTAGCCAAAATGCAATAAGTTTGATTGAAAAAGGCGAGAACAATCCAACAGTAGCGCAAATTTCAAAAATGGCTGAAATTTTTAATGTCACTACCGATTACATTATCAATGGAAACGAAAGTGCAAAAGACATTGAGCCAATTGAACGCGAGATTTTAAAAACAATCCGCGATGACAGAACCTTGTACAGCAAACTCATCAAAATGATGGAGGCAAAAAAAAACGTATTTGAAAATTTTGAACATCTTGAAGGTTTGGCGGCGTAATGAAAAAGTTTGTTTTGTTGTTAGCGAGTTTTGCAATATCAAATTCAGTAATTGCCGCACAGTTTGAATGCGAAAACAGCGGACGCATTACTTATCAAGATGAATCATGTAATTCTTCACAATGTATGAACCTTGAACAGCCTACAAACTTAATCAGGCTTTTTGACAAAGTTTCTGTCAGTCCGTTGCGAGTGAATAAAGGTAAAACCAGCAAAGACAGCACTGAATTATTGATGGAAGTTGATGCGATCAACGATTCGCCAAACAAAGTTAAATTAACAATCAAATATGATGGTTTAGACAAGAATGGCTTTATTGTGGCTAACGAATCGGTATATGGAACAATAGAAAGTAATTCAAGAATCAGAATTAACAACGGAAGTATTTTTGTTTTTAAAAAAACAGAATTATTAAACAGAATAGTCCAGTGGAAATTTAGCAGTTGGACTGCAACGCTAAATTAAATCCCAACCCGTAACCTACCAGTAGTGCAAAACCAAAACCTACCCGTACCGCCTACCCCAAGCAGAAAAAAGTGAAGCCACTAACACTCACCCAAGCGTCTCAAACCTGCAAGAAAGCAAAAGCCACGCTGCTTGATGCAATCAAATCGGGTCGGTTAAGTGCAAGAAAAAACGAAAAAGATGTTTGGGAAATCGACCCCGCAGAACTGCACCGTGTCTATCCCTACCAATTAGAAAACGATGAAGAAAACGCAAACCTACCCCATGAAAAACGCAAACCTACCGCCGAACTAATAGAAATCTTAGAGAAAGAGCGAGCGCGGGAACGTGAGCAGATGCAGGCAACAATTGATGATTTGCGAAAACGGCTAGACGAAGAAGCCGAAGAGCGACGAAAGTTGACAAAACTACTTACGCATCAAACCGAACAGTCGGTGCAGAAAAAAGAAAATTTGTTATTCAAACGAATTTTTAGAAAATAGTTTTAACGTACATAAAAACAAAGCCGCAAATAAGCGGCTTTTTTAGTTTATGCGTACATAAAAACTAAAATCGCCAAATTTGTTTTGACGTACATAAAAACAATGTGTATTATTTGTTTTGACGTACACAAAAACAAAAAAGGTGAGAAATGAAAAAAATCGATTACGCCAATTTAAAAAAATTTAAAGATTTAGAAGTTGATAGCACGGGAATGTATTACAGCGATGAATTAAATTCTTGGTTTAGCGGCGAAGACGAATACAAATCAAGAATTGAATACTTGCAATCTTTTGAAGAAAAACCAAAAGAAAACAAGACGCAAAAAAAATACATACAACAAGAAATCGACGGAATGAAAAAACGCGGGGGTTGGCGTGGTGGCGGTAGACCAAAAAGCACTGGGCAGACCACTGTTGCAGTAAGAATCGACAAACGACTAGAAATTTTAGTTAATGCACTAAAAGAAAGTTTAAAAAACGGCACGCTCGATGAAAATGAAATTGAACTATTGTTAATGCGTACACAAAAACAAAAAAGTGATTTATGAACGAAATTGAACTATGTGAATGGGACGAAGCAATCGAAATCGATGGATTTTACTTTAACCGCGCTAAATACCTTGGACTGCCAAAACCGCCAAGATGCTTTGCCGAAGACAAAGACATCGACACGATGACAGAAGACGAGAAAAAAGCCACCCTTGAGTATATCGAGCTTTTCAGAAATGCAGATATAAAAAAAGTCACTGATATTGCAACAGCAAAACAGAACTTAGCCAACGATATTTTACAAGCGAGAAATCGGTAGATTTTTTAGTTTGATGCCTGCGTTATAGCGTCAGCAGAAAAAGGCAATGAAGGCGTTGGCATTGGTTCATGTTGTCGAATTTCAGGCGGAATACGCTTTAGAAATGCAAAGCAGTTATCAGGCGTGCAAGCGATACTTGAGAAAAAGTGTTTAAACGAAAGTTTCGGCGAAAAATGACATTTCACGAAATTTGTCGATGAAACAGCGCAAATTCCAATCGGCAAAAATTTCAAATCATCATCCGCGATACCTAATTGCGACCATTTTTTAAAGAGCTTTGGCATATCAAGAATTTCTTTAACGGGAGTTTTAATCGCGCTTACCGCGTCTGCTCGCGCCGCCTTCGCGTCACGACCCGCCACGCTAACCGCTCCCGATGAATTCTGTTTTTGAAGATTTGAAGCAACCGCAGGTGAAGGAGCGGGGGTCATTTTTTCTTTAAATCGAAAGTATTCATAAAAAACTAACGAAGCAATCAGAAACAAAACAACGCAAATGCCATAAAGTGCAAAGGGCGTTTTGCGTTCAAGTTTCGTATGCAAAGAGGCTGATTTATAAAGTTTAAAAACGTCCTTAGGTAACTTGTAGTTAGATTTAACACCTTCACCTGTTGTTGAATCTAAATCGGTTTTGCATTGCGGAAACTCGAATTGCAACCGTCTTGCCCAAGTCGATGACAAATGAATATGCCTAGAAACTAACTTTCTGACATTTGAATCAATCAAAGACGGATTCTGCGTAATAAGAAAAAAATCTAATCCCCTGTGTCGATGAACTTCGTAAGAAGCAACAGAAGGAGGCACAGGTGTACCCGCAACGCGAGGACGATGAATGTTTTGCACTTCATCAAAAAACAAAATCGACCCTTTCTCGGCGTATTCATGCCACATATCGGCGCGTAAATAGCCAGAAGAACTAAAACAGTGAGAATTTTCTAAATCCTCGGCTAAAGGCAAAAAAGGCAACGTAGAGCAATAATCGCAAGCAGACGAAGAACAAACAACAATTTCATGTGACAATTTAAGTTCAGGTATGCCATGAACATATAATTTTCGCGCATTATCAAGCCGAGTTTGCCGAACCATCATGTCGAGCGCAAAAGCGGTTTTTCCGCTTCCTGGTGTACCGGTGATCAGCGTTATCATTGCTTAGGCATAAATTTTTTAGTGACAGTTAGTGCAGCTTTAGTCGATACACCTGCGAGCATGTAGCCAAGTGCGTCAGTAAAACCACCCATATTAAGTAAGGTCATCAAATTACCTGCAACGCCCTGCCAATTTGATTGAACAACACGAGTTAATTCAGAAATCAAAGCATCAAAGCCTTGATACGAAATAAATCCAAAACCCAAAACGGCTAAAAGCCGAAGTAAGCCCGTAAAAACCAAATTCATAAAGCACCTATGACAAGCCAAGCAGCGGCGACACGCGCAGCAGCGACAACAAGCGGACGAAGATTTTGAGCAAAATCACAAAGCGGTTGATAAGAAAGATAATGCGTTGAATTCATAACCGAAATCGAAATGCCCTTAGGACATGAACCGATTTCGGACATAAAAGGCGAAATACTTGAGACGTTGATATTTGAATCAGAAAGCGTTGATTCGTATTCAGAAGAATCGGCATTAGTGCCAAAAATACCAAAATTTGCCGAATTTAAAGAAAGCAAAGCATCTTTAATCTTTTTCAATAATTCAGTAGCAGCGGAGTTTGAGCCAGCAATCGAACCGAGATTCGAATTTGATTGAGAAAGTAATTCGTTCCGTTTTTTTGCTGTTTCTTCAGAAAAAAGAGATGGCGACGGATAACCGAGACCAAGACAAAGATAAAACTTTTTAAAAAAATAAGATAAAGCGGGAATGCAACCGTCAGAACTACAATCGGAGCTAAATTGATACGTCTCAGAAAAGTTATAAGTCAAAATAAAAATAGATGCCGTAGTTGTAGCTGGACAAACTGGAGGAACATCGGCTGTATCAACGTGCGATAAAAAGCCCAACGAATCAAAAAATTCCTTATGATAGCCATTCTCTAATGACCAACCTGCCCAAAAACAAGAATCGCTTAAATCCGATAAATCCGATTGAATGAAATTCAAAACACCATACTTCGTAAGCAAAGTACAAGGTGCATAAGAACCAATCAAAGAATTCAAATAGTCCAAGGAAGTATAAGCATCGATAGGCTGCATAAAATTAACATCTTCATGAAAGTAAAGAGGAGAATAAACAACTGAAAAAGATGACTTAGAAAATAAAACTAAAAACAAAAAAATCACTTTCTTCATAACGCAGTCACAACAATCAAAAGCGAAGAAAATGCACCCATCGCAATAACAATGCCAGACATCGAATCGGCTAAATCACAAAGCGGCTGATAAGAAAAACTATAAGAATAATTCAAAACCTTAAATTCCTCGGGCTGTGGGCAATATCCATAAGCGACCCTAGGAGAAGAAAAAGGAACAGAAATATTGGTTTTAGATATATCAGAAGCCTGAACAGAATCCGAACCAGAGCCAGAGCCAGAGCCACTGCTACCAGTACCAGTACCCGTACCAGATGAAACCCCACAATTAGAAACAATTACTGTACGACAAGCATCACCAACGCAAGAAATCCCATTATCTGAAATACAAGAAAATTCTCCGTTGTAATAACCTGCAACTTGTCCAGTAGGACAAGAAGGTGCAGAAACATTAGAAGGCGGACAATCTTTAGAATTACCCGCAGTACCCTGTGAAGCAATCCCACGCAAAGTACCCAAAATTTGACCGAGAAGACCAGTATTTGCCGAATTAGAGCCAGCAATCGAACCTAGTTTTGAATTTGCTTCAGATAGCAAATCGTTAGTTTTTTTAGCTGTTTCTTCAGATGCACAGCCTTCATTTGGATTATTTGGGTCAATGGGTTTTGTAGGGTCGCAGGCTTTGTCGTCCTTCGAGGGGTTTGGCGTAGTCTTTGATTTAACAGAAACGGGTTGAGAAGCAGGGCAAGTGATTTCGCCCGTTGCGCCAACGACAGGAGCAACAAAATTTGAACAAGTAAAAGTTTTTGGATCCCAATAACCGCCGAGCGAACCATCACCCAAAACAGTGTTACATTGAGTTATACCCAAATCCTTATTGTAATAACAATTAACTCCATCAACGGATTGACCAGAAGAACTGCCTTCGTCAACGCAAGAATCGGGGTCGCCGCTATCATCAATGCAAATAACTAAGGCATGAGAATTGAACGATACGAGCAACAAAAAACATAAAAGAAAAGTTTTCATTTTCTTAATTGCTCAAAAGAATCCAAACGCCGCCAACAAACGCATAAATAATAGCTAGGCTATGAACGTCGGAAATTAAAACGGATGCCATTAAAAGACCCTCCTCAAAATCTTGATGCACCATGCCGCAATCAACACACCAACAACCGCCGAAGATATTTGAATCGAATCATCTACCGTTAAACCCGTAAAACTGTTATCGAAACCCAGTTTTTCACAAGTCGCCAACGGATAAACGAAACTTTGTAAATTGCCGTTAGAGTTCAAGTAATTTACTGTTACGCCGCTGCCAAAACCAGAAACCGACTGAATTACGCCAAATCCTTCGAGAAAAAAAGACGAATGAAGACTTGCCGCAACCTGCTCAACAGTTTCATAACAAAAAGATTTGTATAAATATCCGCTCATGATGTTTTTGTGTACGCATAAACAAAAAAGGAGGCTTAAGCCCCCTTCTTTGATTGAACTGTTAGAGAGCGCGTCGAATGTATTTAATGCCAGCAATAGCAATCAAAACACTCATGACAGCCGTACCGATGGCTGCAACATCGGTAAGAAGATCATCAATCGGACCCGTATCAACGGCAGCATAAGCAGCAGAAACGGTTAAAACAGAAGTTACAGCTACAGCAGAGACTACACCTGCGATTTTTTTAATTTTGAACATGAGAAATTCTCCAAAAATATGTCGGGGTAAAAACCCGCAAAGTGACGTTAAAACACTGACCGACGTAGTTTTAGTACAGCTAAATCAAAATGTCAGACGCTACGAGCAAAGGTTTATTTGCGATTAGCGCGATTTGAACAGTTTGAGAATCTAAACCCGAACCGTCGGCATCATAGAAAAGTGCGCCAGTTTTTGAGTTATAAGCAAAAGCTGGTGATTCGTTTGTAAAAGTGAAATCAGACGTTACAGCAGTGACAAAATTTGCAGCATCTAAAGCAACTGGTGTTGATGAATCAGTGAAAACCAATTTATCAAGCTCGACAGATTTAAAATCTTTGATTGTTGAAAAACCTTGCAAAGATAAAACAAACGTATCGGCATCAGCACCGCCAGAAATGACATCTTTACCAGTGCCAGCTTTAATAACGTCATTACCTTTTCCGCCGACTAAAACATCATCACCCGCGCCGCCATCAATCGTGTCGTTACCGTCACCACCATCAATAGAATCAATGCCTGATTTTGCAGTGATTGAATCATCACCTTTGCCGCCCTTAATGTTATTATCGCCAAGACCGCCATTTACTATGTCGTTACCATCACCAGCATCGATTTTGTCATTGCCCTTACCCGTAGTGATTGAATCGTTACCTTTACCGCCTTTAACATCGTTTTTACCGTCACCAGCATTGATAGTGTCGTTATCATCACCGCCATCGATTAAGTCATCGTGTTTGCCAGAATTGATAATGTCATCACCTTTGCCGCCCGATAATTTATTAACGCCATCACCAGCATTGATAAAATCATTACCGTCACCGCCATCAATCGTGTCATTAAGCGTTGAACCAATGATTGAATCATCACCTTTGCCGCCTTTGATGTAGTCATGACCGCCGCCGCCTAAAATTGTGTCATTACCAATGCCGCCGTCAATGTTGTCTTCGTTAACAGAACCAACAATCGAATCGTCACCCGCATCACCACTTAATTTGTTGCGACCTGAAAAGGACACAATCAAATCATTTCCGTTACCGCCAGAAATCACATCATCACCCGCGCCGCCATTGATTGTGTCGCTACCGTCACCACCAGTAATCACGTTATTACCAGCATTGCCAACGATAAAATTATCACGCACGTCAGCAGTCAGTTTTAAATTATCGGCACTGTTAAAAGTGATATTTGCAAGATCGGAAGCGATTTGTTTTTTATCTGCGTCAATCGCTAAAACTTCGGAAGGTGTTGAAATTGAATTAAAAGCAGAAATAGCAGAATCTAAAGCCGTTTTCGCATCAATTTGAAATTGAGAAACAGAATCAACGCCAACATTTGCACGCAAAACAACAAGTTCACCAAGGGCAGAAGAAAGATATTCATCTTTTTGATGAGCGTAAGCCTCAGTTAAAGCTAAATCAGAAAGCGCGGTATCACGAGCAGCCGTAACAGTTGTTAAATCGGCTAAAGCAGTAGCTTTTTCAGCAAGGGCGGTATCACGAGCAGCCGTAACAGTTGTTAAATCGGCTAAAGCAGTGGCTTTTTCAGAAAGCGCGGTATCGCGAGCAGTTACAGCCGCCGTTTTTTCAGCTAAAGCAGTCGCTTTTTCATTCGTTAAAGTAGCAACAGATGTTTGCAAAGCAGCTTTATCAGCAATCAAAGAATCTAAAGAAGGCGGCAATTCAAAATTTTTAATAGCTGAAGTCCAAGGTTTAGCAGAAGATCCATAAGAAATAGAAGGAAAAGAACCGCCAATTGGAGCAGTCAAAATAGTTGGTTGAGCATCTGAAGTAACCGAACCAGCCATCACATAATAATAAGAGCCTTTATCTAAAGGAAAAGAAGGAGATGAATTAAAAGAGCCTGAATAAGAAAATAACAACGTTCCCTCGTCATTAAAAAGAGAAATAAGTCTGCCCTCTAAAGGATCACCAAATTTAAAAAGTTGAGGCGCAGAAAGAGAAATTTTATAAGCAACTGGAGAAGAAGTACCATACTGATAAAACGAAACATTCAACGGAGAATCGAAATAAGTAGAAACAGGCAAAGCCATAACGCCCCCAAAAAAATTAAATAAATTAAATCTCAATAACCAAAAGCATCGAGATTGCAAAGTGTGATAGATGAAAGCCGCTTACCGTTCCCGCAATCAATCTTGTAATCTTCGCGAAAAAAAGGGCGTGCCTCGTAAGACGAAGCACAGCCAGAAATCCCAAAGGACACAAACGCAATAAGAAGGATTTTTTTAGCCACGACTAATAGCCCTCAAACAACTCAACGATTTCTAAAAATTTCTTTTCAAGTTCAGCTTGGAGCGCATCATTTGCAAAAGTCGGTGAACTGAACGCATGACCGTCAAACCGAACGACAACGAATGAAAGTGAGTTTTTCTGAACCGAATAACGCAAAGAGAGATTGCGAGAATTAGCATCAATGAGCGGAATAAAGTTAGTCATGGCTAACCAACTATGAACCGAATTTCAACGAAGATTTTTTCGCATCGTCATTCGCCGCAGATTCAACAGGAGCAGTTACAAGAACTGCAGCCCCACGCGACAAAGACAAACCTTTAAAATCATTAGGCTGAATCATCGACTCAACGTCTAACAAATACTCGCCCGCTGGATAAAGCGGAATATCGTCAGGAAGGTTAATTGCGTACAAGCGCGGGAAAGATGAATTTGGGCTATAAATCCAACATTCTTGTGAGCGGATTTGCCAAGGTCTGCCACTTGCAGAAGTGCCAGAACGATTTGAAATTGCAGACTGTGTAGCTTGAGCAGGTTCGATAACAACTTTTAACATTTTCGTAATCTCTAAAATAATAATTAACCGTCTATAACCAAAAAAAGGTTCTTCACGGGACGGTTAAAAATTATAAAAAAAAGCCGTACCTAAAAAAGACACGGATTAGTCACGGGTTAGTTACGAAAAAGCCTGAATTTTAGGCGCAACTTTCCTGAGAAAAGTTAATCGTCGAAATTTT
Source organism: Methylococcales bacterium (assembly GCA_028688755.1). Lineage (GTDB taxonomy): Bacteria > Pseudomonadota > Gammaproteobacteria > Methylococcales > Methylomonadaceae > UBA10906. The sequence goes on along the minus strand of JAQTXN010000081.1, from coordinate 422 downwards.
GAAAAAGAGAATAAGCGGGATAATTCGAAAAAGAAGTTAAAAATTCTGTAAGAACGTCAAATCCTTGCGCGGCAAACAAATAAAATTCAGTGCGTAAGTCGTTTTTAACAACAAAACGCCACTGCTGGGGACAAATAACCCCTATTTCAGAAGCATCATCATCCTTTTCTTCTGCTAAACGCTCATCCGAAACATCATCAACGCCGTATAAATCTTTTAAACCACGCGACCAAATCAACTGCCGTTGCCCGTGCATAGATTCAGCATATTCTTTGATAATCGGCACTAACTCAGCATTGCCCGTGTCACGATACAATCGAATCAAACCAAAGGGCGAAAAACCTTTTTTAGCATTTTTAATATGCGCCTTAGTTAATTCGGCATCCACGCCCCACGTTGATACGGGTTCAAAACCCCACTTT
>JAQTXN010000221.1 GCA_028688755.1 Methylococcales bacterium | reverse complement strand
GTATTCGACCCGATCTCGAGTAGGGTAATCATTTGTTAATGTAGGCGTTGTTTGAAGAGCCACATTTTCGGTTTCTTTTTCGGGATTGCTCGCGCAACCTGCGATAATTAGAACGAAACTGGTCATTATCAAAAGTGTTTTTAGGTTTTTTTTCATTTTAAATCGGTTCCCTTAATCAAATAAAAATAAGGCTTACAGCTTAACATTATGACATTGCAAACAAAAGTAACGGGTGTGATTCTGGCAGGTGGACAAGCGCGAAGGATGAATTTTCAAAATAAAGGATTGCAACTTTTTCATGGTAAATCGTTAATTTCGTATTCCTTTAACGCGCTACGTCCAATTGTGAATGAATTACTGATTAACGCGAATCGTGATTTGGACGAGTTTGAAAAATTTGGCGTACCTGTTATTTCAGATTTAGTACAAGATTTTTCAGGGGCATTAGCGGGGATTTTAGCGGCTATGAGTTTTACAAAGGCTGATTTGTTAATGGTTGTGCCTTGTGACGCGCCGTTTATTACGACAATGCAATTGCAACATTTGCTCGATGCTCATACAAAAAATGATGCTGAAATTACCGTTGCTTGCACAGGGAAACAAATTCACAGCGTGTTTTTGGTATTAAATACGTATTTGCAATCGAGTTTGGAAAACTATTTAGTGCAAGGAAATCATAAAGTTCGCTTGTGGTTTGAACAGCATAAAACACATTTTGTTGATTTTGGTGAAAATGCAATTGGGTTTGAAAATATCAATACGTTAGCGGAATTAGTACCTTAAATTTAGTGCGATACAGCGCAATTTAAACGACAGTTTAGCTAGAAATTACGATAAAATACCTTAACTATTTTTTAAGATTCATTTTTATTCACAGAGGTTAAGTCATCCATGCACATCATTTTGTTAGGCAGTCCAGGTTCGGGTAAAGGCACACAAGCGCAATTTATCACCGAAAAATACGCAATTCCGCAAATTTCAACAGGCGACATGTTACGCGCTGCTGTTCGTGCTGGTACGCCGCTTGGAATTGAAGCAAAAAAAGTAATGGACGCAGGGCAATTAGTTTCTGACGACATTATTTTAGGTCTGATTAAAGAACGTATCACTCAAGATGATTGCAAAAATGGCTTTTTACTCGATGGTTTTCCGCGCACGATTGTACAAGCTGAAGGCTTGAAAAACATGGGCGTAACTATAGACACGGTGATTGAAATCGATGTGCCAGATGAAAATATCGTTACTCGCATGGCGGGTCGTCGTGTGCATTTAGCTTCAGGTCGTAGTTATCACACGCAGTTTAATCCACCTAAAAATGAAGGGCTGGATAACGAAACAGGCGAAGCCTTGATTCAACGTGATGACGATAAAGAAGAAACGGTGCGTAAACGTTTAGCTGTTTATCATGAACAAACAAAACCACTCGTTGATTATTATTCTGCACCTGAGCAAAACGTGAAATTTGCGTCGATTGAAGGTGTGGGCAGTGTTGACGAAATCACCGCGAAAATTTTCGCCGTTTTAGGATAAAAGACATGGCAGGCAAAACCTTATACGACAAACTTTGGGATGACCACGTTGTTCATACGGAAGATGATGGTTCATGTTTAATTTATATCGACCGTCATTTGGTTCACGAGGTCACTTCACCGCAAGCGTTTGATGGACTTCGTTTGGCTGGCAGAAAACCTTGGCGCGTGGAGAGAAATCTAGCGGTTGCTGACCATAACGTGCCGACTAATCACCGTGATAAAGGCATTGCTGACCCAGTTTCACGTTTGCAAGTGGAAACACTTGATAAAAATTGCGCCGAATTTGGCATTACTGAATTTGGTATGAGCGATATTCGTCAAGGGATTGTGCATGTGATTGGCCCTGAACAAGGTGCGACGTTACCAGGCATGACAGTCGTTTGTGGCGATTCGCATACTTCGACACATGGCGCGTCTGGCGCGTTAGCGTTTGGTATTGGTACATCTGAAGTTGAACACACTTTAGCGACACAATGTTTAGTTCAGAAAAAAGCAAAAAACTTATTGATTAACGTCAACGGCGAAGTTGGCAAAGGTGTGACTGCAAAAGACATCGTTTTAGCCATCATCGGTGAAATCGGCACAGCAGGCGGCACAGGTTATACGATTGAATTCGGTGGCTCTGCGATTCGGGCGTTATCGATGGAAGGTCGAATGACAGTTTGCAACATGGCAATCGAAGCAGGCGCACGCGCAGGTTTAGTGGCTGTTGATGATGTGACGATTGATTATTACCGTGACCGTCCACTTTCACCCAAAGGCGAAGATTGGTTTATGGCAGAACGTGTGTGGCAAAATCTGCATTCTGATAAGGATGCGGTTTTCGACAAAGTCATTAACATCGATGCCACAAAAATCAAACCACAAGTGACGTGGGGAACGTCGCCCGAATTAGTCGTGGCGGTTGATGCCGTTGTGCCAAATCCAGCTGATGAAACGGATGCTGTCAAAGCGCAAAGTATGCAACGCGCGTTGGATTACATGGGCTTGCAAGCAGGTCAAAAAATCACTGATATTCAAATCGATAAAGTCTTTATTGGTTCTTGCACGAATTCGCGCATTGAAGATTTACGCGCGGCGGCAGTTGTGGTTGAAGGCAAAAAAGTTGCCGCCAATGTCAAACAAGCGTTAATCGTTCCTGGTTCAGGTTTGATTAAACAACAAGCCGAAAGCGAAGGCTTAGACAAAATTTTTATCGACGCAGGTTTTGAATGGCGCGATGCAGGTTGTTCCATGTGTTTAGCGATGAATGCCGACCGTTTAGAAGAAGGCGAGCGTTGCGCGTCAACATCGAATCGTAATTTTGAAGGACGACA
>JAQTXN010000080.1 GCA_028688755.1 Methylococcales bacterium | reverse complement strand
GGCAAGACAGTGTTTGGATGAAAGCGCGTGCCGAACATGATTGGTTACATCAACCGATGTCGATTTACGAAGTACATTTAGGTTCGTGGAAACGTGATAAACAAGGGCATTTTTTAAATTATCGTGACATTGCGGTTCAGCTTGCCGAATACGTTAAAAACTTAGGTTTTACGCATATTGAATTACTGCCAATCACGGAGCATCCGCTTGATGATTCGTGGGGCTATCAAACAACAGGATATTTCGCACCAACCAGTCGTTTTGGTAATGCCGACGATTTCCGTTATTTCATCGATTATTTTCATCAACACAATATCGGTGTCATTCTTGATTGGGTTCCCGCACATTTCCCAAAAGATAATTTTGCCCTTGCGCGTTTTGACGGCAGCGCACTTTATGAACACGAAGACCCTCGCAAAGGTGAACATCGTGATTGGGGAACGTTGATTTATAACTTTGGTCGTAATGAAGTTAAAAACTTTTTGCTTGCCAGTGCCGTTTTTTGGCTTGAAGAATTCCATTTAGATGGCTTGCGCGTTGATGCCGTTGCGTCAATGTTATATTTGGATTATTCCCGTGAAGCCGATGATTGGATTCCAAATTGTTACGGTGGCAATGAAAATTTAGAAGCCATCGACTTTTTACGCGAACTCAATACGATTACTCATCAGCAGCAACCAGGCACGGTGATTATGGCTGAAGAATCGACTTCTTGGCCGCAAGTCACACGTCCGACGTGGGCAGGCGGTTTAGGGTTTTCGATGAAATGGAACATGGGTTGGATGCACGATGTTTTAAAATATATGCAAGAAGATCCCATCCATCGCCAATATCATCACGATCAACTCACGTTCGGAATGCTCTATGCGTTTAGCGAAAATTTCACCCTGCCCTTCTCACACGATGAAGTCGTTCATGGCAAAGGTTCGCTACTCAACAAAATGAAAGGCGACGAATGGCAGCGTTTTGCCAATTTACGTTTGCTTTACACGTTCATGTTTGCTTACCCAGGCAAAAAATTGCTGTTTATGGGTTGTGAATTTGGTCAAGGGACAGAATGGAATTTCCATAAAGCTCTCGATTGGTATGTTTTGGAATATCCGCATCACAGTGGTTTGCAAACGCTTGTTAAAGATTTAAATCATCTTTACAAAACAGAACCTGCGTTGCATCGCCATGATTTTGAACAACGTGGTTTTGAATGGATTGATTGCCACGATGTGCAACAGTCAATTTTGTGTTTCCAACGTATTCACGGACAATCGCGCATTATTATTGTGTTGAATTTCACACCTGTAATACGCGAAAACTATCGCATTGGCGTACCTGACAAAGGTGTTTATCGTGAAATTTTTAATTCTGATTCAAGTTATTACGCAGGTTCAAATATCGGTAATGGCGTAGTTGAAACCGAAGACGAGCCTTGGATGAATCAAAATTATTCACTGACTTTAACGTTGCCGCCACTTGGGGCAATCATTCTAAAAATTTAATTTATTTCTATGAAGAAAATTCTTTTTGTCACCAGTGAAGCGCATCCGTTGATTAAGACAGGCGGACTGGCTGACGTATCGAGTAGTTTGCCGAAAGCTCTTTCTACTTTAGGACAAGATGTTCGTTTAGTTTTGCCCAATTATGGTTCGTTAAAATTGGATAACGAAGTCCATTTGCATAGCACTTTTTCCTTGGGGTCTCATACAGTAAAACTGCTTGAAACGAAATTACCTGATAGCACTGTTCCTGTGTTGCTTGTCGATTGCCCAGAGTATTTTGCAATGGCTGGTAATCCGTATGTCGATGCGTTTGGACATTCTTACCCCAATAATGCGGAACGATTTGCTTTGTTTTGCCGCGTGGCGATTGAAATTGCGATGAATCGTGTTGAACTTGACTGGAAACCCGATGTTGTTCATTGCAATGATTGGCAAACAGGATTAGTTCCCGCCTTGTTGTCGCTTGAATATCAATGCCCACCAACCGTTTTCACCATACACAATATGGCGTATCAAGGCTTATTTAGCGGAATTACGGCGGCGGCATTGCAATTGCCTTCGCAATTATTGTCACAAGATGGACTTGAATTTCATGGCATGATTTCCTTTATCAAAGGCGGAATTGCTTATGCCGATAAAATCACAACCGTGAGTCCAACTTATGCTCAAGAAATTCAAACGCCTGAATTTGGTTACGGTTTAGAAGGTTTGTTGATTTATCGGAATGACGATTTGGTCGGCATTATTAACGGTATTGATGCAGAGTGGAATCCCGAAATTGACCATTTAATTGCTCACACATACTCTTCGTATTCGCTTGAAAATAAAGTCAAAAACAAAATCGCTCTGCAAACGCATTTGAATTTACCCAAAGATGAAAATGTTTTGGTGTTAGGTTTAATTAGTCGCTTAGTAGAGCAAAAAGGCATTGATTTACTACTTGATTGCTTGCAGGAATTATTGACACTCCCCGTACAAATAGTGATTTTAGGCAGTGGTGATAAAGGTTTTGAGCATCGATTACAGCAATTTGCAGCAGCCTATACACACAAAATGTCATTAACGCTCGGCTACAATGAATCCCTTGCACATTCAATTGAAGCGGGCGTAGATGTATTTTTAATGCCGTCGCGTTTTGAACCGTGTGGTTTAAATCAGATGTATAGCCAACGTTATGGCACCTTGCCGATTGTCAGAAAAACAGGTGGTTTAGCCGATACGGTTATCGATACGTTGCCCGAATCGATTGTAGAAGGCACTGCAACAGGGTTTATTTTCAATGATGAACACGCAGGAGCATTACTTGAGGCGATTAAACGCGCAATGCTTGTACACAACATTCCGCAAGTTTGGCAACAGTTACAAACTAACGCTATGCACGGTGATTTTTCGTGGAAAAACAGTGCGGAACAGTATTTGGCATTATATGAAAGTATTGAATAGGCTTTTTGATGCCGAATTTGCCTCGATTTTAAGGTAAAATTAGCCCTTTTTACCCAAAACCAAAAACTATAGGAAACAAAATGAAACGCTACACAGGTTTAATCGAAAATTATCGCTCACGTTTGCCCGTCAGTGAATCGACGCGCATTATCAGTTTGGGCGAAGGCAACACGCCGTTAATTGAGTTACACAACATTCCGCGTTTAATCGGCAAAGACGTAAAAATTTACGTCAAATTTGAAGGTTTAAATCCAACTGGTTCATTCAAAGACCGTGGCATGACAATGGCTGTAACCAAAGCCGTTGAAGCAGGCAGCCAAGCGATTATTTGCGCCTCAACGGGTAATACGTCAGCAGCGGCTGCAGCTTACGCAGTTCGTGCAGGCATTCAAGCGTTTGTGTTAATCCCAGAAGGAAAAATTGCCCTCGGCAAACTCGCGCAAACATTGATGTATGGCGCGAAAATCATTCAAATCAACGGCAACTTTGACCGTGGCATGGCGTTAGTTAAAGAAGTTGCCGATCATGCACCTGTAACAATTGTAAATTCAATCAATCCATACCGTTTGGAAGGACAAAAAACTGCCGCGTTTGAAATCGTAGATGAATTAGGCTTTGCACCTGATTTCCATTGCTTACCAGTTGGCAACGCAGGCAATATCACTGCTTATTGGAAAGGCTACAAAGAATACTTCACTGACAGAGTGTGCCGAAATACGCCTGTGATGTGTGGTTATCAAGCAGCTGGTGCTGCCCCATTTGCCTTAGGCGAAATGGTAGATAATCCTGAAACGATTGCCACAGCGATTCGTATCGGGCATCCACAATCTTGGGATTTAGCATGGACAGCGCAAAAAGAATCAAACGGTTGGTTCGATAAATTCACCGACGAACAAATTTTGGCAGCACAAAAAATGTTGTCGCAATTTGAAGGGATTTTCTGTGAACCTGCTTCAGCGACTTCATTAGCGGGCGCGTTGCACGACATCAGCACGGGTAAAATTCCAGATGGCAGCACGATTGTTTGTACCTTAACAGGCAACGGTATCAAAGACCCTGACACGGCTATGATGCAATGTGCTGACGCAAAACCTGTCACAATTGACGCAAGTTTAGACGCTGTGAAAAAAGCCATTTTAGATAATTTGTAAAATTTAAAAACGCAAACAAGCCGAGTCAGATTTCACTGGCTCGGCTTTTTTTAAGCCACGAGATTTTGAATGCAATGTTAAAAGACGATTATCAACGCCTTGTAGAGCAACTTAACGATTGGAATCACGCTTATCATGTTTTAGATGCACCGCTGGTTTCTGATGCCGAATATGATGCGGCGTTTCGCAAACTGCAAACTATCGAACAAGATACTCCTGATTGGTTACAACCTGATTCACCAACGCAACGTGTCGGTGCTATTGCGAGTAGCACGTTTGAAAAAATTACCCACAACATCAAAATGCTTTCACTGGCAAATGCGTTTTCGATTGAGGAAACGGTCGATTTTTTTGTCAAAGCAGCAAAAGAACTCGAGTTACCGTTTGCTGAATTGCCCATTTTTAGCGAACCAAAACTTGACGGGCTAGCGATTAGTTTGCGTTACGAAAACGGTTTGTTGATTTACGCAGCAACGCGCGGCGATGGGCAAATAGGCGAAAATGTTTCGCACACGGTAAAAACGATTCAAGCTATTCCGCTTAAATTACACACAAAAAATCCACCTAAAATTTTAGAAGTTCGCGGCGAAGTGTTTATGAGCAAAGCCGTTTTTGAACAAATCAATCAATTAGCACAAACTGAAAATGGTCGTGCTTTTGTCAATCCGCGAAATGCAGCAGCAGGCACGATTCGGCAGTTAAATCCGAAAATTGCAGCGGAACGCGCATTGCAATTTTTGCCTTATGGCATCGGCGAGTATTCAGGCGAACGTGAATTTTTACGGCATTCTGAAATTTTGCATTATTTGCATGAATTAGGTTTTAAAGGCAATCCAAACAACGGCTATTTTGTCGCTAATCAAGCCGCTTTCGAGCAAGATTATCAGCGCATGGAATTTTTGCGCGATTCTTTACCGATGGAAATTGATGGCATTGTTTATAAAATTGATACGCTTGATTTGCAGCAAAAACTCGGTTTTATTTCTCGCTCGCCAAAATGGGCTGTTGCGCGAAAATTCCCCGCGCAAGTCATGACAACGAAATTACTTGATGTCGATTTTCAAGTCGGTCGAACAGGTGTTTTAACACCCGTTGCGCGACTTGAACCTGTTTTTGTTGGCGGCGTAACCGTTAGCAACGCCACGCTGCACAATATGGATGAAATTGAACGATTGAATTTGTGCATTGGCGACAAAGTTGAAATTCACCGCGCAGGCGATGTGATTCCAAAAGTGGCTAAAGTTGTTTCGCAAGGCGACGAGCGCAAAAAAATTGTCATGCCCACAAATTGCCCTGTTTGTAATTCGCCTGTCATTCGCGTTGAAAACCAAGCCGCTTATCGTTGCAGCGGTGGATTAGCCTGCGGCGCACAAGTTGCTGAACGCATTAAATACTACGCCTCGCGCGGCTGCATGAACATTCGTCAACTCGGGACAAAATTGATTGATGTTTTATGCGAACAAGGCGTTTTAACAAGCGTTGCGGATATTTACCGTTTGCGAATTGAAGATATTGCTTTGTTAGAAGGTCAAGGCGAAAAAAATGCGGCAAAAATTCTTAGCGCGATTGAAACGTCAAAAAACACCACGTTGGCGACATTTTTAACCTCGCTAGGCATTCCTGAAGTTGGTGAAAGTGGTGCAAAAAACTTAGCCAATTATTTTGGCTCGCTAGAAAAATTACGCACAGCAGACATTGAAACGTTGCAGCAAGTTCCTGACGTAGGACTTGTGACAGCAACAAATGTACGGAACTTTTTTGATAATCCCAACCAAAACCAATTAGTTAACGATTTACTTGAAGCGGGGGTGCATTGGGATGAAAGCGAATCAAACTCTGCCACAGAAAAATTTTTAGCGGGTCAAACATGGGTTTTAACAGGCACGCTCAGTTCACCACGCAACGAAATCAAAGCGAAATTAGAAAGTTTAGGCGCGAAAGTTTCAAGTTCCGTGTCTGCCAAAACAACGTATGTTTTGGTAGGCGATGAAGCAGGAAGCAAACTTACTAAAGCTGAAGAATTAGGAGTGAAAATTCTCGATGAAAATGAACTTGCAGAAATGCTTCAACAGTTTGCCGAATCATAAAAACAGAAAAATAAACCACCATTTAAAAAAAGTACGGCGTTTATCTTTTATAATCACCGTTTTGAAAACTTAATAACATCAAACCATGCAAGAAATTTATCAACCTCAAGAAATCGAAACACAAGTCCAACAAGCGTGGGCGGTTTCAAAAATTTTCAATGTCACCGAAAAGCCTGACCAAGAAAAATACTATTGCCTTTCCATGTTCCCGTATCCGAGTGGCAGATTGCACATGGGACACGTCCGTAATTACACCATCGGCGACGTAATTTCACGTTATCAACGTATGCTCGGCAAAAACGTGTTGCAACCAATGGGTTGGGATGCGTTTGGTTTGCCAGCCGAAAATGCCGCGATGCAACATAAGGTTCACCCTGCTGATTGGACGTACAGCAATATCGATTACATGCGTGACCAATTGAAACGATTAGGTTTTGCCTACGATTGGGACAGAGAAATTGCGACTTGCGACCCAGATTATTACAAGTGGGAACAATGGTTTTTCTTAAAACTTTTGGACAAGGGTTTGGTTTATAAAAAAACTGCGCCTGTAAATTGGTGTCCGCACGATATGACCGTTTTGGCGAATGAGCAGGTGATTGATGGTTGTTGCTGGCGTTGTGACACCAAAGTTGAACGCAAAGAAATCGCACAATGGTTTTTGAAAATCACCGATTACGCACAAGAATTGCTCGATTCGCTCGAAACACTCGACGGTTGGCCAGAACAAGTTAAAACCATGCAAGCCAATTGGATTGGTCGCAGTGAAGGCGTGGAAATGGATTTTGCTGTACCAAATGAAAATCCCGTTCGCATTTACACCACTCGTCCTGATACGTTGATGGGTGTGACGTATTTAGCCGTTGCCGCTGAACATCCACTCGCGTTAAAAGCCGCTGAAACAAATGCCGACATTCGCGCATTCATCGAAGATTGCAAAACGATGGAAACCTCCGAAGCCGCAATGGAAACGATGGAAAAACGCGGTATCAATTCAGGTATTACGGCGTTGCATCCGATTACGGGCGAAAGCGTCCCCGTTTGGATTGCGAATTTCGTATTGATGAGTTACGGCACAGGTGCGGTGATGTCAGTACCCGCGCATGACCAACGTGATTTTGAATTTGCGAAAAAATACGGCATTGCGATTAAACAAGTCATTTTTTCTGCAAAAGAGGAAAACGATGATTGCACCGAACAAGCCTTTACGCAAAAAGGCGTACTGAAAAATTCAGGCGCATTCGATGGCTTAAGCTCACAAGAAGCCTTTGCCAAAATCGCCGAAACCTTAGAAGCGCAAAACAAAGGTGTTCGCAAAGTGAATTTCCGTTTGCGTGATTGGGGCGTTTCACGGCAACGTTATTGGGGCGCACCGATTCCAGTCATTTATTGCGACGATTGCGGCACAGTTCCCGTTCCCGATAAAGATTTGCCTGTGCAATTGCCACGCGACGTGATTTTAGACGGTTCGCAATCGCCACTCGTCGCACATCCAACTTTTTCACACGTTGATTGTCCAAAATGTGGCAAACCTGCTAAACGTGAAACCGATACATTTGACACCTTTATGGAATCGTCGTGGTATTTCGCGCGTTTTGCGAGTCAGCCAAACGATGCAATGCTCGGCAAAAGTGCAAAACATTGGTTGCCTGTAGACCATTACATCGGCGGGATTGAACACGCGATTTTGCATTTGTTGTATGCGCGTTTTTATACCAAATTGTTGCGTGACGAAGGTTTGGTCGTTTGTGATGAACCGTTTAAAAAATTACTCACGCAAGGCATGGTGTTAATGGATGGCAGTAAAATGTCGAAATCCAAAGGCAATACCGTTGACCCGCAAGAACTTATCGAAAAATACGGCGCAGACACCGTGCGTTTGTTCATCATGTTTGCCGCGCCACCAGAGCAATCACTCGAATGGTCAGCCGACGGCGTAGAAGGCGCATCGCGCTTTTTGAAACGTTTGTGGCGACAAGTGTTTTTGCATTCTGAGCAGGTGCAAGGTGCGAAATTTAAAATCGAAGGTGATTTAACTGACGAACAACAAACCGTGCGTCGTCAGTTGCATCAAACGATTCAAAAAGTCACGCACGACATGGGTGTTCGGACGATTTTTAACACCGCGATTGCGGCAAATATGGAATTGCTCAACACATTGTCGAAATTCACCGATGAATCGAACAATAGCAAAGCGATTCGTCACGAAATGCTCGAAGCCATTGTTGTGATGCTTTCGCCGATTGTGCCGCACATTTGTGACCAGTTGTGGCGCGAATTAGGGCATGAAAATGCGATTGTTTCTGAAAAATGGCTAACGGTTGACGAAAGTGCGTTAGTGCAGAATTCGTTAGATTTAATGGTGCAAGTGAATGGAAAATTACGGGGTAAAATTTCTGTTTCTGCGAGTGCGACAAATTCAGAAATTGAAACGGCGGCGTTAAATGATACGACGGTGTTGAAATTTATCGACGGTTCACCTGTGAAAAAAGTGATTGTTGTTGCGGGGAAACTTGTGAATATCGTGATTTAAAGAAATGAAATGGCGTGTTGCGGTAAATCGTGGCACGCCCGAGGGGATTCGAACCTCTGACCTCAGCCTCCGGAGGGCTGCGCTCTATCCAGCTGAGCTACGGGCGCATTTAGAAATTTTGAAAAAGCGTGTGTTCGTTTGAACACACGCTTTTTTGTTTAGCCTTCAGCAGCAACCTTTTTGGTTTTGCGTTCAGGTTTTTCAGCTTTTTCGGTTTTTAAAATCATCTTAGGTTCAGTATTTCCTAAAATAACTTCTTTATCGATAACGACTTTTTCGACGTTATCGGCTGATGGAATCTCATACATTGTATTTAATAGCACGTTTTCAACAATCGTCCGCAAACCGCGTGCGCCTGTTTTACGTTCCATCGCTTTTTGAGCAATCGTTGAAAGCGAATCTTCACTAAATTCAAGTTCTGCCCCTTCCATTTCAAACAAATGTTTATATTGCTTGATTAACGCATTTTTAGGTTCAGTCAGAATTTGAATCAATGCCGCTTCATCCAGTTCTTCAAGGGTTGCCACAACAGGCAAACGTCCAACTAATTCAGGAATTAAACCGTAACGAATTAAATCATCTGCTTCAACTTGTGCAAACCACTCACCGACATTTTTACTTTCGTCTTTCGTTTTCACTTCCGCAGAAAAACCAATACCGCCTTTTTCAGAACGAGCTTGAATAACTTTGTCTAGGCCAGAAAATGCACCACCAACAATGAATAAAATGTTTTTGGTATTAACGTGAATGAAGTCTTGATTTGGATTTTTACGTCCGCCTTGTGGTGAAACAGAAGCAACCGTACCTTCAATCAATTTCAATAACGCTTGTTGCACACCCTCGCCCGAAACGTCACGGGTAATCGATGCACTTTCTGAACGGCGTGAAATTTTGTCGATTTCGTCAATATAAACAATTGCAGATTCGGCTTTTTCAACGTCGTAGTCGCATTTTTGTAGAATTTTTTGAATGATATTATCAACGTCTTCACCAACATAACCTGCTTCAGTAAGCGTGGTCGCATCAGCAATCGCAAACGGCACATCCAGCAGACGCGCGAGCGTTTCCGCCAATAACGTTTTTCCTGAACCCGTTGGCCCAATCAACAAAATGTTACTTTTTGAAAGTTCCACGTTGTCTTTTTTAGACTTGGTATTTTTGTTTCGCAAACGTTTGTAGTGGTTATAAACCGCAACCGCTAAAATCTTCTTCGCTTTTTCTTGACCAATAACGTAAGCATCTAACTCGGTTTTGATTTCTTTCGGCTTAGGCAAATCACCTTCGCTAATGGTTGGAATTTCGCCCAACTCTTCAATCAAAATGTCTTCGCACAACGCCACGCATTCATCGCAAATATAGACTGAAGGACCTGCTATCATTTTGCGAACTTCAGCTTGGCTTTTGTCGCAAAACGAGCAATAAACCACTTTTTCGTCGTCAGAATCTCTATTTTTGCTCATCGCAACGTCCTATTTTTCGGATTTTTTTGAAATGCTAGAGCGATCAGTGAGAACTTCATCAATCAATCCGTAAGTTACAGCATCTGTCGCGCTCAAAAAGTTATCGCGGTCGGTGTCGGCTTGAATTTTTTTCAACGATTGCCCAGAGTGATGCGCCAAAATTTTGTTCAACTTTTCACGAATCGACAAAATCTCTTTTGCGTGAATTTCAAAATCAGACGCTTGCCCTGAAAAACCACCTAAAGGCTGATGAATCATCACGCGCGAATTCGGTAAACAATAACGTTTGCCTTTCGCACCAGCCGTTAATAACACGGCTCCCATACTTGCGGCTTGACCAATACACATTGTGCTTACGTCAGGTTTGATAAATTGCATCGTGTCGTAAATTGACATTCCCGCCGTCACCGAACCACCTGGTGAATTGATATAGAGGTGAATATCTTTATCAGGATTTTCAGATTCTAAAAACAACAACTGCGCCACGACAAGATTTGCCATGTAATCTTCGACTTGACCGACTAAGAAAATGACGCGCTCTTTTAACAAGCGTGAATAAATATCAAAAGCACGTTCGCCGCGAGCAGTTTGTTCGACAACCACCGGCACCAAGCCGCCTGCTGCTTGCGTTGCCATCATTTGCGCGAGTTGTTGTGAATACATGTTTATGTCCCGAAAGTAAAAATTAAGCGTTCGCGCTATTCATAACTGTGTTGAAATCAACGTTTTCAGTTTTAATGGTTGATTTTGCAAGCAAAAATTCTGTAACTTGTTCTTCCATTGTCATTTGACGCACGTCTTTTAAACGGTTTTCATCTTTGTAATACCATTCAACGACTTGCTCAGGTTTTTCATAACTTTTCGCCATGTCTTCAACGTGAGCGCGAACTTTATCTTCGTCAACTTTCAATTCGTTTTGGTGAATCACTTCGCCAATAATCAAACCTAATGCAACGCGGCGTTTTGCGTCAGTTTCAAAAACATCAAGTGGCAAGAATTGTCTAAATGAATCAAAGCTCATTTTGTTTTTCTTCGCCATGTCTTTATAAGGCTCTAAAAGCACTTCAACTTCTTCATCAACCAATGATTTTGGCAAGGTTAAATCGACTTTTTCATAAATTGCAGTGAAAACAGCATTGCGTAAATTGGCTTTCAATTTATTTTTTAATTCGCGTTCCATGTTTTCTTTTACGTCGCCACGGAATGATTCAACGGTGCCATTTTCAACGCCATAAGCCTTCACAAATTCTTCGTCAATTTCAGGTAAAACAGGTTCTTCAATTTGTTTAACGTCGATTTCGAATTCAGCAGTTTTGCCTTTTAATTTTTCGTTTGGATAATCTTCTGGGAAAGTTGCTGTGAATT
>JAQTXN010000220.1:987-2879 GCA_028688755.1 Methylococcales bacterium | reverse complement strand
GCCCCATCGTTCACCCCAATTCCTTAATTTCACAAACGCTGCAATTTCAGATTTTTCAGTTTAAAAACCTACTGCTTTACTCAACATTTGAACACCTCTAAAATGACGAGAATTCTTGTCTTCTTCCTTTCAAAAACATGACCTATCCAATTGAAAAAATCCGCGCCGACTTTCCAATTCTCAACGAAAAAATTCGTAATAAACCGCTCGTCTATTTAGACAACGCCGCGAGTTGCCAAAAACCGCAAGCGGTGATTGATAGCCTCGTCAATCTTTACAGCCACGATTATGCAAACGTACATCGTGGCGTGCATACGTTGAGCGTGCGTTCGACGGATTTGTTTGAAGCCGCGCGTGAAAAAGTCAAAACGTTTATTAACGCACAAAGTGAAAAAGAAATTATTTTTGTGCGTGGCGCGACGGATGCGGTGAATTTAGTCGCCCAAACTTACGGCAAAGCCAACATTCATGCGGGCGACGAAATTATCATTACCGCGATGGAACATCATTCCAACATCGTGCCGTGGCAAATGCTTTGCGAAGAAAAAGGCGCGATTTTGAAAGTTGCCCCGATAAATGAGCAAGGCGAATTGCTCATGTCAGAGTTTGAAAATTTGCTCAGTGAAAAAACGAAATTGGTTTCTGTCGTTCACATGTCGAATGCCTTAGGAACAATTAACCCTGTCGAAAAAATTATCGAACTCGCCCACGCGCAAAACATTCCTGTTTTACTCGATGGCGCACAAGCGATTCCACACATGAGCGTTGATGTGCAAGCGTTGGATTGTGATTTTTATGTGTTTTCGGGTCACAAACTTTATGCGCCAACAGGTGTGGGCGTTTTGTACGGCAAACAAGCGTTACTCGAAGCGATGCCGCCGTATCAAGGTGGTGGCGATATGATTCGCACCGTGACGTTTGAAAAAAGCACTTACGCGAGTTTGCCACATAAATTTGAAGCAGGTACGCCCAGCATTGCCGAAGTGATTGGTTTAGGTGCGGCGATTGATTATTTAAATTCGATTGGCATGGATGCGATTGCGGCGCATGAAGCGGAATTGCTCGCTTATGCAACCGAACAAGCCTTGCAAATCGATGGTTTAAAAATTATCGGTGAAGCGAAAGAGAAAGGTGGGATTTTGTCTTTTACGCTGCATAAAATTCACCCGCACGATATTGGTACAATGCTCGACAGTTTAGGGATTGCGATTCGTGCAGGTCATCATTGCGCCATGCCTGTGATGGATTTTTACAAAGTGCCTGCGACAGCTCGCGCGTCGTTTGCGATGTATAACACCAAGGCTGAAATCGATGTGTTGATGTCGGGGATTAAGAATTTAATTGCGATGTTTGGTTAAATAAAAAAGAATCAACGTATTTCTAGGAAAAAATAATGCCAGAAATTCATCAGGAAAAATTGATTGAAATGTGGAATATTCAAAACTTTTATCATGTTGAACCGTTGGAATAAAAATGAAACTGAAACATTTTAAGCAACAAGATGGCTATAAATTTAAATTCATTTTTGAAAATGGAGAAATTAAAGACGTTGATTTAAAAAATCTGGTTGGCGACTATGTCAGGTTAGCCGAATTAAATACGGCTCGTATTGATTCTGAATGGGGTTGTTTGGAATTCAAAAATGGTAGCGTCGATATTGACCCCAAAACGTTGTATCGATTTAGTAATAATGGTTAATCGTTTTTAAAGCAACGAGTGGGAGAATCAAAAAATGGCTTACAGTGATTTCACCTTGAAAAAAGTGGTGCAAGAATTCCAGCTCACGTTACTTGAAAACGAAAATTTATTCGCCGCTTGTGAAAGCGTTGAACCGAGCGCGTTTTTAATCGAAACACTCAATGAAAATGTGCCGTTGGCGTTATCAATCAGCC
>JAQTXN010000220.1:0-977 GCA_028688755.1 Methylococcales bacterium | reverse complement strand
AAAAAAGTATGCACACAAAATCAGTTTATTTTCAGGTGTGAAATTCGATGTTGATGCGTCAAAAAATTTAAACGGTTTTTGTGATTTCATTATTTCAAATTCACCCGAACAACTTTTTATTACCGCGCCAATTATCGCCGTCGTCGAAGCGAAAAATGAAAATATCATCAGCGGGTTAGGACAATGTATTGCTGAAATGATTGCGGTACAGCAGTTTAATACTGAAGAAAAACAAGAAATTAAAACGATTTACGGCATCGTGACGACAGGCAATGCGTGGAAATTTTTAAAACTTGTAGACCGTGATGTGTTCATTGATATGAAGGAATATCACATTGATAACACTGCAAAAATTTTAGGCATTCTTGCCGCGATGATTGAACAGAAGGCTTAGTCAAAATTTACGACAATTCGGAGTGGCATGATAATAAGCTATAATTTATTAAGAATCTGAGTTTTGTTGAGATTTCCATAATTCCAGCTTATTAAGAAAAGTTCGTCCAGAATCTGATAATTTGAAAATTCGTGATTTGTTAGTAAATTCAGTTGATACAAGCCCCAATGCACAAAGTTTATTTAAGATTTCTGGGATTTCTGGCGCGTTATAATTACTCATATGAAATGTAGTAGATGTATTTCCAACTGCAAATAACGATTGCTCCCTTTCAAAAAACTCCAGTAAATCTTCGCGTTCAAGTTTTTCTTTAAGCTCATCAAAACTTAACCCATGAAAGCTAACATCACTATTTTTTTCAAGCTGGCTACGCAATTCAGCATTTTCTTTACTCAAGCGGGCGATTTCTTCAACAATATGTGCGGGTATATTTTCTTCTGTATTCGGACGAATCCAGCCCTGTAAATCATCACGCCTTGCAAAATTGGCAAGGGATTCACTCACCGTAATTTTAATATCTTTAAAATAGTCCCAAGGCTTGTGTACTTTTGTGAAAATGAAACTCCGAAAATCTTTTAATTTA
>JAQTXN010000079.1 GCA_028688755.1 Methylococcales bacterium | reverse complement strand
TTGTGTTGCTTTATCTGCCATTTGTTTTTTCACGACTGTAACAGTTTGCAAAAAGATTAAATAGACACGTCGTTTGAACGCATCAGCGATTTGTTCTTTGGTGACATTTTGCACATTTTGTTGATACGACTCTAAATAATCGAGTGGCATTTGATAAAAACCAATCATAGCAATGTAATTTACAAGTTCTTTATTGCTATCAAACTTTAAAGGAAACCCGCCGATGATGTTATTTTTCGCTGCGGTTAATTCGGAGTCAGTCACACCATTTCTGACAAAATCAGAAAGTGTTTGATTCAAAACGTCAAGAGCTTGAGCTGTTTGGTCGTTGCGTGTTTGCAAACTTGCTACAAATACGCCATTTTTCAAAAGTGGCATAAAACTACTCGACGCACTGTAAGCTAAGCCGCGTTTTTCGCGTACTTCGTCAAATAATTTTGAAACCAAACTGCCACCGCCCAAAATGTGATTGCCCACATAAAGCGGAAAATAATCAGGATCTTTGCGATACGTTCCCGTCAACCCCACTAAAACATGAGTTTGCGTTGAAGGAAAATCAAGATTTTGCGTTGTTGCTTTCGTCAATGCGGAAACATCAGGTAATGGCGCAGGTTTTTCGCCTTGCGGTAAATTCGAAACTAACAAATTTGCTGTTTTTTCTGCGTCCGTTTTCGACAAATTTCCCACAATCACAACAATCGCATTCGATGATGTGAAATACGTTTTATAAAAATCTTTCACGTCGTTTGCAGTGAATTTTTCAACCGTATTTAAAACGCCTAAATTTGGATGCGCGTAAGGATGCTCACCGTAAATGGCTTTAAAAAATGTTAAATTTGCCAACTCAGCAGGCGATTCTTCACGTTGTTTTAACGCAGCAAGGGTGCGATTTTTTTCACGAATAAAATCTTTTTTAGTAAAAGTCGGCTTGCTTAAAATGACACGCATTGTGTCAATGGCTTTGTCAAAAAGTGGTTGATCAGTAAGCGTTCGTAACGTCACACTTGCGTTATCAATTGAACTCGCTGTGCCAAAATTTGCACCAACACTTTCAAAGCGTTGCGCGATTTCTTCTGCATTCCATTTGCCTGCGCCTGAATCGAGTAAATTTGTGGTGAATGAAGACAAACCAAATTTGTCACCATCTCGCGCACTTCCTGCATCGAAAACAACTTGAATATCGACCATCGGCAGTGCATCGGTATGCACAAAATACACACGGCTTCCGTTTTCTGTTTGCCAATTTTCAATCGCTGCGGCGGCAAACGTATTTGCGCTCACGAAAATCATTGCCATCGCAAAATAACATTTCAATCTCATAGAAATAAGCCTAATAAAATAATCATGAAAATACCTATGCTGATTGCTAGTCCACGATGTTTTGGATGTTCTAAATGCGTTTTTATTTTTGTTAAGAGTTTTGTTTTTGTCTCTTCGGGCATAGCCAAATCATCCATTATTGTTGAGTAAAAACTGCCACATTTTGGGCAATTCAATTCAAAATCGTGGCGCAAATGTCCACAAGAAAGGCATTTAGTCATTACTAACTCCGTGAAGAATTGTGGATGGTGATTGGTGCTGAACTTTGTCAAAATTCTCCGCTGATTCAGGTTCTGCATCAGCAACAATTTCAGTATAAAAACTACCGCATTTTGGGCAGTTTAACTGAACTTTGTTGTGCAAATGACCACAAGAAAGACATTTAGTCATGAAAAACTCTTTTGAAAATGTGATTAACAATGTTGATTGCGCTTACCTTAAATCAACAAGTTCCTAACTGCAATAAGGTGTTTGCCATTTCAACAATCTCTTTAGGTGGAATGTCCTTAATCGAATAATCCCGTTTATTAAGTTTGCGGGGATTTACCATTGAGGATGATTTTAACACTTTGTTAATTTGCGTTTGATAAACCCGACTAATCGGCGTGCAACCGAATAAAGTAATTGACGGCGTATTGAGTCCCCACGCGATATGTGTAGGCCCTGTGTCATTACCAATCACTAAATCCACTTGCGAGAGCAACGCTTTCAAATCATTTAAATTTAAGGCAGGCAAAACGCGAATAAATTCAGACTTCGCTGCCATCGTTTCAGCCGCTTCACGTTCACTTTCATTTCCCCAAATCAGCAAACAATTTTGTTGCAGCGCGTTGGCAACTTGGACAAATTTTTCTGCTGGATAATTGCGACTTGCCCATGTTGAACCAATTACAAACACGATATTTTTCAAATTACGTTGCAAAAAATGGCTGAAATCAACACTCGGCTCGTGAAAAAACAAGAACGGCTTTTTATTTAAAATCTCATCGGATGAAATTGAAAAACCTAACGGCTCTGCCAACACAGCACAATTGCGGTCAATCGTGTTTGCATCGTAAGCACAAGCCACTTTTTGTTTATAAAACAACGATGCCAGCGATTCCCGAATCGAATGTTTATCAAAGCCCGCCACATTTTTACCCAAAAATTTTGCGGTAATCGCGGATTTTAATAAGCCTTGCGCGTCAATCACCAAATCGTAATTAGCTTGTGCGTACTGTTTCACAGTTTTGATTTCGTTAAAAATAGCGAATTTGTGCGATTTAGCCGCTTTTAAATTGACCGTTAAAATGTTTGAAATGTGCGGGTTATCTTGCAATAAATCAGCAAATCGCGCTTCAACGAGCCAATCAATTTGTGAATCAGGAAAACGCGCTTTGATAAATTGCAATGCAACCATCGCGTGAACAATGTCGCCGAGCGCAGAAAGTTTGACGATGGCAATTTTCATAACTGAATCAATTCCGCAACTTGCTTAGGCAAAATACCCGTTAAACATTCCCGATGACCTAACGGGCAATCACGTTTAAAACACGGCGAGCAAGGCAAATTTAATGTGACAATTTTTGCCTGCGCGTGTAATGGCGGCGTAAATTTAGGGTCGGATGAACCATAAAGTGCAATCACTTTTTTGTCGAGTGCAGCGGCAACGTGCATCAAACCTGAATCATTACTTACAACGGTATGTGAAAGCGAAAGCAAATCGACCGCTTCGGTCAAATTGGTTTTGCCTGTAAAATCTTGGCAACGCCAACCTGTAAGTTTGTTAATTTCCTCCGTCACAGGTTTGTCTTTTTCTGAACCTATAAGCCAACAAGCCCAACCTTGAGCCATTTTTTGCAAAGCTAATTCGGCAAAATGCGCTTCAGTCCACCGTTTTGCACTGCCAAATTCTGCACCTGCACACAAAACTAAAATCGGATTGGCAAGACGTAAATTAAATTTCTCAATCACTGCACGTTGCTGTTGTGCGGTGACGTTCAAACTTGGGAATGTAAAATCCCCCCCTTTTTGAAGGGAGGAAAGGGGAGAGTTTTCAGCTAACGCAACAAACCGTTGCACGGTCATTGTTAAAATAGATTTGTCCAATTTTCGCGCATCATTGAGCAACCCATAACGCATTTCACCGATAAATCCCGTACGCTGTGGAATGTTTGCAAAAAAAGGAATCAACGCTGATTTCCATGAATTCGGCAATACAATCGCTTGATCATATTTTTCAGCGCGTAATTTTTTACCTAATTCAAAACGTGTTTTCAATCCAAACTCACCGTGCAAAATCGGCATCACAAAGGTGTTTGAAACTTGCGGCATTCGTGCAAGTAAACCTTGTGACCATGCAGGCGCAAGCACGTCAATTTGACAGTCTGGTTGCTTTTCTTTAAGCGCGATAAAAAGGCTTTGCGCCATAACCATATCGCCCACCCAAGACGGTGCGATTATCAAAATTTTCATTATTTTTTCACCGCGTTTAAATTCCAAGGTGCTGTTTCAATGGTGCCTTCTAAATGTTTTTCTGTTTTATCTTCAAAATCACTCAAAAAATCCAAGCCCGTTTGTGCTTCAACCGTATCGATGGTGGTAATAAATTGCGTTAAAGGCTCTTTTCCTGTCACGGTTTGCGGCACGATAAAAGCCAGTGCAAACGCAGGTTTGCTGTCTGATTCTTCGGTAACGTAAATTTTATAAAACGCTTTTGGAATATCAACATGCCACAAATTAGACGACAATTTTTCAGCATTCTCAGAAAAAATAGGCCCTGTAATCACCCACACTTTGCCAAAATTTCGGGCAAAAAAAGACAATTCTGTTTCTTCTAAACGTTTCCAAACTTGCTGATTTAATTTTGGACGTTGTGGACTGATGTTGGTCATTAAAAAACTGTCAGCTTGCGCGTATTTGCCATAAAGACTGCTCATTGCAAAATTGGGTGCATTATGACCACGGTCAAAACCACTTTTCGTGTAATCATCGTGGTCAACACGATTCAATGCTCGCCAATCGGTTTGAAAATGTGAAGGTCGTTTTAATTGTTCGGTGTTATTTGGCAAAGGCGTGAGCGTGTATTCAACCCAAAGCGGATTACCGCGCAAATCAGAATAACCAACAATAAAACCGTTATTTCGCAACGTGCGAAACCATGTATGGGTATTGAATGTTGAAATTGCTTGCGGCTCGCCTTGATAAAGTAACGCTGGACGTGCAACTAAAACTTCATAACCGTAACCGCAGAAAATTAACGTCAAAATTGGCAAAATGACACGCGGATACGATTGTAAAAAACGAAAGCCCGCCATAAAAAAGTGCATCGTTTTATTCATTGTTTAACCCAATTTCTTCCATTCTTCAGGCACTTCCCAATTCGTTGCCCACATTTCAAATACGTCAGCAGGCATCGGTTTTGCAATCGCATAACCTTGCGCGTAATGGCATTTCAAATTTGACAATGCAACACCGTGTTCAATTGATTCCACGCCTTCTGCAATCACATAACGTTTAAACGAAGATGCTAAACCAATCACGCCTTCAACAATCGCTAAATCATCAATATCAAACAGCATATCGCGCACAAACGATTGATCAATTTTCAAAATATCGGCAGGCAAATGTTTCAAATAACTCAGCGACGAATAGCCTGTGCCGAAATCGTCCAGCGAAAATTTCACGCCTAACGCTTGGCAAGCAATCATTGTTTTCGAGGTTTGCGTTAAATCATGCAAGGCTTCAGTTTCTAAAATCTCAAGTTCAAAATAGTGAGGGTTTGCGCTGGGATATTGGCGTAATAAACTTTCAAGTTGCCCGACAAAATCGATACTTTGCAGCATTCTTGCAGATAAATTCACACTCAGTGTCCACATCAAACCGCGTTCGTGCCAGCTTGAAAGTTGCACTAATGCTTTATTCATCACCCATGTATCTAAACGCATGGCAAGCGGATGATGTTCAATTAAATTCAAAAATTCACTAGGCATAATCAAACCGCGCTCTGGATGTTGCCAACGAATCAGAGCTTCTGCGCCGATAATAATCCCTTTTTGCATATCCACTTTTGGTTGAAAATGCAGCACAAATTCATCTTTGAATATCGCATTTTCAATGGCTTGTAACGCACTTTGATGTACTTGAAATTCATGCGCCATTTCCATGTTGTAAATCTTGAAACTATTTTTGCGTGTTTGTTTGGCTTCGTACATCGCTTGATCAGCGTGACGCAGCAACGTATCAGCATCTGCGTTATCGTTAGGATAAATCGTGACACCAATACTTGCTGAAATAGAAATCAGACTTTCTTTGACACGAAACGGCAAACTAATTGCCTCAAGCAAACGATAAAGCGTCGTTTCACATTCTTCGTTCGAATGTAAATTTAGCAGTAAAAATACAAATTCATCACCGCCCAAACGCGCAACCGTATCGTCTTCGCGCAAAGCATTTTTAATGCGTTTTGCGGCTTCAATTAACAAATAATCACCCGATTTTCGTCCGACTTTATCGTTCACCGTTTTAAACGCATCCAAATCGATATAACCCACTGCCATTAAATTTTGCTCACGCTTTGAATGTGCGAGCGCAAGCTGCATTCTGTCAGCAAGTAATAACCGATTGGGCAAACCCGTTAACATGTCGTGATGCGCGATATATTCAAGTTGCTGCGCGTGGGCTTTTAATTCGGTAACATCTTCGTAAATACCTAAGACACCAATCACATTTTGTTTTTTATCGTGTAGCGGCACTTTTGAAGTGCGTGAGACAATCTTTTCACCATTGGGCAAAATCAATGGTTTTTCGTAATTGAGTTTTGCTTTGTTAGATAGCGCGACGCGTCGATCATCTGCCTGATAATTTTCCGCAAATTCCGCCCACGGTAATTCAAAATCATTTTTTCCAATCAATTCCACATCAGAATTAAGACCTGCATCTTTTACGAATGCGGCATTTGCGCCTAAATAATTACCGTCCAAATCTTTCCAAAAAATACGAACTAACGGTGTGTTATCAACCACG
Source organism: Methylococcales bacterium (assembly GCA_028688755.1). Taxonomy (GTDB): domain Bacteria; phylum Pseudomonadota; class Gammaproteobacteria; order Methylococcales; family Methylomonadaceae; genus UBA10906. The sequence goes on along the minus strand of JAQTXN010000079.1, from coordinate 5,339 downwards.
GATTTAAATAAATGCAACGATTGTTGCAATGCCGCTTCGAGTTCATGACGAGTGTTAATTTCTCGACGCAAACGAAAATTCCAATAAATAACCCAAAATAGCGCAATCAGTAATGGCAACGCATATCTTGTAAATCGTTTCCAATGCAAATGATCTTCAACACTCAAACTTAACCAACGATTTTGAATCTCTTCTTTTTCATGTTCAGGTATGGCATTTAAGGCTTTTGAAAGCAAACTAATCAATTCAGGATGCGTTTTTAATGCGCCCATGCGGTGATTACTGCGATATTCCGTTTCGCCAGCAAAGCGCAAATTAAGCATGCCACTTCTTTTGATTTCATAATTCACCGAAGCGGCATCGCCAATATACGCATCTACCTCGCCTTTACTCAGTAATTGCAATGCTTTGCTGATATTTTCTGCTTCGGTAATTTGAATTTGTGGATAATCTTGAGCAATCAATTCGGCAATAAAATACCCCTTTTCAATGACTACTTTTTTACCTGTCAGTTTTGCTAATCCACCGATAAAATTGTTGGTTCCGTTATCGACAATGATAATAGGATTGCTAATAAAGGCTTCGGTGAAGTTTAAATACTGTTCTCGACTAGGCGTTTTATTCACATCGGTGAGCATATCAATTTCACCATGTTCTGCCATGACAATGGCTTGTGCGAATGTTTTGTCTTTGACAATGTCAAACTTCACGCCAAGAATTGATTCAACGTTGTGCAAATAATCTGCACTTAAACCAACATAGTCGTTTTTATCGTTAAGCCATTCATAAGGCGCGAACGTCGAATCAATCCCAACACGAATAACAGGATGTTGCGTGAGCCACGTTTTTTCTTCATTGGTAATTTGCAGTGACTGATATTTTTGTTGCTTGTAAATAAAGCCATTTAATTTATCGATGGATTTGACCAAACCAAGTTCTTTATAGGTTTGAGCAATGCGTTCGAAACGTTTGTTATCAGAAAAACCAATCGGCACGGCATGAGGCGTAATCATTTTGAATGTTTCACGCGCTTCAAATTTCAAATGTTCTTGCGTGAGATGTTGCGTGTTGTATTGCTCAAGAATAAGTTGCGTGATTTCTTCTGGATGAGCAATGGCATATTCCCAACCTTTGAGTGACGCGCGTAAAAATTTTTCCACGCGCAGTGGATGCAATTTGATTTCTTCTTCGGTGGTAAAAAGGTTATCGCCTAAAAAATCTATCCCGTAATTACGAGGATCGATAATGTTGATTTCCACGTTGCGTTGTTTGTAACGATTAACTTCATCCGTTGAATACGCCGACACAACATCAGTTTTGCCTTGAATTAAATCATCAATGTTTCCCGAATTTGGCAAATGAATAAAATCTTTTTCCGTTAAACCTGATTCGTAAAGAATGGCTCGCAACGAGGCATTATCATAATTATCGTCCATAATTTTTTTGCCACGCATTTCGTAGCAACTGGTAATGCCAGACGATTTAAGCGTCACATAAACAAGCGGATTGTGTTGAAAAATAGACGCTAAAACGACAACAGGTGAGCCGTTTAATCTATCGACAGTCAAAGCCGCATCGGCAACGCCATATTCACTTTCACCGTTGATAACTTGAGCAATGTTGTTGGTACCAGTTTTACGTTCACGCAATTCCACATCTAAATTTTCTTGCGCGTAAAAACCTTTCGCTTTCGCTGCGTAATACCCTGCAAATTGAAATGAATGTAACCATTTCAATTGCAAACTTACTTTTTCAGGTGCAGCAAAAACAGGCAAGCAAACGCTAAGTAATAATCCAAAAATGAAAAGATGCAATGAACGCATGAATGACTTAATAAAAATAGCTCAAAGATGAAAGTGTGAATTCTAACATTTTATCTTGCTTTACAATGGACACAATCCTTTGCAATTTCATGTTTTCTTTTAAATTTATGCACAATCTTCTCGTTGTCGGTACCAGCTCAGATGCGGGCAAAACCAGTGTCGTTATGGCATTAAGCCGTATCTTTTCTGATTTAGGCGTAAACGTTGCGCCGTTTAAAGCGCAAAATGTTTCGAATAATTCTTGCGTGACAATTGAAGGTCGAGAAATCTCTCGCGCTCAGTATTTTCAAGCGCAAGCTGCTCGAACGCCGCCGAGTTATTTATTCAATCCTGTGTTACTCAAATCTTATGCAAACGGCGGCGTGCAAGTAGTTGTGAATGGTTTGGTGCATAAAAATCAGCCGATTTCTGCGTATTTCGATGAAATTGATGAGTTGAAATGCCACGTTAAAAATGCGTTTTCGCAATTACTGCACGATTACGAGTTAGTCATTGCTGAAGGCGCAGGCTCACCTGTTGAACTGAATTTATTGCACAAAGATTTATCCAATACCTTCATCGCCGAAACGTTTAATTCAAAAATCATTCTAGTTGCAGATATTGAACGTGGCGGCGTATTTGCCTCGATTTATGGCACGTTAGCGTTGCTTTCACCGCAAATTCGGCAAAATGTCATCGGTGTGATTATCAATAAATTTCGTGGTGACAGACGTTTTTTTGATGAAGGCGAAAAAATTATTGAAGAGCAATTTGGCGTACCTGTTTTAGGCGTGTTGCCCTTTTTACCGCTCAATATCGATATGGAAGATTCGCAGTCATTGCACAATTATTGCCAACGCCGTGCGAACGTAAAAATAAAAATCGCCATTATCGCCACGCCAAAACTCAGTAATTACAACGATTTCGATGTTCTCATGGCAGACGACGAACTGGATGTGACGCTGATTCACGATTTTCAAACGTTAGATTATTTTGATTTGGTTTTACTTGCAGGCAGTAAAAGCGTGCTTTCAGATTTGCGCTGGTTAAAAAGTAACGGCTTGTTTGCTGAAATTCAAGAATTCGTGGCGGTTATCAAATGTTATGCGAAAAACTCGATGATGCTTTCGCTTTAGAATCTGAAACGCCAAGTTGTGAAACAGGTTTTGCTTTCATTCCAGACACCGTGAAATACGAAGAACCGAAAATTTTAAATTTGGGCGAATACAAAATTTTCGATTTTGAGGTCAAAGGCTATGAAATTCATTGCGGAAGACTTGAAAAATATCCGCTTTTTTATCAAGCAGAACGCATTTGTGGCACGCACGTTCATGGCATTTTTGATAATAACGATTTCCGCACGGCGTATTTTAAAAAGTTAAATTCTGATTATCACGGCTTTGATTACACGGTTTATCGAGAAAACGCGATTGATACGTTTACCAATATGGTGAAAGACAATTTGAAATTAGACCTGATATTGAAGGAATTAAGGTAAATGAAAACGTTATTTATGGGTGGCGTAAAAAGTGGCAAATCGTGTTTGGCAGAAGACTATATTTTGAAAAATTTTGCTTCACAAAAACCGTATTATTTAGCAACAACCGAATTGCTCGATGCAGAAATGCAGCAACGCATTCAGATTCACAAACAACGGCGAGAAGAATTTTTTATAACCATTGAAGAACCGTTGAAATTGTATGACACGCTAAAACCATGCAATCGCCCCGTTTTAGTGGAATGTGTCACGATGTGGCTAAATAACGCGCTTTATCATCAAGCTAGCGATACGCAAATTTTAGATGAACTTGAAGCGGTGATGTCGCTACAAACAGATTTAGTATTGGTGCATAACGAAGTGGGTTTTGGCATTATTCCTGATAACGCACTTGCGAGGCGATTTGTCGATTTATCAGGCAGAGCCGCGCAAATTATGGCTAAAAATTGTGACGAGGTTTTCTTTTGCAGCGCAGGTTTGAAATTAAAAATGAAATGAGTCTTTCAATAGGTCTTCCCGATTTTTACTAGAAAAGTTTCGCTTAATTTTTAAATTTATGAAAATAAATACGTTGTGTTATCAAATCAATATCCGAATTTTATTTTTATCGCTTTGTGTGTTTGCGATTGGTGCGATTGGCACGTTATGGCACGCCAAAGAAGCCGTTCAAAATGAAATGCAATCGTCGGTTCATTTGGCAGAACAACTTATTACCTTTGAATTGTCGAAACCTTTAGCTAGCACAGAATGGATTAAGCAATTGCAAGCCTTAAAAGCTACACGCCATTTACGCATTCAACTCAAAGACCCCGCAGGAAAGATACTCAAAACAACGTCAAGGCAAGATAAAACGCCAGTCAATCCGCCGTTGTGGTTTGTGAAATTGGTCAGCAGTTCACCCACGCAAATTGAACGGGCGTTGATAACCAATGACGGACAAGCGTTAATTGTGATGATTGAAGCAAATCCACTCAATGAAATTGACGAAGTTTGGGAAGAAAGTGTGGCACTTTTCGGATTGTTATTTTTGTTAATGACGCTAGTTTTTACGGTGATTCGGGTGATGTTTAATCGCGTATTAAAGGCGATTCATTTAATTGTTGAAGGCTTAGAACGTCTTGAAAAAAAGGATTATCAGAATCGTCTACCCGAATTTTCAAGTCATGAGATGAACTTAATTGCGAATGCTATCAATAAGTTAATTTCAAAATTAGACGCAAGTCAGCAAGAAAATCGTGCTTTAACGCAACATACGTTGACAATTCAAGAAGATGAACGTCAACGCCTCGCGCAAGATTTACATGATGAATTAGGACAATCGTTAACGGCAATAAAAGTCATGACTGCAACTGTCGCTAGAATGAACGACACGCAAAATGCGATTATCAAACAAAGTACAACGGCTATTATCGAAATCTGTGACCATTTAATGAAAGTGGTTCGCTCGATGATGCAACAATTACATCCGTTGACATTGACCGAATTAGGTTTAAAAGCGGCGTTACACGAATTGTGTGATAGTTGGCGATTACGTTGTCCAGCGTTGCAAATTGATTTTCAATGTGATGAACACATTGAACACTGCCAAAAAGCTATCAACATTCATCTATTTAGAATTATTCAAGAATGTTTAACGAATGTCTTTCGTCATGCTCACGCCGAAAAAGTGTCGATTATTTTAGCGGTTGAATTGAATAAAAATTTGTTACTTACCATTACGGATAATGGACGAGGTTGTGACGCGGCAACTATTAAAAATGGTTTTGGATTATTCAGTATGCAAGAGCGAGTACGAAGTTTGAACGGCGAATTTACGATTGAAACGAATCTTAAAAAAGGTATGAAAATTTCCGTAATTATTCCTTATTCGCCGTAGCACCTTAATAAATTGAACTAATTTCTTTGTTAGCAAATTTGGCGGTTTTAACATTTTTGGAGTTGTCAATTTATGAAATGGGAAACACCACGTTACACAGATTTACGTTTTGGCTTTGAAGTGACGATGTATATCTACAACCGTTAAAAACAAAAAAGGCTCA
>JAQTXN010000219.1 GCA_028688755.1 Methylococcales bacterium | reverse complement strand
TCGAGGGCAACAGAATCGGGCAGGGGACGATTGTTTAAACAACTGTTAATTGCCGCCATCGCAACCGTGGCTTGATGTGGTTGCCATTGTAAAATCCACGCGGCTAAATCTTTCAGCGGTTTGCCAACTAAATCACCCGACCACGGCAAGGTTCGCGTAGCGAAATGCGGACTCATTGCTAAACCTGTGCCGTGTTTGCTTTGGCAAAGCGTCCACACTAAACCAATCATTACGTTATCCACGACGACATCGGTGTCGCAGTGGTCGAGCAATAATTCATAAACGTGCTTTGGATTCATTGCGGCAATTCAAGTAATTTGGCTTCGGTTTTGATGTTGTCTTCTCGTCCCCAAGCGTTAATACCTTCGACAAAAAATTGTTTTTTGCTTGGATGCGGTTGCACAACGTCGTATTCGGCGTAAAAACTACCGTCGCTGTTAAATTGAATTTGTCCGATGCGTTGTTTTTTTTCGTTGTACCAATAACCTGCTAAATTTGAATCTTGTGTTAACGGGTCAAGAATTAAACGAAATTCTGCCTCTTCAAAAGTTGGTAAAACAATCGGCGTTTGCACCGAAAATCCCAATTTCACAATCGCTTCGCTAATTCGCTGGCAAATCGCTTTGCCGAAAGCGCGTCTGCTTTCGATAATAGAACTTAAATTATTGTCGCTCATGAGAGTTCTTCGATAAGTGCGTCGGCTAAACTTTGAATCACTGATGCACCAACGCGGTCTTCTGGGTCGAGTTTTTGCATCAGCAATAAAATGGCGCGAGCGTCGGATTCTTGTTCTTGCCGCAATTTGATGAACGCTAAGGCTTTTAAACTGTACAAGTAAAATAGAGCAGTTTCATTGGCATACATATCAATATCGGGCTGCAAGGCTAAACGGTGATAATCACACAGAAAACCACCTTGTTTTGCCGCTTCTTGCAACGCAGCAAGCACTTCGCATTCTGCCTCACGCAACAAACCTTGATAAAAATAAAACTTATAAAGCGCGAAATACGTTTGCAAACAACTCGCGTCTAAACGTTTTGCTTGCTGGAAAAGTTTTTCTGCTTCAGGTTTATTTGTGTGACTTAACGCAACCGCATTTTGCAATAATTCATTCACAGCAGGCGGAACATCTGGACTAAATAAAACCCGTTCTTCAAAGTGTGTCGCGTGACTCATGATTTACCAAACCTCGGCAGGGACTTTTAACGCTTCAACAGGTTTTCCACCAAGTAAATGTTCATCGATAATCGTTGCCACATCGTCTTTGGTGACATTGCCATACATTACACCTTCGGGATAAACCAAAACATTTGTGCCAAACATGCAAGGTCCCATACAGCCTGTGTTGGTTAAACCGATTTTTTCAAACAAGTTGCGACTTTGAATCTGATTCATAAATTCTTCCATCACACTCGCGCAACCTTTCGCGCCGCACGAACCGCGTGGATGTCCTTGTGGACGATTCTGGGTACAAATAAAAACGTGTTTCTCTGGTCTTGGCATAACGGCAATTCCTTTCTAAATAGCTTTGTGCTGATGAGTAAAACAATTTTTTGGACACACTTTTGAACACGCTTCACAGCCGATGCAATCGTCTGGGTTTTTCAAACTCATGACCATGCTGTTGTCGTCATCGTCTTCAAAATCGCCGTAATCGTCGTCAAATTCTTCAATGATTTCGTCTTTGTCGATTAAATTGAAAACGTCGCGCGGACAAACTTTAAAACACCGTCCACACGCGATGCAGGTTTTTTGGTTTAAATTGGTAACGTAATTCGGTGTCCAAACTGTGCCGCCAAACGTTGTACCTGTTACAAATTCACTCATCTTTCCTCCTTACGCGCCGCTGGCAGCTAGAAATTTTTTGTTCGCCTCGTCCCACGCTTGGCAGGCTTCAAATGTTGCTTGAGCAATGCCCATCAATTCGCCATAAGCGTCAGGCAAACGGTCTTCGATTAAATCGTGTAATTCCATTGCTTTTTCACTGGCGAGACGTTTATTTTTTTTCACGTCTTTTTCTAATTTTTTGAGTTCTTCTTCTGTCATTTTTGCACTTCCTTCAAATTCTAGGCTTCTGCGACTTCACGGTATTTTTCAATTAACGCGGCGGCTTTTTCGACCACTTCTTCCGTTTTCACACACAAATCTTCAAGGCTTGGAAAACCAAAACGATGCACGTCACGCAAAATTTTATCGACCACAATCAGTTTGCCGACCATCACAAACGCGCGTCCAAATCCTTCGTGCGTAATGTTGATAACAGGAACGGCCATCATTTTGGTTTTTTTCTCAACCAATGTGGCAATAGTGTTGTAATACACTTTCACGCGAGCAAGCGTGATTTCGTCTGGGTCGCCAACAATTGGAATTTCGCGACGGCGTTCTTTGGTCAAAATTAACGGGTCGATAATTTGCGCTTCGGTCAAACCGTCGTAAGTGTCGTAAGTATCAATGGCGCGGAGTTGTTTTAAAATTTCAACAACAACATCTGACGTTAAAAATGGGTCATTTTCTTGAACAACTAATTCGCTCATGGGTAAATCCTCTGGAGGTTTTTAAAATTATTCTTGCCAATCTTCTTCAGCCATCGCATCAAAACGTTTTGGATCAGGCGTTTTGTTTTGATTGATTGCTTTAGCAAGCCAACTGGTTGCGCCTGATTTCATTTCATTTTGTAAATCTTCAATCAAATTTTTAATGCGACTGCCTTCGTGAACTTTTACAGGTTGAATACCGTGCGCGATGATTTGTTTAATTGCTGATGCACCAATGGCTTGGCAATACACCGCCGCACAACCTTCGAGTAATTGAATTTTTACGGCTAATTTATCTTCGTTGCCGTCTTGGGCAAGATTGCCAAATTGCGCGGCTTCGAGTAATTCGGCTTGCTCAGGA
>JAQTXN010000078.1 GCA_028688755.1 Methylococcales bacterium | reverse complement strand
AACGCTGTTAGTACGTCAAATGGATACCGCTGGTAACACGAGTCAAACTTACGCTGCACTAAATTTCATTTTAGACAGCAGAGCTGATATGCCGTTTTTAATGCTAGAAAATGATACGGGCAAACAAGGCGATAATTTAACCAGTGATGGCAACGTTAATGTTTTCGGTTTAGAAAATGGCGCACGGTGGCAATACAGCACAAACGCTGGCGAAAATTGGATAACGGGTAGCGGCAATCAATTTACCCTGCATGATGACGGCAATAAAACCATCATCGTTCGGCAAATGGATATTGCGGGTAATAAAAATATGAATAGCATGGTGCTAAATTTCACTTTAGACACCAGTATTGCTACACCTTCAGCCGTGTTAAGTAATGACACGGGCAAAGCCGCAAATGATTTCATAACCCGCGACGGTACATTTGATGTCGTCGGTTTAGAAGCAGGAGCAAGTTGGCGTTATAGCTTTGATAATGGCGCAAGCTGGCTGACAGGTAGCGATAATCACATCACGTTACAAGGCGATGGCAACAAAACCGTTTTAATTCAGCAAACAGATTTGGCAGGAAACGTCAGTCAAATCAGTTCCCCATTGAATTTTTTACTTGATACGCAAATCAGCAAACCAATTTTAAGTTTGGCAACCGATAGTCCAAATATCACCGACCATGCGGCAAATGTCACTGGAATTGAAACAGGAGCAAGTTGGGAATTTAGCCCAGATGGTATTCATTGGACAACAGGTAGCGGCAATAAATTATTGGTTTCGGATGAAATTAAATCCGTGTTGGTGCGTCAAACGGATGTTGCAGGTAATGTTAGCGATAACACAAGAATTAGTTTTTTACCCGATACGCCAACCTTAACGCTCGTTACAGATAGTGGTCGGAAAAATGATGACCATGTCACCAATAACGGCACGGTTTCGGTATCGAATTTAGAAAGCGGTTTTTTTGCTTGGCAATACAGCACCGATAACGGCAAAACATGGACAAGAGGCAGTGGCAACCAATTCACCTTAACGGGTGATGGGATTAAAAATGTAGTTGCCACGCAAATTGATAACGATGGAAATTTAAGCATCAATAATGGCAGGCTAAATTTCACTCTCGACACGTTTGCACCGCCGCCAACCTTAGCCTTAATCAACGACAGCGGACAACAAAACGATTTCATTACCAATGATGGTAGCGTCACGGTTTCAAATTTAGAACCCGATGCAAGTTGGCAATACAGTTTGGATAACGGTAAAACGTGGACAACAGGTATCGAACATCGTTTCACCGTCAAAGGTGACGACGGCATCAAAACGGTGCTGGTTAATCAAACCGATATTGCAGGAAATCTCAGCGCAAACAGCGAGTTGTTCACTTTTACGCTTGATACGCAAGTGAATTTGCCTACGATTCAATTACGCACAGACAGCGGCAATCCAACTGATAATTTAACCAATGACGGCACTGTCGTGGTGTCAGATTTAGAAAATGGCGCAAGTTGGCAATACAGCACAGATAGCGGTACAACTTGGCTAAACGGGCAAAATGATTCGTTTGTGGTCACAGGCGACGGCAATAAAACGGTTTTGGTTCGGCAAACGGATTTAGCAGGTAATACGAATTTAAACCGTGCGACGTTAAATTTCACCTTAGACACGCAAGTTAGAACGCCAACGCTCAAACTCGTAAATGATACGGGTCACGACGCTCACGATAACATTACCAGCGACGGCACACTTCGCATTGCCAATCTTGAGCAAAATGCAACATGGGAATTTAGCGAAGATGGCAAAAATTGGCAAAGCGGTTCTGGGAATAATGTTGTCATCACAGGTGATGGGTATAAATCGGTTTTAGTTCGCCAAACCGATACGATAGGAAATGTCAGTGAGCCAACAAATTTAAATTTTATTTTAGACACGCAAATTAAAGCCCCAACGCTCAAATTGGCAAATGACACAGGTAAAGCAAAAGATGATGCGATTACTGCTGATAGGACGATTAACGTTTCGGATATTGAACAAGGCGCAACGTGGGAATCTAGCGAAGATGGCAAAAATTGGACGCTTGGAAGTGATCACAGTTTCAAATTAACAACTGACGGTTGGCAAGCCGTTTTTGTACGTCAAACTGACCGAGCAGGGAATCAAGAAATCAGTTTGCCGCTTACAGCAACATTAGATACCACGCCGCCAATTTCAGATTCAGTGCAACGTGATGACTTTGAATTACCCAGTGATTCCAAGCCTTTTACCGTGCAAGTGAAGTACAGCGATTCAGGTAGTGGCGTTGATACGCAAACGATTTCGCTTAAAGATATTTCTGTTTCAGGGGTAACAAATTTAACGGTTGCAAACGTGACGCTTGTTGATAACACAGCAACCTACACTCTTAACGCACCAAAAGGTGGTTGGCAAAAATCTGACGTGGGAACGTACAACATCGCGCTTAACGCGGGGGAAATTAAAGATATTGCAGGTAACAATTTAGAACCTGTCGCAATTGCAAAAACCTTTGAAGTTTTGCCGAAAAAAATTATTCAGCATCCTGATACCACGCAGCATTTAGTCGAAACGGATTCCATTTTAACTACATCGGGACAAATTACCGATTTACCTAAAATCACCGAGCAAAAATCAATTCACGGTCAATTTGGGACATTTAACATCGATAAATTGGGTAATTGGACTTATGCCACGAATTCACCGCATAACGAATTTTTACAAGACAAAATTTATCTTGATACCTTCCCTATTCAAACCACCGACGGCGTGCAATCAAATGTGATTATTCAAATCACAGGCACAAAAGATGTGCCGATTTTGGTCGATGATTTAGCAAGGCAAGCGTTGATTGAAACGCAAATTGGCAATGTCACAAAAAATGTTTTACACGGACAAGTCGCATTGCAATCGATACACGCCGTGCCGATTGCTCAAAATGCGGATAAATCGTGGTCTAATTTGGATAGAACGCAACTGACGTTTGAATTAAAAAATAGCCAACCAGTTGGTGTGGATGAAGCGGGACATTCGCTTGTTCAAACGACGCTCAAAAATGGTTCAATTCTCATACTCAATACTTGGGATGCAAGTTATCGCTATATTCCCAGTGCTGCCCTTAATACCCATGAGGCTATCGACCAATTTGAAATTAGTGCCGATGGCGTGTCGTTACAGTTGAATTTGAATCATCTGGATTTATCCGATTTAGACGGTGTTTCACCTGATTTAGAAACGCAACTCGCCGATATGGCAACGCCCGTTGGCGAAAAACCAACGGGCGATTTAAATCACGATAACATCGAAGATAAATCGCAAGGCGGTGTGGTCAATATCGCATGGGGGACGTATCAAGATTTCAAAGCCGCGAAGGAAAATACCTTAACGTCTGCAAAGAACATTATCAATATCGTGGTGGCAAAAGAAAAAGCCAGTGAAATTGATAATTTCGCGCAACTTAGTCACATTGCCGTCTTGCCAAGTAATAGTTCAGTGATTGGTGGCAGTAAACCCATGCAAAGTGACGCGTTACTAACACCTTGGGATCCGATTACATTTGCCATTGATGCCACAACAGATGCAGGTTTAACGGATATGTTCCCAAATCGTGCGGGACTACAAACTAAAGTTCTCATTGATATTTCGCGTGCAGGTGAAAAGTTTAACGCTTACATGAAATACGTCTCTGCACAAACCATTGCGTTTTATAACGCCGCTGGAAATCCACTGATTACGCTCGATGGTGAAAAACTCACCACGGCATCGCAAGCGGGTTGGTACGATTTTACGCAACGTACACGAGATGGTGACGGAGCGCATTTTGTGAAAGCCGCCGACGGAACCATTCAACAAATTGAGATTATTCTCACCGACAATGCGTTTGGTGATGATAATCCTGCAAGCGACCATTTTCTTGATCCTGCCGTGCCTGTTATTGAAAATCCTCCGCCGATTTTTGAAGAAAAAACCTTGGAAAGTCCCACAACCGTGACGGCGTTATCAATAGAATTTCAGAATTTGATTTTAGACGAATCACTAATTGATCAAACCGTTACTAAAACGGAATGGATTGATAACCCACTGCTATGTTTGCCTACATGGCGGCAAGAGTTACTTCATATTCCCGCAAAAATTGAACAACTAGTGACCACAATTGAAAAATTCACTGCTCCGCTGAATGGCACTGGAAACGCTTTAGATAATCAGATGACAGGAAATAGTGCAGCCAACATTTTAAGCGGACTTGCTGGAAAAGATATTTTAACGGGCGGTGCTGGTGCCGATACATTTGCATATCAAGACGTAAGCGATAGTTTAAGTGATGCTTATGATGTGATTACTGATTTTTCTGCGTTGCAAGATGACAAAATTGATTTGAGTGCCGTAGATGCAAATTCAAATCAAGCAGGAAAACAGCTTTTTCACTATATCGGCGATGCCGCTTTCACAAAACAAGCCGCGCAACTACGTTTTGACAGTGCAACGCACCAGTTACAAGGCGATACAAACGGCGATGGCAAAGCAGAATTTGTCATTGAACTTTCAGGAATATCAAGCCTTGCCAATGATGCGTTGATTTTGAAAACGTAATATCAATGATTTTATGGCGGGAATATGTGTGGCAAACAATCAATACAAGCAGCGGTTTTAACAGCATTATTGGTATCTTCAACTTTTGCACTCGCTGAAGATGAATCAGAGAGTGATTTTTACATTGCCCCATTTGGCAGCTATTTACACACCGATGACAAAACACAGGCGTTTGATGGTTTTGGTGCTGGTATGGCAATTGGCAAAGAAATGAATGAGTATTTCAACGTTGAAATTCGGGGCTTTTGGCAAAAACAGGATAACGATTATTCATGTTGCCAACATGTGCCGAATTTACATTTAGAAGGTGATTCGCAACTCACAGGCGGAACGCTTGATGTACAAGTGTTTTTGCAACGCGATACTTTTTCGCCTTATTTCGTCACAGCCGTTGGCGGCATGAATACCGATGACAAAATGAACAGCGTATTTATGAATCAACAAACGGTTTATCGCACACAAACCACGTCCTTTATTTTTGAAACAGGTGTTGGGTCAACGTATCAATTGACCGATGGAGTCGCGTTCCGTGGTGATATTCGCTACCGTTTAAACGCACTCCAAAACGACGCAAATAGCGACAATTTGTTTCATGACATGACAATCAACTTTGGTTTTGTCACCCGCGTTTAATGCAAGCCGCCATGCACTTTACGGTGCATTGGCAACTTCCCTCTCAATTCAATCTTTGAAACTCGCTTCATTGGTTGTTAAACTTCCCATCCAATTTTTTGCCTCTCAAAGCAGACGATAGTCAGCTTTGAGCTGTTGCTTTACTTTCAATTTTTGCTACAACCACCACAACCTCTATGATTTCAAAAAAAGCGATTGCGATTACATTACTTCTTTCGGCAGGCGCATCAAATGGTGACGATACCTCCAGTGAATTTAACGCCGTTGAACTTGAATCAATGCAAATTGTGGGCAAACAAGCCAGTCTCGCGTCTGCTCAAGAAATCAAACAAGAAAAATTAGAAATCCTCGATTCTGTGGTCGCAGATGACATTAACAAATTACCTGACATTAACGTGACCGAAGCACTTTCACGCGTGACAGGCGTACAAATTCAACGTGATCGTGGCGAAGGTTCAGGCGTGACTATTCGTGGTTTGACGCAAATGGAAACGCTCTTAAATGGACGAGAAGTTTTCACCGCAGGGTCGGGGCGAACGCTGAATTTTGTCGATATTCCCTCTGAAATGCTTGCAGGATTAGATGTTTATAAAACGTCTTCGGCAAATCATATCGAAGGCGGTGTGGGTGGAACGATTGATATGCGAACACATCGACCATTTGATTTTGATGAACGACAAATACTCGGCACAGCACGACTGATTCATGGCGACCTTGTTGAGAAAGAGCGACCGCAGTTTTCAACGTTGCTTAGTGACCGTTGGAAAACGGACGGTTTTGGCGAATTCGGTGCATTGGTAAATTTAACGTATCAAGAACGTGCTTGGCGTGAAGACCAAAAAGGAACGGGTTATCCTATTTCCCGTGACAACATTATTGCAGGACAAAAAGTTGTTTTACCCAATGGCACATCGGAAACCTCGAGTTTAGGTGAACGTGACCGAATGGCGGGAAGTGGCGTTTTGCAATGGCGACCGACGAGCAACCTCGAATTGTATGCCGAAGGCAATTATTCAGAATTCAAAACGATTCAAAATTCTTATCAAGTTAATGCTTCACCTTCAGCAGCTTTCGTGGCTGGCAGCCCTAAGTTATTTCCCAACACCAACGATTTACAAAGCATTAGCTGGCTTAATTCGCCTGTTTCCATCCTCAGTTTTGCACGCGATACGGTTGATAGAACTCAACAAGCCGCAATCGGTGGCAGTTGGAACAAAGACGCGCTCACCATCAAAACGGATTTAAGTTACACCAAAAGTTTCAACAATCTGTTTTTTTCAGGCCCAGTGATGGGTGGAACAGCCGCGCAGTTCAATCAAGATTTATCGGGTTCAATTCCTTCAACAAGTCTTAGCGGCACAGATTTTCTCAATCCCGCGAATTTGCAATACTCAAGCATGGCTTACCGTCAAGTGCCTTTCAAAGGCGATTTGATGACCGCGCAACTCGATGGCGATTATGATTTTTCGAGTGGTTTTATCAAATCGATTTCGGCAGGTTTTCGTTATGCGAAACGCAGTGCAACCAATGTCAACGGTTTGATTTATGGTGATGCGCCCGTTAAAGGTATTTCTGCGGCAGACAAAGCGGGTTATATCGTGGCGAATCCTTCCCCCGACTTTTTAGGTGGCGAAGGTACAAACATTAGCAATTATTTGGTTGGCAATTTAGCCCCTGCGCGTGATGTCGCAGGTTTACGAAATACATTTGGCATAACCACGCCGATTCCAACTGCTGGCAATCCACTTAGCATTTGGAATATCAGCGAAGAAACCCAAGCGGGTTATCTCATGAGCAAATTCGAAACGCCTGATTTTCCGCTTGATGGTAACGTTGGTTTGCGCTTAGTGAGTACGCAGGAATCCGTTGGCGGAAATCAAACTGCACCTGAAACGGGAACGATTAAACCGATTGATATTCAAAGTAATTATTTTGATTATTTACCCAGTATCAATTTGCGTTATAAATTCACACCGAGTTTGTATTTACGAGGCGGTGTTTCGCAAACGGTGACACGGCAAGATTTTAACCAGCTTTCCCCTTCCCTCACGCTGATTCGCAATACTGTCACACCATCGCTCAATCAAGGAAGTTCGGGCAATCCGAATCTCAAACCGATTTATGCCGACAACTTTGATGTGGCACTCGAAAAGTATTTTAACCAATCAACGTCGGTTTATCTCACAGGTTTTTGGAAAAATGTAGATGGTTTTGTGACAACGGTAAGCAATCCTGAAATGCACGATGGCTACACTTATCAAGTCAGCCGCCCACAAAATAACAATAACGCCACAATCAGAGGTTTCGAGGTCGGTTATCAACAGTTTTATGATTTTCTGCCCAGTTGGCTCAGTGGTTTAGGTTTGCAAACCAATTACACGTTTATCGATAGCGAAACACCGAGCAGTATTTTGGGACAAAAAACACCGCTGCAAAATCTTTCGAAAAACAGTTACAACATCGTTGGTATGTATGAGAAAAATGGCTTTTCAGCCAGAGTTGCTTACAACTGGCGCGACAAGTTTTTAAGCGGAATTGGCAATTATGTCGGTGTTGGCGCGTTGCCTATTTATACGGATAGTTATGGTTGGCTTGATGCGTCTGTCGGCTATCGAATTAACACGCATTTTTCAGTTTCACTGGATGCGATGAATATACTCAATACGCTACGCAGCACTTATTTTGGTTCGCAAACAAGACCGCAAAATGTCTACGCTAACGATATGCAAATTGGTGGAACGGTAACGGTACGCTTTTAGTGAACATCTTTTTTCGTTTTCTCATTGTGACATTTTGGCTAACACTCTCTTTTCAGAGCCTAGCATCGGATGCCCAAGAATTAAAGCAATGGCGCAATCAAATAACGCAAACTCGTGTGCTGGCAGAAAATCATGTCGCTGCCGCCTACACTCAAGCGAAAGAATTACAAAAAAACTTTCCCGCGAATGCAACGCCCATTGACCAAGCAAAGATTCTAAATGTACTCGCGCGGATTGAACTCTACGCAGGATTAACTGATTTCAGTATGGATCATGCTGAACAAGCCTTTGAACTCGCTAAATTACACGACGATAAAGTGGGACAAGTCGAAGCAGATATGACAACCGCTTTAGCAGCAATCAATCAAGGTGATATTGATAAGCAAAACAGGGTCGTGATGCACAGTATGACCATTGTTAATGAAATCGATCGCCCTGATTTGTTCGCTGAAGTCATGCTCAGAACCTCCATGATGTATCGGCGAATGGAACAATATGAGCAAGGAATTGAAATCGCGGTGCAAGCAATGGAAATTGCTAAACAAAATAATAATCCATTTGCCATGTCTTATGCTTGCTACGCATTAGCAGCAGCTTATGACATTGGCGACCGTTTTGAAAATGCGTTAAGCATGTATGAGCAAATGCGCGTTCACGCGATTGAAGCGCATTCTAAAATGTTAGAAACAGATGCGATGGTTGGCATTGGTCGAATGACTTTCAGATTAGGCAATATCGCAGATGGTGAACGTATCCTTTATGAAGCTGTTGCATCGTATCGTTCGATAGATGCGCCTTTTTACTTAGGACATGTTTTAGTTGGGATAACTGAAATCCTACATCAAACAGGAAGAACAGCCGAAACAGTGCCAATTATGGATGAGGTAGTGAAACTATATGAGGATGGACATGTTGATATTGCTTTGTGGTGGGCATTGAAATTCCGTGGCACTTATTACCAAGCTCTAGGCAAAACAACATTGGCAAACAAAGATGCACAACATGGTTATCAATTAGCCAAAGAAATTGGTTATCCCTATTATTTAAATCAAAGCGCACGCCAAATGGCAGCCATTATGGCAATTCAAGGGCATTACAAAGAAGCCTATCAACTTAACGTTGAAGCAAATGAAACGGCGGAAAAATCAACGAAAGAAAAACTCAATACGCGAATGCTTGAATTAGCGCAACGCTACGAAACAGAAAGTAAGCAACGTAAAATCAATGAGTTAAATCGCCTCAATGACGTACAAGAACATGAACTCAAACAACATGAATTGCATCATCGTTGGCTGGGAACGTTGTTAGCAAGTTGTGGCGTTATCATGAGTCTTTCACTATTTTTCATGGTTCGTCTGCGTCGCTCAAAAGAAAAAATAGCCTTGCTTAATGTCACGCTCGAACAGCGCGTATTGGAACGAACAGAAGAAATACACAGACGAGCAAA
The DNA here is from genome assembly GCA_028688755.1 of Methylococcales bacterium. Lineage (GTDB taxonomy): Bacteria > Pseudomonadota > Gammaproteobacteria > Methylococcales > Methylomonadaceae > UBA10906. The sequence continues at coordinate 2,287 of JAQTXN010000078.1, read as the reverse complement.
TTATTTACGAACCTTCATTGATACGCTACCGATGATGGCATGGCTTAAAGATACAGAGGGGCGTTTCATTATCGTCAATCACACTTTTTCTAAGGTGGCGGGGCAGCCTATTGAAAAAATAATCAGCAACACGGATTTGGATTTTTTCCCTAAAGAAATGGCGGAACATTATCGCGCTATCGATGCCGAAGTGATGACAACTCGGCGAATGAAAATTCTCGAAGAACAAATCCTAGACCAAGACCCGCAAAAAGTTGTTTGGGTTGAAACGATTAAAATGCCCATCTTAGACCAAGAGAATAATGTACTGGGAACAGTCGGCATTGCGCGTAATGTTGATGACCGCAAAGCGATGGAAGACGCGAAAGAACAAGCGTTAACCGAAGCGATGCGACTAGCCACCATGCGTAGTGAGTTTATGGCAAAAATGAGTCATGAATTACGCACACCACTCAATAGCATTTTGGGTTATGTCGATGTCTTACAAAAAGATTCGACATTAGTTGATTACCCTGACCAATTGAATAGATTAAAAATCATAGAACAAAGCGGTGAGCATTTGCTTGAGCTTATCAATAACATTTTGGATTTCGCCAAAATTGAAGCAGGCAAACAAGAATTACATTTGAATAATGTGTCTGTGCCTGCGTTTTTAAAAAATTTGTTCAATATCATTTATGTTCGAATCAATCACAAAGCGATAAGGTTGTTATGTAACATTTCTCCTAGTGTTCCCGACATCATTTTTGTCGATGATATTCGCTTAAAACAAGTGTTACTCAATTTGCTGTCCAATGCCGTTAATTACACAAAACAAGGTGAAATTTCTCTAAATGTACGCGAAGTAGAACAAGGAAAAATTCGCTTTGAAGTGCAAGATACAGGCAGCGGGATTAAGGCAGAAAGATTAGACACCATCTTTTTGCCGTTTGAACAAATAGTAGATAAATCTTTGCGTACCGAAGGCACAGGATTAGGGCTAGCGATTAGCCGTGAATTAGTCAGGCTCATGGGAGGAGAAATTTATGTGACGAGCCGTGAAGGAGAAGGTAGCTGTTTTTGGTTTGATTTAGATGTTGCGGTTCAATCGGAGGCAGTTTGCACCGCTAACGGTAATGTTGCGAAATATCTCGCTCCCGATTTACAAAATATCGAACTGCCGAATTTTGATGTAATCGATTTTGATGATAATTTAACACTCCCTTCTATTGAAGAAATGCGGGTATTGCATCGTTTAGCATTAGAAGGACATATACGCGGCATTATTGAATACGTCACACACCTAGTCGCGCTTGATTCGGATTATGAGCCGTTCGCAGAAAGATTAAGAAATTTAGCATTGACCTATCAATCTAAGAAAATTTTGGAATTAGTTGATCATTACATTGAAAGGAATTAAACGCCATGATTCAAACAGATTCTTCCATTACAAGCGTACTGGTTATTGATGATACGCCTGCTAATTTAGGCGTTGTCGTAGAACAATTGGAAAGTTTCAATTATCGCGTCTTGATTGCTCAAGACGGTGAAGAAGGATTCGAGCGAGCCATTCTCGCGCAGCCCGATATTATTTTGCTGGATGTACTTTTGCCTGGCGCAGACGGTTTTGAAATTTGCCGTCGTTTAAAAGCCGATAAGCAAACAAAAGACATTCCCGTGATTTTCATGACCGCCCTTTCAGCTCTTGACGATAAGTTAACGGGATTTGAGGTCGGCGGCGTTGATTACATTACCAAGCCCTTGCGTATTAGCGAAGTCCTCTCAAGAGTGAAAGTTCACATTGAATTACGCCGTGCTAAAAAGAAAGCCTGTGAACAGAATCAGTTATTACAAAAACATAAACAAACCTTAGAAACACAAGTTGCAGAGCGCACCGCAGAATTAACACAAAGCAATGAAAATTTAAGAAAAGAAATTGCCGAACGAAAACGCATTCAGCGTATTTTGGAAGACAAGGAATCAAAATACCGTTCACTCGTTGAAAATACCCCCGATACTATTTGCCGTTATGACAGAGCTTGTCGGCGACTTTTTGTGAATTCCACCTTTGTCGAAAAAATCGATGGCAACAAAAGCATGGAGCAGTTACTTCACACCACACCAACCGAAATTCCTGGTGGCGAAGAGGCAATTGCCTACCAAAAGAAAATAGCACAAGTTTTTAGCAGTGGAAAAGGTGAGCATTTTGAATTGACGTGGAAAGCCATTAACGGAAAACAATTTGTCACTTATATTCGATTAACCCCCGAATTTGATGACGCGGGCAGAATTCGAAGTGTTCTTGCTG
>JAQTXN010000077.1 GCA_028688755.1 Methylococcales bacterium | reverse complement strand
TGAAGGCATGCGCGTGGATGCGTTGTATCCGAATTTACGCGGTTATTTGGGCGATTTAACTTTTTGTTTGCCAAACGTCGATATGCTGTCGGATTGTGACGTAGTTTTTTTCGCTACACCAAATGGCACCGCCATGCTGATGGCAAAAGAATTACTTGAACGCGGCATTAAAGTCATTGATTTATCGGCAGATTTTCGTTTGAAAAATGTGACTGAATGGGAAAAATGGTACGGGTTAACACACGCAAGTTCGGATTTAGTTGAACAAGCGGTTTATGGTTTGCCTGAAATTCACCGTGAAAAACTGAAAAATGCAGATTTAATCGCCTGTGCAGGATGTTATCCAACGGCGGTGCAACTCGGATTTTTGCCGTTATTAGAACAGGGTTGTGTTGATTTAAATTTAATTGCTGACGTGAAATCAGGCGTAAGTGGAGCAGGGCGCAAAGCCGAAGTTGCCACGCTTATGAGTGAAACAGGTGAAAGTTTTAAAGCCTACGCGGTGAGTGGGCATCGACATTTGCCTGAAATTACGCAAGGTTTGACCGCCGTTGCAGGGCAAACGGTGAATTTAACTTTTGTGCCGCATTTAACGCCGATGATTCGCGGCATTCACGCTACGCTGTATGCGAATTTAACAACCGAAATTAGCGCAGAAGAATTGCAAACGCTGTTTGAAAATCGCTATCAAAACGAAGAGTTTGTCGATGTTTTACCATTTGGTTCTCATCCCGATACGCGCAATGTGCGGGGCAGTAATCGCTGTCAAATTGCTTTGCATTTGCCACAAGGTGGCAAAACGTTAGTGATCTTGTCGGTGATTGATAATTTAGTGAAAGGCGCAGCAGGGCAGGCGGTGCAAGCGATGAATTTACGTTTTGGCTTCCCCGAACATCAAGGTTTAAAAACAGTGGCGTTGTATCCATAATTCTTGATTAAAATACTAGGAATAGCCATAATTTCACGACATTTTTATTTTTTATAGCGAGTTTAATTTATGACAAGCCCAATTATTTTTACTGACAATGCTGCCGCCAAAGTTCACGAATTGATTGTGGAAGAAGGCAACGACAATTTGAAATTGCGTGTTTATGTTTCAGGCGGCGGTTGCTCTGGTTTTCAATACGGTTTTACGTTCGATGAAGAAGTAAACGAAGACGATACGCAAGTTGAAAAAAATGGCGTTACGATTCTAGTTGATTCAACCAGTATCGGCTATTTGACAGGGGCAGAAATCGATTACAAAGATGATTTAAGTGGTTCACAATTTGTAATTCGCAATCCCAACGCAACCACAACTTGTGGTTGTGGTTCGTCGTTTTCTGCTTGATGCGAAGATTTTAGTGGATATGCACTTCGCGGGTTTGAACGGTGTCGCTACGACGTAAGTAATAACGTTCTGCATCGGCACCTTTAACTTCTGTACCGTCATCGTTGAGTTGAATCAGTGTACCTTCGTCCTTAATACGATATAAGCGAGTCGTGGCTTCGTGATTTTTTGGCGTTAAACGAACTTGCATATTTTCCTCATCCCAAACGTATTTGCCTTTTTCAAACATTTCGCGGGAAGATTCTTTGGCTTGTTGGGTAACGATTAAGTAATTATCGTTATTTTTCAACGACAACGTTGTTTTGATGCCGTTGCATTTATCGCAAGGCAAAAAGCCATAAAACACCCCGTGAAATTGAATAGGCGAAAGATGTTGAGAGTGATCCTCCATTTCTTTATTGCCGCCCCGTGATTTGGCTTCCAGAAATTTTTGTTGAGCAGTTAAATCCGTTGCGGCATTGATAGAGCTTGAGGCAACAAACAGCAAGCCAAAAGAAATTAACGCTAAATTTCGTTTTAATTGTTTTTGTAATGTTTGCATAAAATTTCTCCAAAAATAGAACCTACAGAGTTGATGATTTTTCGTTTTGTGTCAACATGAAGACGTTTTTAAATCGATAATTTTCCCATCACCATCAAAAAAAACGGTGACGTTTTGTTGTTCACGAAATTGATGTATTTGTGCAACGTCAACATGATAAAACTCAGAAATTTCGTTATCCGTTACGATTTTTTTGGCGGCTGGCAAAATGCGTTGGCGGCGTAATTTACGCATTAAAATCCATACAATCCAAACCGCCCCTAAGATAATGAGCGTGACACCGTAAATTTGTAAAAGTTCCAATAAACTTTTATAGCCGCCAAACCAACGCATTTCATTGATAACATCGTAATCGCCACGCAACCAATTGATAACAGTAATAATTGGATAAAGTAGATACCCCCACATTACCCAACATAAAACAGTTAGCGCAAAACTACTCAGGCGTTTTGAAACACTTTGTAAATGAGGAACGTTAATGATGTATTGTTTCATTGGATTATTTTTTCAACGCATGAGACGCTAAATTTTTCCCTAAATCCCAAATCGCGCCGCCCATTTTGTGGGTTTCACCAATCGTTGTATCAAACGCATTGACAATCGTGTCGTGGTCTTTTTGGGTTAAATTGAGTGGCGGCAATAATTTCACCACGTTCATGCCGTGTCCTGCGACTTGGGTCAAAATGTGGTGTTCTTTGAATAACGGAATTGTCACCATTTGGCAGAATAAGCCTTTATTTGCCGTTTCGAGCATTGCCCAGCCCGCTTTGAGTTTTAAACTTTTTGGGGATTGGAATTCAATGGCAATCATCATGCCTTTGCCGCGAGCCTCTTTGAGTAATTCATAACGCGAAGTCATGGCGTTCAAATTGTCGATAATTTTCGTGCCTAGCGTGAGACTATTTTCGACTAATTTTTCATTGTGAATAACGTGCAAACTCGCTAAACCCGCTGCCATTGCCATGTTGTTTTTAGCAAACGTTGAACCATGCACCACGGCTCTGTCCATGCGGTTATAAACTGTATCCATAATTTTTGTGGTAATCGCCACGCCTCCGACTGGCACAAAACCACCTGATAACGCTTTCGCCATACAAATCATGTCTGGTTGAACGTTCCAATGGTCAATTGCCCAGAATTTCCCCGTACGTCCTAAACCTGTTTGCACTTCATCAGCGACAAACAACGTGCCGTATTTTTTACATAAGCGTTCGACTTCGGGCAAATAATTGTCGTCAGGAACATTTACACCTTTACCTTGAATCGGCTCGACGATAAATGCGGCTACGTCTTTACCGCTCAAGGCTTTTTCGAGGGCGACTAAATCATTGAATGGAATCGCTTCACAATTCGGTAGCAACGTGCCAAAACCTTCGCGGAAAATGTTTTCGCCGTTGAGCGACAACGCGCCCATTGTTAAGCCATGATAACCGTGGTCACAGAACACGATTTTGTCGCGTTTGGTCGTAAAACGGGCAAATTTAATCGCGGCTTCAACGGCTTCCGTTCCCGAATTACAGAAAAACATTTTGGTTAAATTTTCAGGCGTGGTTTTGAGAATTTCTTTTGCCAGCAATCCGCTCAAAATCGAGACATCGAGTTGCACTAGATTCGGTAATTCTAAAGTCAGCGTTTCTTTCAAGGCTTCAATCACGGTTGGGTGATTTCGTCCAATCGCAAACACGCCAAAACCGCTGAGTAAATCGAGATATTCTGTGCCTTCTTGGTCGTAAAGATATTGTCCGACGGCTTTTTTATAATGGCGGTCGTAACCAATGGTTTTTAAAACGCGCACCATTTGGTTGTTTAAAAATTGTTCGTGCAAATCGAATTTGTCGTTGCTGTGTTCGTTTAATAGGGTTTCGATGCTAAAGGTCATAATTTCTTAGTGTTATTTAAAGAGTTTTTGAATTGATTAAAGTTTTTTGTAAATCTTCGGTGGATAAGATTTTAACGTATTGTCTAATTGATTTTGCGTTTATGTTGTGACCTCTTTGTTGTCAATTTCGTTTGCCCACGGATATTCGATAAGCGGTTTGTGTCCGATGATTGTCATTCTTTTCCACCTCTTTCTCTAACGGATTCATAAAGTGTTTTGATATGCAATAATTTTTCTATTTCTTTCATAGCCTTGTAATTTTGAATTGGAAAATCTGTTTTTATATCAGCATGTTCTTCAGCATCTTTAGCGGCTTGTGTCATTCCATAACGAAGAAGATTTAATTGTCGGCTAGCCTCATCAACAGCTGATATGTCGGGTAAAGAAAATAAAAGTTGAGCGAGTTGATACCATGAAATTGTGTCAATTTGAGAGGCTATTTCTGCTGACCTTTGTTTAATTTCTAATGCGATATTTTCATCTGAATGCGCGCTAATTAGTTTTGCTTGATGCACCAGTAATGTATGACTTGTTCTTCCAAGTGCTTTTTTAAATTCTTGTGCGGGTTCAATGACAAGTTTTAAAAAAATTTGCCCAAATGTGAATGTAAGAAAACCGCCAAAAATAGTTAATACGAAAGTGAGCATGATTTTTCCTCATGTTGAATTGTGAATAAAACGGACGAGATTTTTACAATGTCGTCCGTTCAAAAATTAAAAACCTACTTCGTCAACAAATAATCCAACCAAAGATTAGACAATTTTTCTTGCACAGTGTTTTGTTTGAGACGCGCATTCAAGTTCGGGAAATCGACTTTATCCAAATCCTGATCTTGGTTGTAACACGAATAAACAAAGAACTCTTTGCCGCTATCTTTATCAACGTGTTTGCACAAACATTGAGCGCAAATGCCTTTCATCATGCACTGCATCGGCGAATTGATTGAACCGACCGCGTGATGCGCTTTGGTCAAATACGGTTTCAACACATCAAAACGCGCGTGTTTGACCGCGTCCATCATTCTGTCCGAACCAATCACAATCAAATGGTCAACGTCCGCGAGCGAAATCGGCTGTTCACCTAATTCACCTTTGCCGTAAGCAATCATTGCTTCCAAAATGTTGCCGACAAACGATTTATCTTGTGGGCGAGTTGGCGTGAATGGTTCAACATTTTCACCTTTATTGACTGACCAAATCACAACATCTGCGGCGGCTTCAACGTCTTCGACTTTGAAACGGTCTCGTGCCAAATTGTAGCCAGCAAAATAAATCACTTTGTTACCTGCATTGCGTAACGCTTTACCGATTGAGAACAACACCGCATTTCCTAAACCGCCGCCAATCAACAACACGGTTTGACCTGTTGGAATTTCAGTTGGCGTACCTGTGACACCCATCAACACAACTGGGTCGCCTGCTTTCCACGTTGCACATAAACTCGACGATGAACCCATTTCCAGCGCAATCAATGAAACCGTGCCGTTTTCTTTGTTCACTTCCGCACCTGTCAACGCTAAACCTTCTGCGGCTAACACCGTACCTTCAACGGTTGGTGCAAAGGCTTCGTAATTTTGCACACGATAGAATTGACCTGCTTCAAATTTTTCAGCGGCAAGCGGAGCTTTAATCACAATTTCAACAATCGTCGGCGTTAAACGGTTGATTTCAACAATCGTCGCTTTAAATGAATCATCTAAACGGGCAAACAGATTTTTCGCCGCCGCATCACGTTCAGCTTGTTGCGAAGGATTCAAACCTGCCAATTCTTGCTCAAACAATTTCACCACATACGGATAACCATTTTTTGCACTCGACATCGCTTTTACAACGTTGCCTGCATAAACAGGGTGATTGTCGCCGTAGAAACTGATGAATTTACCGTCTTTTTGATATGACGTGAGCGGTGCAGGTTTGCCGATTTTGGGCATTTTTTCATCGTTGCTGGCAACGAGCGAAACCGCGCCATTTTCAAATTCTGGTTCGTAACGTTGGAAGAACCATTTATCCATCACAAACGTGTCAGGATATTCGCTTTGATAAATCGTGTTCGGAGACGTTCCCGCCGCGACGTACAAATTACGCAATGGCACATTCACATCCGCTTTGGTTTGCGTGTTTTGGAAATCGACTGACACCAAATGCCCGAATTCATCGGCATTCGCACCAACTGGACTCATGAATTCTGCCAACGCAATGCCTTCTTCTAAGGCTTCACTGATTTCTTCGTGGTTTTGACGATACGCTGGCGCATCTTTAATGCCTTTGCGATAGAACAAGGTCACGCCGCCCCATGATTCAACTAACGGTTGGAAATCAGGTAATTCACCTTCGGCTTCTGCGCGTTGACGTTCAGCGGCAATCGCTTTTCCGTGCGTTAAAAACTCATCCAAAATGATGATTTCTTCTTTGTCGTAACGCGCCCGAACGGTTTCTTCACCATAAACGCCTACCAATGTTTCATAACGATGCAAGATTTTTTCAACTTGCACGGGGTAATACGCCATCAATTCCGTTGCGGTATCAATCGCCGTCAAACCGCCACCAATTACACCCGCTGGCAAACGCACTTGTAAATTCGCCAGCGAAGAGGCTTTCGCCGCGCCTGTTAATTGCAATGCCATCAAGAAATCAGAGGCTTTGCGAATACCGCGCATCAGGTTGTTTTTCAAATCAATAATCGTTGGTTGACCTGCACCTGAGGCAATACAAATATGGTCAAAGCCCATTTCCCACGCATCATCAATCGTCAATGTGCCACCAAAACGCACCCCGCCGTAAGCGCGGAAAGTTTGACGACGCAACAACATCAAATACATGACTTTCAAAAAGTTTTTATCCCAACGAACCGTAATGCCGTATTCCGCCACGCCGCCAAAACCTGCCAAAATACGTTTGTCTAAATCTTCGTAAAGGTCTTTGAAATCCGCAATCGGCGCAGGCAAATTGTCCGCATCGCCCGTTAATTCAACAGGTAAAGGTTCAAGTTTCAGCCCATCAATCCCTGCCACTGCAAAACCTTCGTTGAGCAAATAATGGCTCATCGTATAACCCGCTGGGCCTAAACCCACGACGAGCGCGTTTTTACCGTTGTACGGTAACATCACGGGACGTTTGACGTTGAGCGGATTCCAGCGCGTCAACAAACTGTAAATTTCAAACCCATAAGGCATAAACAAAACGTCGGTTAAAACATTGGTTTCAATTTGTGGAATGTTCACAGGGTCGGTTTTTTGGTAAATACAACCCTTCATACATTCGTTACAAATCCGATGTCCCGTGCCTGCACACATTGGATTATCAACGGTGACAATCGCCAACGCGCCAATGTTGTCACCGCCACGTTTGACCAAATTCATTTCTGAAATTTTTTCATCCAGCGGACAACCGATGGTCGTTACGCCCATTGGGTCTTCTTTGAAGGTGTTGGTTTTTTTGTTACGCATTCCTTTTGAGCAAGAATCGGTATCGCGTTCGTGGCAGTAAATACAATGATTTACTTCGGATAACACTTGGCGTTCGTTATAGCGAGGGTCGGTGAGTTTAAAGCCATCACGACGGCGACGATGTTCGCCCATCCAGACGTTAAATTCGGTTCTATCAATCAATTCATGTTCGACTAAATTGTCGAAATCACGTTTTTCAGGAAATTTGAAACTGAGCCATTTTGCGACCACATCGTTATCTTGTTGCGCGACAAAACACCAACGTTGCACGACATCCATCAAACCAGCGGTGAATTCAGTCAAATCAGGCGTGTTGATAATGTCAGCAAATTCGGTTGCGGCGAGTTCATGAGTTTTTAATTTTTCGCGTAACGCTTCGGCTTGCAAATCGGCATTTTCATAGTTGCTCTCTTTGCCTTTTGCTAAGGTTTTGTAATGATTTGCCAATGAACCAATCACCGCGCCAACTCGTGCCACGCGATGTTCTTCGTCTTCGTCCAAATTCGCTTCAGGGAAACCTGCTTCGATTAACAAATCAAAACGGTTTAACACGTCTGGAATTTTCCAATCGTCTGTGGTTTGACCTTTGAAAACTACGCCTAATTTTTCAACGACTTCATTTTTAAAGGTAAAAATGGTCTCGAGTTCTTCTTGAATGCGTGATTTTTGCGCTTGATGTTCAGTTTCAACATTGAATAATTTAGCAACAAATTTTCCAACGTAAGGTGCAACTTGAACTAGAAGTTGTGATTGTTGTTCAGGTGATAAATCTGCGCCTTTTGTGTTGCGATAAGAAAGATACGAATCGAATAAATCGGCATCGTGATATTTGAGCGACTCATCGAATGTTGTTAATAAATCGTTCAAGCGATTTGTGTTGTATAAATCGGCATAATTAAAACCAGCAATGCCGAGCGATAAATTTTTCTGTGTCATGGTGCCTCTATGTAAATTTTCGAAAATAAAAAAGTAACAAAAAAGTTCAAGATAAAAATTCATTTTCTACCTTGAACTCGTGTAAGTTATAACTAAAATTGTTGTTATCGCCGCCAATTATACGCGGTTCAAATTTATGGGTCTTGTAAAAGTCCTAAAAATTGTTAATGACCAAAACCGCATAATTTTGTATAGTTGCCACAGATTTTTTAACAACGGGATGCGTCAAGGGCGAATCCCGTTTTGCACATTAGAAGGTAATGATTTCGATGAGTTCCGCACAATTAGTGTTAGAAGACGGCACAGTATTTAACGGTGTATCCATAGGCGCAACGGGTTGTAGCGTTGGCGAAGTTGTTTTTAATACCGCGATGACGGGGTATCAAGAAATTTTGAGTGATCCGTCTTACGCGCAACAAATTGTCACATTAACTTATCCACACATCGGCAATGTCGGTACAACAGATGAAGACCAAGAATCACATGGCGTTTTTGTCAGTGGTTTGGTGATTCGTGATTTACCCCTTGTGACAAGCAATTGGCGCAGTGAAAAATCGTTGCAACAGTATTTAATCGACAATAATGTCGTAGCTATCGCTGAAATCGATACGCGTAAATTAACCCGCATTTTGCGTGATAAAGGCGCACAACGTGGTTGCATTATCGCTGGCGAAGGTCAGACGATTGAAAACGCAAAAGCCGCGATTGAAAACTTTGCAGGTTTGAAAGGTTTAGATTTAGCCAAAGAAGTGACAACGTCTGAATCGTACGAATGGACGGAAAATACTTGGGATTTAAAAGAAGGTCACAAAGCGGCTGAAAATTTAACCAAACACGTTGTCGCATACGATTTTGGTGTGAAACGTAACATTTTGCGTTTGCTGGCAAATCGTGGTTGCCGTGTAACAGTCGTTCCTGCAAAAACACCTGCTGCTGACGTTTTAGCGTTAAAACCCGATGGTGTATTCTTATCAAATGGCCCTGGTGATCCAGAACCTTGTACTTATGCAATTGAAGCGATTAAATCCATTTTAGAAACGAAAACTCCCGTTTTCGGTATTTGTTTAGGGCATCAATTGTTAGCTTTAGCCAGTGGCGCGAAAACTGAAAAAATGAAATTCGGACATCATGGTGCAAATCATCCTGTTCAAGAAATTGCCACAGGTCGGGTGATGATTAGTAGTCAAAACCACGGTTTTGCAGTGAATGAAGCAAGTCTGCCATCAAATTTAATCGCAACGTATAAATCATTATTCGACGGTAGTTTGCAAGGCATTAAACGCACAGATTGCCCCGCGTTTAGTTTCCAAGGTCATCCCGAAGCCAGCCCAGGGCCTCACGATGTGGAAGCGTTATTTGATGAATTTATCAATTTGATGAATGCGAGATAAAACGTGAGTGCGTTGCAAAAGCCTTTTCATTTTAGCGAAGCGGATTATTTAACGTTCGATGCTACGACTGACGTGAAACACGAATATGTCGATGGTTATATTCATGCAATGGCTGGTGCGAGTGAGCGGCATAACTTAATTACGGGAAATATCTTTTTAAAATTACGTTTAGCCGCAGGTGGCAAAAATAATCATTGCCGTGTTTTCACTAGTGACATGAAATTTCGTGCTGAACAGGGACGTTTTTATTATTTTCCTGATGTGATGTTGGTTTGCAATCAAGACGATGACAACCAGTTTTATAAAGAAAAGCCCTGTTTCATTGCTGAAGTTGCCTCTGTTAGCACTGAAAAAATTGACCGTCGTGAAAAATGGGTAACATATTCGAAAGTGGAAGGTCTGCGTTATTACTTGCTTGTTGATAGCACAAAAAAATTCGTCGAATACTATTTCCGTGATGAACAAAATCAGTGGCAAGCCGCAATTTTAGAAGATGGTGAAACGCTTGAAATCGAATGTGAAAATTACCGCGCCGTTTTAGATGTAGAGTCAATTTATGAAGATGTGACGTTTTCATAAAAAATAGATTTAGAAACTTACCTAAAAAATTAACAAATCATGCCAAAAAGAACCGACATAAAATCCATTTTATTATTAGGCGCAGGACCAATCGTAATTGGTCAAGCGTGCGAATTCGATTACTCAGGCACACAAGCCTGCAAAGCTCTACGCGAAGAAGGTTATCGCGTAATTTTGGTCAATTCCAATCCCGCGACAATCATGACCGACCCCGATATGGCGGACGCGATTTATATTGAACCGATTGATTGGCAAACGGTTGAAAAAATTATTGCCAAAGAACGCCCCGACGCAATTTTACCAACAATGGGCGGACAAACCGCGCTCAATTGCGCATTAGCTCTCGACGAACATGGCGTTTTAGCAAAATACAATGTTGAAATGATTGGTGCGACTAAAGAAGCTATTAATAAAGCTGAAGACCGCCAACTTTTCAATGATGCGATGGCACGAATTGGTTTAGAAGTGGCGAAATCCAAAACCGCTCATTCAATGGAAGAAGCCCTAGCTGCACAAAAAGAAGTGGGTTATCCAACAGTCATTCGTCCCTCTTTTACAATGGGCGGAAGCGGCGGCGGTATTGCGTATAACAAAGAAGAATTTGTCGAAATTTGCGAACGTGGTTTGTATCTCTCACCAACTAACGAATTATTGATTGAAGAATCGGTACTCGGTTGGAAAGAGTACGAAATGGAAGTTGTGCGCGATACCAAAGACAATTGCATTATCGTGTGTTCGATTGAAAATTTTGACCCAATGGGAGTTCACACGGGCGATTCCATTACCGTTGCGCCTGCACAAACGTTGACCGATAAGGAATATCAAATTTTGCGTAACGTATCGCTCGCCATTTTGCGTGAAATCGGTGTCGATACAGGCGGTTCAAACGTGCAAGTCGCTATCAATCCTGAAAATGGACGCATGATTATCATCGAAATGAATCCGCGCGTGTCGCGTTCATCAGCGTTAGCGTCGAAAGCAACTGGTTTCCCGATTGCAAAAGTTGCAGCGAAATTAGCTGTCGGTTTTACGCTCGACGAATTACAAAACGAAATTACTGGTGGCAAAACGCCTGCATCGTTTGAGCCTTCAATCGATTATGTTGTCACAAAAGTGCCACGTTTTACGTTTGAAAAATTCCCGCAAGCCGATGACCGTTTAACGACGCAAATGAAATCCGTCGGCGAAGTGATGGCAATCGGTCGCACGTTCCAAGAATCATTGCAAAAAGCCTTGCGTGGTTTGGAAATCGGTATTAACGGCTTGAACGAAATCACTGATTTAACTGCTGATGATGCCGCTGACAAAATCCGTCGCGAATTACGTCATCCTGGCCCTGATAGATTGTTATACGTTGCGGATGCATTCCGTTTTGGCATGAATGCGGCAGAAGTTCACGAAATTTGCAAAATTGACCCGTGGTTTTTAGCGCAAGTTGAAGATTTGGTTTTAACTGAAAAATCACTTTCAACCAAAACGCTTTCAACCTTAAAAGAAGGTGAATTGTTCCGTTTGAAACGTAAAGGTTTTTCCGATGCACGGTTGGCAAAATTACTCGATGCGTCTGAAACCGAAGTGCGTAACATTCGTCATAAACAAAACATTCGTCCTGTTTATAAACGCATTGATTCTTGCGCGGCAGAATTTGCATCGGATACGGCTTATTTGTATTCGACTTACGAGGAAGAATGCGAAGCGCGAGTTTCTGACAAAGAAAAA
>JAQTXN010000076.1 GCA_028688755.1 Methylococcales bacterium | reverse complement strand
GTGAGTTGCCCAGTTCACAGATTTGTCGAATTTTTCAGCAACTAATACTTCACCAGTTACGCGGTCTAACGTATAGCCAAAACCGTTATGGTCAAAGTGAACGATAGTTTGACGTGTTTTGCCGCCAATTTCTTGGTCAGCTAAAACAGTTTCGTTGATGCCGTCGAAATCCCATTCGTCGTGCGGAGTCATTTGATAAACCCATTTCACAGCCCCAGTGTCTGCGTCACGCGCCCACAATGACATTGACCATTTGTTGTCGCCTGGACGTTGTACTGGGTTCCAAGTTGATGGGTTGCCTGATCCGTAATAAACCAAGTTCAATTTTGGATCGTAAGAATACCAGCCCCAAGTTGTACCGCCACCGATTTTCCATTGGTCGCCTTTCCAAGTGCTTGTACTTGAATTTTCGCCAACTGGTTGAACGCTACCATCTTTCCAAGCTGTAGTTTTTTTCGGGTCAATCAATGTGTCTTTATCTGGACCCATGCTGTAGCCTTTCCAAGCCAACTTGCCAGTGTTGATGTCATACGCAGCTAAGAAACCACGAACACCAAATTCACCACCTGAAATACCAGTGATAACTTTATCTTTAACAACTAAAGGAGCTTGTGTGTTGGTCATACCCAATTTTGGGTCGCCGTTTTGAACGCTCCATACTCTTTTGCCAGTTTTAGCGTCTAACGCTGTTAAAACGGTATCAGACTGTTGCAAGAAAATTTTGCCGTCGCCGTAAGCTAAACCACGGTTCACAGTATCGCAGCACATAACAGGAATTGTTACATCAGCGTCTTGAGTTGGGGTGAATTCCCAAATAACAGATTGTGTGTTTTGATCGATTGCGTAAACAGTGTTAGGGAATGGTGTGTGAATATATAACACGCCATTAACAACTAATGGACCACCTTCGTGACCACGCAATACGCCTGTTGAGAAAGACCAAGCAGGTTGTAAATTTTTAACGTTGTCTGTAGTAATTTGGTTTAATTTACTAAAACGTGTGCCAGCATAATCGCCGCCCCATGTTGCCCAGTTAGCAGGGTTTTGAGTTAATTTTTCCAAATCAGCATTTGCTGATGAAATAGCTGGTGCTGCAAGCAACGTAGCAATGCTAGCTGTAAGCAACAAACTTTTTAAAGATTTCTTCATTGGGTTCTCCTGATATTCTGTTACATGACAGAACGGTAATTATGATTTACGACTAACGTTAGTTTTAGAGGGCAAATGCTTACAAGCAAAGCCACTCCAAGCGCGTAAATTTAACGATTTTGGCTAAAATGTCAAATTAAAAACCGTTAAAAACACTTTTTAACAACGGCAAATACCGCAGTTAATTGTTTTACTTTGTTAAAGAAAGTAAAGATTGCAGCTGCTTTGCCGCTCTTTCACAACTCACAGCGGTTTGTTCAACCTGTTTTTGTAATGCAAAATCCGAACTTAAACCTTCCATTTCACGCGAAGCGTATTCATTCAACGGCTTACACGCAGTGTGCATGGCTTTCTCCGCTTCTAAAATAACGTCTGACGGCTCAACTTCCATCAACATCACCGCATTTGTCA
The DNA here is from genome assembly GCA_028688755.1 of Methylococcales bacterium. GTDB lineage: Bacteria > Pseudomonadota > Gammaproteobacteria > Methylococcales > Methylomonadaceae > UBA10906. The sequence goes on along the minus strand of JAQTXN010000076.1, from coordinate 10,295 downwards.
TGCTATTTTGAAGTTTAAAAACATTTTCAACACGTTGCGTAAAGGCTTCTAACGTTTGATTATCTTCGCCATAACTACCCAAAAGCATCGTGTTACAGCCCAGTAACAGCGCCGAATTAACAACAAGAAATGCTTTTTTAATCACGTTCAAACCGCAATCGATTCAATTCGGTCAACAAATGCGCCTGAGGCCAGTTCTAAACCTTGTTTATAGAACTGGCTTGCCGCATTTGCGTCACCTTGCGCTAAAGCTAAATCACCGAGCAAGCGGTAACTTTGCACATTCGGTTCAACGGTAATACTTTGTTTCAAATAACGTTCTGCTTTAGCGTAATCAGCACGCTGACTGCTTAATTTTCCTAATACCATCAACAAAATAGAATCATCGGCATGACCAATTAACCAACGTTCGGCGGTTTCGAGTTGCAACACTGGATCAACCGATTGAATGTTGCCAAATAAAACCAGCAACGTGTCATTCCAGTTTGAAGACAGGTTTTTAACCAACTCGCTTTCGATTTCAGAACCTGCACCAACATCAATCATCGCCGCAAAATAAATTGCCGCCACACCTTTCATTACTTTGATTGAAAGTGGCATTTCAGTCCACAAACGACGTAATTCAGCAGTATTTTTTTGTTCAGCGGCTTGTTTGAGCAAATTACTGAAAACTTCCGTTTCAACCAATTTCAATTCCGCTTCCATCAACACTTTGTGCGTATTTAATGAAGGAATCAATGACCGCAACGCTTGCCAATCACCCAATTGTTGATAGGTTAAATGTAGCAAACGCAAAACGCTTGCGTGCGTCGGATTCATGGAATGCAAACGAGTAAGGGTTTCTAAAGCTTGGTCGTATTGTTCGCCCGATAAATTGAGTTCGGCTTGTGTTAAACCGACCGCAATTTCTGAGTTATCGCCATGTAGCGCGGCAATTTGTAAATACTCATCTCGTTTATCCATTGCTCCGCGTGATTGCGCGGCTCTTGCAGCGGTTAAATAATGAATCAGCGGTGTGCCACTGTTTGAGGCGTGTTTGATTAAAATTTCTTCGGCGTTTTCCCAATTTCCTTCCGCAGAATCGACTAAGCCTTTGATTAAGGCTTGTTGTGAAATGTTTAACTTGTTTGTTTGAACACGTTTTCGAATTTGTTTTGGCAAACGAAACGACCAGCCAAGTAAACGTAAACAGATATACATTGCAAAAAAGACAACAACTAAAATGCCTAAAAAGACAAATAACGACGTTTCAATTGACCACTGTTCAATACCGATTAGCACATAACCTGCACTGTTTAATGTGGTTAAAAATTGGCTGCCGACAAAACCCGCGTAACCAAGTCCACCTAAAATAATTAACGGAAAAAGCAATTTTTTCATGATAATTTCGTTCCTTATTGCGCGGGCGTAACGGCTGGGTTTTCAACAGCGGCAGGTTGTTCTGTCGCTTTTTTCGTAACCGCTGACGTATCAGATAAGGCTTTGTCGGTTTCAATTCGCAATTTCGTGATGTCGCGCAACATTTTTAACGACAAACTAATATCAGGAAATTGTGAGCGCATCCGTATTTCTGCTAACTTTTCAAGCGCAGCTAAAAAATGATCCGCGTCTTTGTCTTTGACAAAATTACCTAAAATCCATTTATTCGCGTCCGCTAAACTCGCTTGATAAAGCGTGTCATTTTGTTGCACGAGCGCAATTTTGATCATTTCTAATTTCACGCGCGATTGTTCACGAATAAATTGTGCTTGCTCTGGCGTTAAAATCTCGTTGACGTGTTGTTGAACGTGACGAATTGTCACCATACTTTCAAGTTGTCCAAGTAAATCGTCAGCTTTTGCTTTCGGTTTTGATGCAGGCACAACAGGCTGTTCCTCCACTTCTTTACCCGCATAAGGCAAAAGCAACGTGAGCGAATCAATTTGTGTTTCTAAATTTTGCAGCGTTGCATAAATTCCTACGACATCAACCGCTGCGACTTTGCTCATGGCTGAAATATCTTTAGCGAGTTGCTCACGCACTTTATATGCCGCCGCATCACCACTTTCACGCAACCGCTGATCAGCCGCAGCCAATGCTTCCAGCGTCGTATTCACATCCCCCATTAAAAGCAATCGTTGATTAGCAACGCTGAGTAAATATTCCGCATCCGCGAGCAACCAATCGCCGCGTGTTTTGCCTAATTGACGCTGTAATTTTTGAATTTCTTCGGTTAAATCTTTGCGAACCGTTTCTAGTTTTTCATCGTGTAATTTTGAAAATTCAGCAATCGTATTACTAAAATGCGATTCTTTACTGCCAATATCAGCTTGTTCAGCAGCAAGTTGGGTTTGAATTGCAGCAAGTTGCGCTTGATAATCACTGATTTGTTGCGACACAACGCCTTTCATTTCGCCGCCCAAACCTTCTTGTTTTTCGCGTAATTGCTGCAAAAAATAATACCCCGCGCCTGCAACGACGATGATAATCAGCAAAATGACTAAGCCAAACCAAAATCCGCTCCGTGAACGTCTGACTTCTGGCGGTGTTTCTTTGACAGTTTTCTGTTGGTCAACGATTGTTTTTTCTTCAACCGATTCAATCAATTCAGCCACTTTCTTCCCCGTTTATTATCGTCGTTATTATATTAAGAATTGCGTCATCTGACGGCGTTTGTGCGAGTGTGATGCTTTCAAAACCGAGATTTTTTGCAATGGTTTGAATGCGCTCACTGACTACTATTAAAGGTATTTTTTTTAACAAATCGTGTTGCATTTCGGGCAACATCGTTACTAAATTTTTTATTGCTTCGCCGCTGGTTATCGTGATGAAATCTAATTGCTTTTGCAAAATTTCAGTGCAATCAATTTCAGGAATTTCACGCTTATAAACATCTTGATAACTGACATTTGCGCCACGTTTTTTTAATGTTTCGGCAAGTGTTTCACGTCCATTTTCGCCACGAATTATCACGATATTTTTCTGCGAAACATTTTGTAACTGCGCTAATTCAAGCAATGCTTCGCTATTATAACCATGCTCAGGCATTAAATCGACGTTCAAACCTACAGTTATTAAGGCTTTTGCCGTCGCTTGACCAATGGCTAAACACGATTTTGTTTTTAATTGGCGTATTTTAGCATCATCAAGCAGTGAACAATAACAATGCACCGCATTTGTGCTTGTAAAAATAAACCAGTCAGCTTGTATTAAATGTTGCTCAATTTCGTTATTGCCTAAAATTATTGGGACGATTTCAAGCGTTGGAAAACGAATCGGAATACCGTTATTTTCTCGAATTAAATTGTACAAATTTTCTGCCTGATGCGCGGGGCGGGTGACTAAAATTCGCGCTTGTTTTAAATCAGTCATCAATCAACGCTTTCAAAATTTCAGCCGCACCTTGTCTAAGCAAATCGTCAGCAAGACTTTCACCGATTTCAATTGCAGATACGCCACGTTTTTCAGCTCGATAAATTACGTCACCTTCGGGATTTCCCACTAATGCACGCATGAAAATTTCGCCATTTTCTAACTGAGAAAAACCCGCAATCGGCACTTGGCAACCACCGTTTAATTTTGCATTCATGGCGCGTTCAGCGGTAACACAAACGGCGGTTGTTTCATGATGCAGTGCTTTTAACATTTCGTTAATTTCAACATCATCGGTTCGACATTCAATACCAATTGCGCCTTGTCCGCACGCTGGCAAACTGATTTCGGTTGGCAAACTTTGACGAATTCGCTCTGCCATTCCTAAACGTTTCAAACCTGCCGAAGCCAAAATAATCGCGTCATAATCACCCGCATCGAGTTTGGCTAAACGCGTATTCACATTGCCACGTAACGACAAAATTTCAGCATTCGGAAAACGGGCTTTAATTTGACATTGACGACGCAAACTTGATGTGCCGATTCGTGCATTTTCGGGTAAATCATCGAGTGTTTGATAATGATTCGACACAAACGCATCGGTAGGGTCTTCGCGTTTCAAAATAGCTGCGAGGTGCAAACCTTCGGGAAATTCAATTGGTACGTCTTTCATCGAATGCACGGCAATATCGGCATTGCCTTCAAGCATGCCTTGCTCGAGTTCTTTGACAAATAACCCTTTGCCGCCAATCTTTGCCAACGGTGCGTCAAGAATTTTATCGCCACGAGTTACCATTTTGACGAGTTCGGTTTTGATAGTGGGAAATGCTTGCTCTAAAAGTGCAGCAACATGTTCTGCTTGCCAGAGAGCTAAAGGACTTTGACGGGTTGCAATGCGAATAATTTTGGTCACGACAGATTAAATTTTAAAGTTAAGAATTGCGCGAAGTTTAGCGTAAATCGCTAAATTCGTCGAAATTAGTCTAAAATTCGCCGCTGAAAATCCATCACGAGTTTTGACCATGACAATCAATCAACTTTTAGCCCAAGAATTAGCCGTCCATATCAATCAAATCAACGCCGCTGTAGCACTTTTAGACGAAGGTTCGACTGTTCCATTTATCTCGCGTTATCGAAAAGAAGCAACAGGCGGTTTGGACGACACGCAATTGCGTTTGCTTGAAGAGCGTTTAGGTTATTTGCGCGAACTCGAAGCGCGTCGCGCAGTGATTTTAGAAAGCATCGCGTCACAAGAAAAACTCACCCCAGCCCTCGAAGCCGCGATTAACGCAGCGGAAACCAAAACCTTGCTTGAAGATTTGTATTTGCCTTTCAAACCCAAACGCAGAACGAAAGCACAAATTGCGCGTGAAGCGGGTTTAGAACCGTTGACGCAAGAAATTTTGAACAATCGCAACATTTCGCCTGAAGAATTTGCCGCAAAATATGTGAATGCAGAAAAAGGCATTGCCGATGTTGCCGCCGCCCTCGAAGGCGCACGGCAAATTATCATGGAAGAACTCTCCGAAAACGCGCCGTTGCTTGCCGATTTGCGTGAACAAGTTTGGCAACAAGGTGTCATGCACGTTCACGTTGTCGCAGGTAAAGAAGCAGAAGCGGAAAAATTCAAAGATTATTTTGATTACCGCGAACCGTTGCAAAAAATGCCATCACACCGAATTTTGGCAATGTTACGCGGACGAAATGAAGAATGTTTAGTTTTGAACATGCAACCCGCCGAAGATGAAAAACTTGGTCATGAATTGTGCGCCCAAAAAGTCGCGCGACAACTTGATGTGGGCGATATTTCAAAATCTGCGAATGCGTGGCTTTTGGAAACGGCGCGTTTGGCTTGGAAAATTAAACTTTTTACGCGCCTTGATTTGGATTTAAAAAATCAACTCCGTGAAGCCGCTGAAACCGAAGCCATCAAAGTTTTCGCACACAATTTGCGAGATTTGTTACTTGCCGCGCCTGCTGGCGCGAAAGTCACGATGGGTTTAGACCCTGGGATTCGCACAGGTGTGAAAGTGGCGATTGTTGATAAAACGGGAAAAGTGGTGGCAGCCGATACAATTTACCCGCACCAACCGCGCAATGATTGGGACGGTTCGATTGCAAAATTGGCAAAATTGATTTCTCAACACGGCGTTGAATTAGTCAGCATTGGCAATGGCACAGCCTCACGCGAAACCGATGCGTTAGTGGCTGACGTAATGAAACGTCACAGCGATTTAAAATTCAACAAAATCGTGGTTTCCGAAGCAGGCGCGTCGGTGTATTCGGCTTCCGAACTCGCGGCAAAAGAATTTCCCGATTTGGATGTTTCCATTCGCGGCGCGGTTTCCATTGCACGACGTTTGCAAGACCCGCTTGCTGAACTCGTTAAAATCGACCCAAAATCGATTGGTGTCGGTCAATATCAACACGACGTAAATCAAAACCAGCTCGCGCGAATGCTCAATAACGTGGTTGAAGATTGCGTGAATAAAGTGGGCGTGGATGTAAATACCGCCTCGGTATCATTGCTCAAACAAGTGTCTGGTTTGTCAGCGAGTGTGAGTGAAAATATCGTCGCGTTTCGGAATGAAAATGGCGCGTTTAAAAATCGCTCTCAACTCAAAAAAGTGCCACGTTTAGGCGATAAAGCCTACGAACAAGCGGCAGGTTTTTTACGGATTTTAAACGGTGATAATCCGCTTGATGCCTCGGCGGTGCATCCCGAAGCGTATCCCGTTGTTGAAAATATCATCAAAAATACAGGCAAATCGATTCGTGATTTAATCGGACAACCTGCATTTTTGCGTGGCTTGAATGCGGCAAATTTTACGAATGAACATTTCGGTTTGCCGACTGTGACCGATATTTTGCAAGAGCTTGAAAAACCTGGACGTGACCCGCGTCCCGAATTTAAAAGCGTTGAATTCAAGGCGGGCGTGGAAAAAATTACTGATTTAGAAGTCGGAATGCGTTTGCAAGGTGTGGTTACGAATGTGGCAAATTTTGGCGCGTTTGTGGATATTGGCGTGCATCAAGATGGCTTAGTACATATTTCGCAACTCGCCGACACATTTGTGAAAGACCCGCGCGAAGTAGTTAAAACAGGCGATGTTGTGACCGTAACCGTTACCGAAGTGGACGCACCACGTAAACGGATTGCGCTGACCATGAAAAGTGCGATTGAGCCGAATGCTGTAAAACCTGAACCACGCAAAGTAGAATCTGCGCCAAAAGTAAAACCACAAGCACCTTTGCAAAATAATTTAATGGCGAATGCGTTTGCAAAGGCGTTGAAAAAATAATGTTTCGATTAAGCCAATATATGCGCGAAGTTATCGCGCCAACGCCTTTAAAACCAACCCGCAAACCTGTTGCACCTGTGGTGATTTGGAATTTAATTCGCCGCTGCAATTTAACCTGCCAACATTGTTACACCACCTCGGCAGACAAAGACTTTCCAAACGAACTAACTACACCGCAAATTTACGCGACGATGGATGATTTAAGAGCATTCAACGTTCCCGTGTTGATTTTATCGGGTGGCGAACCGCTGTTGCATCCTGATATTTTTGCGATTTCACAACGCGCCAAAGACATGGGGTTTTACGTTGCGTTGTCGAGTAACGGCACCAAAATTTCACCTGAAAATATCGACCAAATTGCCGCCATCAATTATTCGTATATCGGCGTGAGTTTGGACGGGATTGAAGAAACACACGATACGTTTCGGCGTTCAAAAGGTTCGTTTAAACAGGCGTTAAATGGCATTCAATTGTGTTTAGAAAAAGGGATAAAAGTTGGCATTCGTTACACGTTGACGCAACCGAACTCGCACGATTTTCCCAAAATGTTGCAATTGATGGATGATTACAACATCGATAAATTTTATCTTTCACATTTGAATTACGGTGGACGAGGCAATAAAAATCGTGCTGATGACGCGCATTTTACGATGACGCGCGAGGCAATGAATTTGTTATTTGAAACCTGTTATCGCTGGGAATTGGAAGGCAAAGAACGTGAATTTGTGACGGGTAATAACGATGCCGATGCCGTGTATTTTCTGCATTGGGTGCGTGAAAAGTTCCCTGAAAAAGCCGCACATATTCAAGCAAAATTAGAACAATGGGGCGGCAATGCGTCGGGTGTGAATGTGGCAAACATCGATAATTTGGGCAACGTTCATCCTGATACATTTTGGTGGCATTACAATTTGGGCAATGTGAAAGAGCGTCCGTTTTCTGCGATTTGGCAAGATACTAGCGACCCACTGATGGCAGGTTTGAAAAGTTCGCCTCGTCCGCTCGAAGGGCGTTGTAAAACTTGTCATTACCAAGCAATTTGCAACGGCAATACGCGAGTGCGTGCCGCGCAAACAACAGGGAATTATTGGGCAGAGGATTCGGGGTGTTATTTAGGTAATTCGGAAATAGGTCTCTAAATGAAAGTATTGTCATGCTAAAAGATTTTAAAAATGATATTGAAAAAGCCCAATCATTACAGAATGTCGCTGTTTCTATTGCAACAGGTGACAAAAATAGCGGGCAATCATATAGGATTCTTAGACAATACTTTGTCGAAAATCCTACTCTAAAAGACTTACTGCCAGACTTTATTAGAACAAATAGGGAGTCAGACCAGTTTTGGCAATATATAAAACATAAATTCAGTACATACGATGAGAGAAGAACATATATTTGGAACGAATTTTCCACCTTACTAGAGTATTTAGAAAAAGGGACAAATCCTATAGATGCAACTACTTCAAAATTACTAAAAGAATTTGATGAAGCAAATGTTCATGTCGTTTGGCAAAAAGCTCTTGAACGGAGAACAACAGACCCAGAGGGGGCGATAACTATTGCACGAACTCTTTTAGAAACAATTTGTAAACATATATTAGATGCGAAAAGTATTAGTTATGGTGCAGATGTAGAGCTTCATGCGTTATACAAACTTACCGCCACTGAATTAAATCTAGCAGCAAGTCAGCACACAGAGGAGGTTTTTAAACAAATCTTAGGTGGATGTGCAGGAATAGTTAGTGGACTTGGTACATTGAGAAACCGTCTTGGTGATGCACATGGTCAAGGTAAAAACCCCGTTAAACCTGCCTCGCGTCATGCAGAATTAGCGGTAAACATAGCAGGGGCAATGTCTTTATTTTTGGTTTCAACATGGTTAGAGAAAAAGCTCAACTCCTTGCCCTAGCGATTCAACAAAGAATCATCAAGACCCTTGTTTTATGACACTACCAAGTTTGCAAAATAAAAAGGGATGCTCATTTTATTGAGCATCCCTTTTTTACGTTAAGTAGATTTAAGCAAGAATCAAATCATTTTCGGTCAGAGTTTTCACACCACTTAACTCAACTGAAAATTCAGGCTCAACTCCTGCATTGGTGCTGACATACAATAAACTCACAGAACCACTGACTTTTGGATTTGCCGCTTCAAACCATACCGCTCCTGCAGCATTAGCTTCAGTTAAAGCCGTTTTGTCGATGAATTTCAAAGAAACTCCAGCACTCAAAAAATCAGACAAATCGATTTTATCTTCACCCGATTTGAAATCTTTGATTGTGTCGCGGCTTGTTTTATCAACACCACTGTCATTAGGGACAAAAACAAATACATCTTTACCGACACCGCCCACCATGATGTCTTTGCCTAAACCGCCAAAAAGCGTGTCATCACCCGCACCGCCCGTTAGAGCGTCATTGCCAGATTCTCCCGCAAGGTAATCGTTACCCACACCGCCGTCGAGTTTGTCGTCACCATCTTGACCATTTAAGACATCATTCCCCGTGTCGCCGCTGATTTTGTCGTTTCCAATTCCACCAAAGATGGTATCGTCTCCAACGCCTCCAGCTACATCATCATTGCCGTCATCGCCATGAATCACGTCATTGCCGTTATCTCCCTTGATGGTATCGTTACCTACTCCACCGAATAATACGTCATCACCATTATCACCAAAGATTTTGTCATTCCCCGCATCGCCTTCGATAGTATCGTTGCCGTTATCACCTTTGAGATTGTCATTTTTCTCACCGCCGAAAATGTAATCATCATTTTTCGAGGTTTTATCTGACACGTCAGGTCTTACGGGTGCTGCCCCCTCAACATTGGTTGGCAATGTTGGTTGTTCACTGGGTGGCACATCCGTTACGGGAGGAGTGGTTGGTTGAACAAGATGAAGGATATTAACTAAACCAATTTGATTCACCAGTTCAGTTAAATGTTGAATGTCTTCTGGACTGATTTTTAAACCCTCTTTTTCAACGAGCGTTGTTAAACCTTCAACACTAATTTTTGTGTTTTCGTTGATTATTGGCGCAGGATTTAGAGGATTACCATTTGCATCAACAGGCGGATTTAGTGGTTTACCGTTTGCATCGACAGGTTGCTTGATGGGATTACCGTTTTCATCAACAGGTTGTTTGATAGGATTGCCATTTTCATCCACAGGTGGATTTAATGGATTACCATTTGCATCAACAGGTGGATTAGGTTGACCGTTCACAGGTTGATTAGGTTGACCGTTCACAGGTTGATTGGGTTGACCATTCACAGGTTGATTGGGCTGACCATTCACAGGTTGATTAGGCTGACCATTCACAGGTTGATTAGTCTGACCATTCACAGGTTGATTAGGCTGACCATTCACAGGTTGATTAGGCTGACCATTCACAGGTTGATTAGGTTGACCATTCACAGGTTGATTGGGTTGACCATTCACAGGTTGATTGGGTTGACCATTCACAGGTTGATTGGGTTGACCGTTCACAGGTTGATTAGGTTGACCATTCACAGGTTGATTAGGTTGACCGTTCACAGGTTGATTAGGTTGACCATTTACAGGTTGATTAGGTTGACCGTTTACAGGTTGATTAGGTTGACCGTTCACAGGTTGATTAGGTTGAACGTTCACAGGTTGATTAG
>JAQTXN010000075.1 GCA_028688755.1 Methylococcales bacterium | reverse complement strand
GTATCAATTTCATTTTCGAATTTTGCGCGGCGCGTATCGAATCACCGTTAATTGCAGGCGTAAGTTCAATTGCGTTATTAACACTTTTAATGTCCTTGTCCGAAATTCCTGTGAGTTGGTACGGTACATTTGTTATCGAAGAAAAGTTTGGTTTCAACAAGAATACGCCAGCACAATTTTTTAAAGATGAAGCCATGCAATTATCGCTCGCAGCGGTGATTGGCTTACCGATTTTGACGTTGATTTTATGGGTAATGGATAGCGTTGGTAGCAGTTGGTGGTTTTGGGCATGGGCGATTTTAATCACTTTTTCACTGCTCATGAGTTGGTTATTTCCAACCGTCATTGCACCACTTTTCAATAAATTTACACCGATGGAAGAGGGCGCATTAAAAACGCGCATTTCAGGATTACTTGAACGCTGTGGTTTTAACAGCCAAGGCATTTTCATCATGGACGGCTCAAAACGTTCAGGTCACGGCAATGCTTATTTCACGGGACTAGGCAATAATAAACGCATCGTATTTTTTGATAATTTAGTCGCGTCACTCGATGATGAAGAATTAGAAGCGGTTTTGGCGCACGAATTAGGGCATTTTAAATGCAAGCACGTTGTTAAAATGCTGGTTGCTACATCCATTACGACGTTAATTGGCTTTGCTATTTTGGGTTATTTAGTTGGGCAAGAATGGTTTTTCACAGGGCTAGGCGTACAACACGTTTCGAATGCGGCGGCGTTGCTGTTATTTACGTTAATTGCTCCAATTTTTACCTTTTTTATTCAACCGATTAGCGCGTATTTTCAGCGCAAATTTGAATTTGAAGCTGATGACTTTGCGGCAAAACATGCCCAAGCCAGTAAATTGATTAGTGGTTTGGTGAAGTTGTACGAAGAAAATGCCAGCACGCTAACACCTGACCCACTTTATGCTTCGTTTTATTACAGCCATCCACCCGCAGCGGTGCGGATTGCACATTTGAATGGTGATGCTGCTCAAGTTGCTTGAGAAAATAGCGCGGCGACAATAGTGTATTTGTCGCCGCCTTGGAGTTAAAAGCTAACTGAATTCACCCCAAAATGGGCTGCAATACTTAAAAAATAACCCAGTAAAATGGCGGGCATCCAGCGTAGATGAAAACCAAAACTGTAGCCTTCTTTGATTTGTCCGAGTAAACCCACGCCAGGTGCAGAACCAATAGCAAGCAAACTCCCACCTACACCGAGTGTTAAAGTTAAAAGCAACCACTGACCATTTGGAATATCAGGGTGCATACTGAGTACCGCAAACATCAACGTGCCATTATCAATAAATGCGGATGATAAACCGATAAAAATGTTTGCCAATGTGACATTCATTTCACCAAACAAAAAATGAGCGATGGCATCTAAATAACCTACAAAACCAATCGCACCAATAATCATCATTGCACCGTAAAAAAACAACAACGTATCCCAATCAACATCGGCAATACTTTTGAAAATATCAAAACTTTTTTGCGATTCATTGCCATTTTCTTGTTCAGTTTTGGTTAGATAAAAATTGAAGAACTGTAATAACCCCAAACCTGCCATCATTCCAGCAGCAGGAGGTAACTCAAGTAATACGTTTGACGATACGGTAATTATCAATGTCAAAATGAACAGAGTCACAATTCGTTTGCTACCACGTTTTAACATAATCGTTTGTTGGGAAATATCAGGCGTTTCTTTTGGAACTGCAAAGTGCATCAAGGAGGCAGGAACTAGAAAATTAACCAAACAGGGAATTGTTAAAGCTAAAAATTCAGTGAAATGCAGAATTTTGTGTTGCCAAACAAATAAAGTTGAAATCCCGCCTAATGGACTCATCGTGCCACCAGCGTTAGCCGCAACGACGACATTCACACACGCCAATGCAATGAATTTTGGTTGATTTTTACCGACCGATAATGCAACGGCTCCCATCAATAATCCAATCGTTAAGCCATTCACAATCGTTGATAATGCAAATGCTAATCCACCTGTAATCCAAAATAATTGTCGATAACTAAATTGTTTATTAAGTAAATAAATCCGTAAGCCATCAAAAATACCGCGCTCTCCCATCGTGTTTAAATAGGTCATTGAACCCAAAATAAACAGTAATAATTCGATGTAAGCGAGCAAATTACTTTCAAACGCCGTAGCGGCCGTTTTAGCTTGTCCGTGCAAGGCGTAGTAAATACAAATTGAGAACCAAACTAATGCAGCACCTAAAACCATCGGTTTTGATTTTTTTAATTCAATCACATCTTCTGTCATAGCGGCGATATACGCTAAAACTGTTAGAAAAACCGCAAAATAGCCAATTAGGTGATGCGTTAAATCTAATGTGGGCAATGTTTCTTGAGCAAAACTTAAAGAGGGTAAAAATAATAAACAAACTAATATGAATAATTGCTGCGTTCCAATGCGTTTTTTCATGTGACCTCGATACTGTGAAATTAAAATTTTTTAACCTTGAATGAAAATTTGCCCTGCATTCAACGTTGAAACATTCGGTAAAAGTGCGAATAAAATCGCACTTTCGCCGCCTGCGCCATCCGCGTCATAGTACAAACTTTGTGCGCTAGTGTTGAAAATGACACGTTGCGTCGCATTTTCAGCCGCCGTTGCATTCGCACTAATAAACAATTCTTGTGCAGTTAAAACGTTACTGGAATTTAACGCTTTATAAACCGCATGGTCTAACATCAATGAATCATCAGCTACGTTGAAATCGGTAATCGTATCAACGTTAAAATCACTCAGTGTTGAGGCAAAAACGAACACATCTTTTCCTAAATCACCAGTTAATTGATTCGCCACGCTATTGCCAATAATCGTATCGTCTTGATTTGAGCCAATGGCATTTTCAATAATCGTGTCGTAAGCAATCGAAACATTATTTTTTGCGGGATAAAGTTTTGTTGAATTATCACTATAACGTTCAGTGACTGCTCCAATTGAACTGAATTCACCTGCTCGTAAATCAATCACTTGTTTTTGAGTCTGATTGCTTGCATCAATCGTATCAATGCCGCCGCCATCCCAAATGCTTAAATAAGGATTAGTGTCTTTTTCCCAACGATAAACCGTATCACTTGAATTGAAATTTTGATTTGCACCATATAATTTTTGAATCGCCGCTACATCGTAAAGCAACGGCGTTTTGGCTGAAACTGCCGCCGAATTTGCATTTAAATCATAACCATCAACAAGGTAAGTGGGTTCGTTGTAAGACATTATTGTGTATTGCGTGCTGTCTTTGTCTGTTGCTAAAAATGGCAGCTCCGAACCCGCACCACCTGAACCGTAAGAACGTGGATGTTTAAAACCGAGCGAGTGTCCAATTTCGTGTAACAACGTGGTGTAACCGTTTTCACCCACTGCAACGTTAGCATGATTATTATCTGACGCATCAATGCGAATTGTTACCTTTGAAAAATCACCATTACCCGCTTGCGACGTACTCGCTTCACCTGCTGCACTGCCGAGTGAACTCACATTGGTAAACGTTAAATTCGCTTTTTCTGTACTGCCTGCGGGCAACTCTCGGAATGTCAGTTTTGCGAGATTTTCATATTCGTGCAATGCCAAACGTGCGGCATTTTCTTGCTCGACACTAAACGGTGTTGCATTCGGTTTTGCATCGTCAGTTCCTAAAATACGACTTAAATCAAATGTATACGTCAGTTCTAAATTTCCCGCTGCGTCTTTTGAAACAGCATTTTTGGCATTCGCTAAATCAGCTTTCAAACTACTTGGCGCGACACTTTTAAACGTCGTATTGAAATTTATAGGTGAGCTTGAAACAACAGGAATATCGAGTGTTAGCGCATTACTCAGAGCTTTTAATGCTTTAACATCTAAATAATACGTTCCCGCTGAAAGTTCATAAATTTGTTTATTCGGCGCACTTTGAAACAAGCTATAACCAGTGCCTTCATATCCCCCCGACGCTAAGGGTTGAATTAAATCTATCTCAAATTGATTGGCAAAAAGCGTGGCATCTAAGGCGAATTTTGATGTGCTATCAACTTTGAATTTATAAAAAACCTCTGTTTGCGCGGGTGATAATTCTGCTCGTATCGTTGAATTGTTCGTATTGAACTTTAGCTGCGGCACAATAAATTCGTCAGTGGGTTGTGTGTTAATGACAATTTTAAAATCTAAGGCTTGCGTTGCATTTGAATCACCTTTGTCGATACGAACAAAATAATCGCCAGCGGGAACGTTGTGATAACTGTTTAATTGCTGCGTTGCGTCGTACAAACTGTAGTTATAGGTCAAGCTGTTTTGCCCAGCTGATTTAAAAATCGCTACATCAATCTTTGCCGCATCGTTGCTTACATCTTGAACTTGCAATGCGTCTGCTTGCGTCAAATTGATTTTGTACCAAACTTGCGCTTTTGGACTGGATTCGAGTTGTCCTTGCAATGTGATTTCGTTAGTAGTTTTCGTCGTTTGGGTTAAATCAATGGCTAATTCATCACTGCTTGCACGAGTGCGCCATTGCTCGGTTTCAGAAGTTGAATAATCTACGCCATTTGAAACTTTGGGATTGTAAGTAAGTAATGCGCTCACGCTATCTATATTTTGTAAATTATTCGATTGATAAATAAAGGGGGCTTTGGTTTCGTCATTTTTTGCGCTAATTGGAATTTCAATAACTGGCGGCGTGGGTTCTACAATGACAGGTGGTGTAACAACAGGCGGTGTGGGTTCAGGTGTGACAACAGGTGGTTCTACAATCGGTGCAGGTTTTTGAGCGTTGATAAAATCAGCAACATTGAGTGTTTTATCAGAAAATTTTAAAAATTCGGTGTTAATGATGGTGTCTGTGCCATCCACATTGCCTTTGCCAATGTATTTCACAGTCAGTTTATCTTGTGTCGCATCACTCAACGTAATGTCATATTCGCTAATTTTATGACTAAAAATAGCGGTATCGTCGCCTGAACCACCATCGATTAAATCATCACCTTTTCCACCTGTGAGCGTGTCATCGCCTTCTTGACCAAACAACGCATCATTGCCTGTATTACCACTTAATTCATTGTTAGCACTATTTCCAAGCAGTGTATTATTTAACGTATTCCCAAAACCTTTGCTATTTTGCGTCCCCGTTAAAATTAAATTTTCAACATTAGAAGGTAACGTGTAAGTGAGCAATGAAGTTTCAATAATATCGTCACCACCAATCGCTAAATTTCTATTCGTTTCAGTGACCACATCTTTTGCATTATCGACAACGTAATAATCATTGCCGTTACCGCCAATCATTTTATCCGCGCCCGAGCCGCCATCTAACGAATCATTGCCATCGCCACCGTTTAAACTGTCATTTCCCGCATTGCCGCGCAAAAAATCATCGCCAGCTAAACCGTTTAAGGTGTCCGCTTTTTCACCGCCAACGAGCGTGTCATTGTTTTTAGTACCTGTGAGTTTTAGACTTTTTACGATTGTTGTCATGATGTTCGCCTTGTTTGTTTAAAGTAGTTCCAAAGCAAACATTAACCCGTCTTCACGTTTGCCATTTTCAGCTGGGTAATAACCTTTTCTTACGCCAATTTCATTAAAACCAATCGAATCATAAAGTGAAATTGCCCCTGTATTTGAAGGGCGAACTTCTAAAAACATTTGTTCAGCCTCTTTTTTGGCAATCGAAATCAAGTGTTCCAAAATTTTGCGTCCGATGCCTTGTTTTTGTTCTTTGGGTGAGACGCATAAATTCAAAATATGCGCTTCACCAACTGCCATCGACATAATGCCATATCCTAAAATGTCGTCACCCAGTTCACACAACCAGCATTCATAACGCATATTCAAGCAATCTTGAAAAATATCTTTTTCCCACGGGAATGGATAGCTGCTTTTTTCAATTGCCACAATTTGCGACAAATCCGAACGTTTCATTTTTCTTAAACGCATCAAATCTTTGCGCCCCACAGAATCAGGAAAAACTTTGGCATAAAACTCCACATCAGCATCATAAATTACAAAATCTTTTAAACGGTCAAGCAGTCCACGCATTATTTATTCTCACTTTTTTATTTCCAAATACTCACGATGTTAATGCTTCAATTTCTAGTGCGGTTAATCCTGTAAGTTTAGCGATAATCTCAATAGCTAAACCTTCAGCCAGCATTCCTTTTGCAATTTGTGAAGCTTTGATTTTTTCACCTTCTTCACGTCCTTGCTCTCGACCTTGTTCGAGTCCTTGTTCAAGTCCTTCTTCAAGACCTTGTTCACGAGCTTCAATTTTCGCTGTTTCAATGACATTACGTTCCCGATGACCTGCCATAGCTTGCCCTTCATAAACAAGCAATTCCTCTTTGTTCCATAAATGTTGTTCAGCAATTTGATAAGCCATTTTCAAGGCTTGCGTGTTTGCGTTTTCTGGAATGTGGTCAAGTTCAAAACCTTGTTGAATAAAATAAATCCATTTTTCTGCGGTGGTTTCAAGTTCTTGTTCGGTTTTGTGAAACTTTTTCAGCTCAATGAAATTCCATTCCAAATCCGTCATTTCATGTTGCAAGGTACATTTATCAATAATCAAATGCCTTGAAAAATAGGCTGGCGTGTTGAACAGATTGAAATCCAAAATACCTAAAAAAATAACGGGCTTGAGTTTGTAATAATTTTCACCAATCGGTAATTGTTGGCTGTAGGCTTTTGAACTGTAATACATCGCGCGTTGCAAAAACCACGCTTCTTTAGCCACTTGCATTTCAATAATAAATTCACGTCCTGAACTGTCTTTGGCTTTAATATCCAGTCCCGTATTTTTCAAGCCATCCACTTGCGGCGATTGATAAGGATTCAAAATATCGACATTTTCAATGGCGTAATCGAGTTCTAACATTTCGTTTAAAAATTCAATCAAAATGCTTTTGTGCGCGTCGTTGCCAAAAATTTTTTTAAAGGCAATGTCGGTTTTTGGGTCTACGAATTTCATGCGACAGATTCCTGATTTGTTTTTACTGTATTCTATTGGCATAGTTGAACATCTCAAAATTTTATGAAATCTAAGGAAAAGAAAGTGACTAGACCAAATCTGTTTAATTTTGCCACATCTGAATTATCACAAGATGCTTTTATTGCTTGGCTTTTGACATGGGCAAACAAAGAATACGCGGACATTGACAAAAATTTGCATGGTTGCGCTGTGGAGTTTGTTAGAGAATTACTTGGCAAAACGGATTACGACGTTGAAATCGTGAAAGTAAAAACACAATGGAATCACACTGATGTTATTGCTGAAGTTAATGATGATTTTTTCATTCTAATCGAAGATAAAACAGGGACAAGCGAACATTCAAATCAGCTAAAAAGATATTTGGAATTGGCAAAAAATTATTGCAAAGACAAAAACATGAATGTCGCGCCTGTTTATTACAAAATGGAAGAACAAAGTAATTTATCAAAAGTAATTGAAGCGGGTTATTCGGTTTTTACACGCGAGAAAATGTTAGCTGTCATTAGTTCAAATGAATCAATCACTAACAACATTTTTTGTGATTACCGTGATTACTTGCAAGAATTAGATAACAAAATAAATGGTTTTAAAACTGCTCAAATTGATAAATGGGGCTGGTATCAATGGACTGGTTTTTTCTCTGCAATTCAAAAAGAACTTGATGGAAATTGGGACTATGTTGCAAATCCATCGGGTGGCTTTATTGGTTTTTGGTGGCATTGGATACACAAGACTTTAGACGAAAAAGGATTTCACCTCTATTTGCAATTAGAAGCAAGCAAATTTGTTTTCAAAGTAGAAGTTAATGAACATCGTGAAAACTGTGCAAAACTTCGTGAGCATTGCAGAAAAACACTATTTGAAGTTGCAAAAGAGCAAAACATTAAAATTGAAAAATATGGCAGGACTGGAGCTTATATGGGAATTGCAAAATTAGCTGATAATTCTGATTATCGAATTACAAAAACTGACGGCACAATTGATTTACCTGCTACGATTGGGAATTTGAAAAAAATGGAACAGTTGCTAAATGCGGTTGCTGAGAAATTATAAATTTAAAAAGAGCAACGCTATTCAACGTTGCTCTTTTTTTTGCCTTTTACTTCCAAATACTCACAATGTTTGTGAAATCATTTTTTGTTTTAATTTTCTGGGTCAATAATACTCAGAACACGCAAAACGACTTCATCTGTTGTAACAGCATCGAGCGTTTCGATATAACAAGCATTACCTGAACGCATCCGTGCCTCAATGTCAAAAGAACGTACTTGATTACAAACCGCAACGCCTGTTGTGTCATGCCCTGAAATCGTAACGGTTAAACCTGATTTTCTGGCAAATTCAGCACCGCTTGAAATAGGAACTGTCATGACAATTCCCAAGGAATTTATTTCTTTGGGGGTGATAACAACGAAACGATGCCGATTTTTCATTTCACGTCCAGCGATAGGATTCGGGTCAATCCAATAAATATCACCGCGATTTGGAATGCGAGAACGACTCATGCTAACTCACGTCCAACGGCTTCACCGTCACGCGCCCATGCCATTTCTGCATTCAATTTTGATACTGTTTCAGGCGTTGTTCCCTCTAATAATTCTGCTAAAGAATAACGTCTACGCTGTTTTGGCGATTTTATTTTGGATCCTAATTGTTCACGCTGGTTTTGAATTTTCTGTTGTTGCCCAATTTGTAACAATAATTTCAAACCTTGCTCAATAGCTTCCTCTTTTGATTTTAAATGAGTGACAGCTAACACTTCATTCATCAATACGTCATTTATGGCGACTTGAATTTGCATTTTTAAATCCTCGTTTTATTTCCAAATACTCACAATGTTTGTGAAATCATCCGTCCACGCAGGCATATCAAAATACAGCGGCATTTTTTGCCATGAACCGATTTGACTGGTTTGCAGCGGTTTTAAGGTTTCAGGATTTTTCGCCAAAACCACCCAATCCGTTGCCACAATCAATGGCGCGTCGGTTTGCGGTTTGAATTCTTGAATTAACGCCGCCAGTTTCATTTGTTCAGCATGAATCGAAACGACTTTTTTCAACAGTAAATGCCGATTCGTAATATGAAACGCCAAAATGCCATTTGGTTTTAACTTTTTGAAATAAAGTTCAATCGCTTCGCGCGTCAATAAATGCGTCGGCACAGCATCCGAACTAAACGCATCCATCATCAACAAATCAAATGTGCCATCAGGTTTATTTTGAAGCGATAAACGCGCGTCGCCGATTTCTGAAACCGCATTCTGCGCACATTGGCTTAAATAACTGAAATAAGCAGAATTTTTGGCAATATCGACCACGAGCGGGTCGATTTCGTAAAGCGTCCACGTTTGCGACGGTTTGGCATAACACGTCAACGCGCCTGCGCCTAAACCGACCACGCCGATATTCCAATTCGCATTTTGAGCATCAAACGTTTTGAACAATTGCCCCATCGGACTTGGACGACTGTAATAAGTGAGCGGCGTTTTGCTTTCGGTTGGAATCAAACGCTGTGCGCCGTGTTTGGTTGTGCCGTGAAATAATTCATGATACGTTTCAAACTGACCTTTTTCGTCGGTCAAAACACTTTCACGCACCGCCATCACACCAAAAAACGTGCGTTCTTGCATGAGTGTGTGGCTTTCGCTGTGATGCACAACCATTGCTGACATGATAATTACGCCAATCAATCCCGCATACGCCACCACGCGACGACGCAGGAAATACACGGCAATCGTGAGTAAAATTAAACTAATCGCAATGCCGTCGAAATAACCGATTAAATTATCAACGCTGAAATAAACGCCTACGCCAATTGCCAGCAATAACAACGGGTCAATCAATTGCATACCGATTTCGGGCAACGATAATTTTTTCAAACTCGGACGCAACAACAACGCTGCCACAATCATGAGCGGATATTCGTAAATGCCATTGAAAATAAATGGCGCGACAAAGGTGTTAAACATGCCACCGAGCATTCCCGCAAACGACATGATGAGATAATAGGTCGTTAAATGTTCACTGTGCGGACGTTGGGCGGCAAGTTCACCGTGACACACCATAATTGCAAAGAAAAACGCGATAACGTGAAAAACCAAATACATCCAATACGGCAAATCAGCGGGATTGATAAACGCATACGCAACGAAAGGAATTAAAAAAATCGGTTGCAAACGCACAAACCAAACGTGACTTTTGCTATTCCAACGCGAAAAAACCAACACAAATGACAGTAAATAAACCGTCAGCGGAATAATCCAAAGCAACGGCACAGAGGCAATGTCGGTACTGATAAAATTCGTCAAACCGAGTAACAAACTTGATGGCACAAATGCCAATGCGCCCCAATAAAATTTGGTTTTCCACGAAAGTGGTGGAACGTGTGATGACGCAACCGTAACGTGACGTTCGTAGTAAAAATCATCGGTTTGAATGGCAACACTTTCACTGGCAACGTAGCTGTAATTCGTGGCGCGGTAATTTTTCCAAAGCATCGCGCCACATGCCGCAATCAAAACGCATAAAACAACATAACCGATTGACCAATCAGATTGTTGAGCGATTAACCCCAAGTTTGGTTCAACTAAAAACGGATAACTCAAAAGTGAAACTAAACTGCCCGTGTTACTTGCCGCGTAAAGAAAATAGGGGTCGTGACTATCATGATGTCCAACGTGAGCAAACCATTTTTGAATCAGCGGCGCAGTCGTTGAAAGAATGAAAAACGGCAAACCAATCGCCAATGCAAGCGTTGAGAAAATCCAAAACGTGGGATTTGTTTCAGTTGGAGGTAATAAATTTTCAGGTAAACCAACAGGTAAGGCGAGAAAACTGAGTGCAATGACAACTAAATGCACGGTGATTTGAACTTTTGAATTTAAACGTGTTCCCAGCAAATGCGCGTACAAATAGCCCAAAAACAAAACGCTTTGATAAAACACCATGCAACTGTTCCACACCGCAGGTGTGCCGCCAAGCAATGGCAAAAGTAATTTACCAAACAGCGGTTGCAAGACAAACATCAATAAGGCACTGGAAAATAACGTGCTGGCGAATAAAACGATGAGAAAAAGGGAGCGATTTTGTGAAGGCATGAGTAACAACGAAGGCAATTGTGTGAAAACAATTGGTATTTCCCACCTGCGCCGCCGTGTCCTTTCGTCCATGAACCGAAGGTTCAAGGGGGAACGAGGTCTGTTAATCGGGCTACTTATACGAAGATAAGCCTGCACTCCATGACTGAACACCCATTCCCGAGGGTAATATAGGTTCAGGAAACACCCAGAACACTCTCAAACGCCGCAGGAAATACCACGATAGTTTAATCAGTTTTAGTCATTTTCTAAAACGTTTTCTATTTTATGACGCATATTTGAAAGGCATTCGTTCAAATTTTGGTTTAATTTCAAGTTCTCTTCTTTGAGCATTTGCAATTCATGCGCGATATTTAACGCAACCATGACTGCAATTCGGTCATCACCGTTAATTTTGCCTGCGTTGCGAATTTTCGACATTTTTTCGTGTAATTGTTTTGCCGATTCAATCAGCGATTCCTCTTCTTCGTAAGCACAAGCGATTTTGTATTCTTTACCTAAAATGGTTAATGAAACGGTTTTTTTGCTACTCATGAATTTTGCTCCATAGCTTTTAATCGGTTAATCATGGCTTCAACTTGGGTACGCGCTAAGGTTGTTTTTTCAAGCAATTTTGCTTTTTCACGCACTAACGTATCTTGCTTTATTTTGAGGGAAACATTTTCGACTTTGATGTGTTTATATTCATCTACTAACACGTCGAGTTTGTTTTCAAGTGACTTTAATTCTTCGGTTGGATAAGAGATATTTGGTTTCATTTTTCGCTGTAAAAGTAGTTAAAAACGGGACAATTGTGATTATTTCAATAATGAACAATGGTAGCATAAGGGCGTATTAACAACATTATTGTGTGGAGAAAAAATGAGTTACGCGACAATTGATGCAATTTTAGTG
>JAQTXN010000218.1 GCA_028688755.1 Methylococcales bacterium | reverse complement strand
CTCAGGAGGGCGTTGTGGCAAGGCTCGAGAAAGTCGAGCGAGGCAGCGTTGAATACCGTCTGGAAGTCACCAACCTCCAGGTGCTCCTCAAAGATTAACGAAAACTCCATGCCTGGAATAAAATTTAACGCTAATGCACCAAGTAATGCCGCGAAAATACCAAATTGCGCCGCCGCACCAAGTAGTAATGTTTTTGGATTGGCAAGCATCGGGCCAAAATCGGTCATCGCCCCTACACCCATAAAAATGAGCAACGGGAATAAGCCCAATTTAATGCCAAAATAGAGGTAATAAAGCAAACCACCTTCTTCGGCAATTCCTGCGACAGGAATGTTACTCAAAATCGCACCAAAACCGATAGGCAACAATAAAAGTGGCTCAAAATTTTTCTTAATCGCCAAAAATAACAACAAAAAACCGACCAGCATCATAAACACTTGTCCGAGAGTGAAGTTATAAATACCAGTGCTTTGCCATAAAGCGGCTAAATTTTCCATAAATCTTCCTTAAAGCGACACTAATACCGCGCCACCTGTAACAGCAGCACCTTCTTTGACGTGAATTGCACTAACAACGCCTGAAAATTTTGAACGGATTTCTGTTTCCATTTTCATCGCTTCCATCAAAACGACGACATCGCCTTCTTGAACTTCACTACCTGCGTGAACCAAGATTTTTAAAATGTTGCCCGCCATTGGTGATTCAATTGTCGCGCCACTGCCTGCGATAGCCGCTAATGGTGCTGCGGTTGAAGCCGCTGAAACGGGTTGAATATCAAGTGCCACGCCGCCTACTGCGACTGCCACATTGAAGTTTTTACCGTCAACATTCACGGTGTAGGTTTCAACGCCTGTATCTTTTTTCGGTGCATTAGCCGCTGCAAATGCTTCGGCATCTGGTTTAGGTTCAAATGCACTTGGATTATTACGGTTGGCTAAGAATTTCCAACCAATTTGTGCAAATAAACCGTTAATTAGCGCATCTTCTTCTACATTTGAACCGAGTGTCACGTTTTCAGCTTTCGCTTTTTCTTGTACGTCAGCAATCAATTTGCCCATTTCAGCGTCGATTAAATCGGCTGGGCGACAAGTGATAGGTTGTGCGCCATCTAACACTTTTGCTTGTAATTCGGCATTCACAGGCGCAGGCGTTACACCGTATTCGCCTTTTAAAACAGCTGCTGTTTCTTTGGTAATCGATTTATAACGCTCGCCATTCATCACGTTAATCACCGCTTGCGTGCCGACGATTTGCGAGGTTGGCGTAACAAGTGGAATAAAACCTAAATCTTCACGCACGCGCGGAATTTCGTTTAGCACCTCGTCAAATTTATCTGCTGCGCCTTGTTCTTTGAGTTGGCTTTCCATATTGGTAAGCATTCCACCAGGTACTTGTGAGATCAAAATGCGCCCGTCAACGCCTTTTAAACCACCTTCGTATTGCGCGTATTTTTTACGCACGTCGCGGAAATAATGGGCGATTTCTTCTAATTTAACCAAATCCAAACCTGTCGCGCGTTTTTCACCTTCTAAACTGGCAACAATGGTTTCTGTGGGACTGTGACCGTAAGTCATACTCAAAGATGAAATAGCGGTATCTACGTTGTCAACGCCTGCTTCAATGGCTTTAATTAACGTTGCAACACTTAAACCTGTGGTCGCATGGCAATGTAAATGAATTGGAATGGAGGTACTTTTTTTCAATTTTGTAACAAGTTCATACGCATCGTATGGCTTCAATAATCCCGCCATATCTTTAATACAGATTGAATCTGCGCCCATGTCTTCGATTTTTTTACCTAAATCGAGCCATGTTTTTGTGGTATGAACAGGGCTTGTTGTATAAGAAAGTGTGCCTTGCGCGTGCTTGCCAGTGTTTTTAACGGCTTTGATTGAATGCTCGATATTTCGCATATCGTTCATTGCATCGAAAATACGAAACACATCAATGCCATTCACGGCGCAACGTTCGATGAATTTATCCACTACGTCATCAGCATAATGGCGATAACCCAATAAGTTTTGACCACGCAACAGCATTTGTTGTGGCGTTTTTGGCATCGCGGCTTTTAATGCGCGTAATCTTTCCCAAGGATCTTCACCCAAATAACGAATACAGGCATCAAATGTTGCGCCACCCCAAGATTCAATTGACCAATAACCGATTTCGTCTAATTGAGCGCAAATCGGCAACATATCTTCCGTGCGAATGCGTGTTGCTAAAATTGATTGATGAGCGTCACGCAATACAACTTCGGTGATGCCTAATTTTTTGCTATTCGTAGCCATTTATATCTCCTTGCTTTACTGGCAGGATTGAAAAGTTAAGGGTTAGTGCGTATTGCGATATTGATGCACCGCAGCGGTAATTGCAGCGATATAGCTTTTGTCAGTCGCTGCATTTTGAGCAACAGGAATGCTAATGCTGGTTACGGGAGCTTCTGGGAAATATCGCTGTACAACTGCTGACATTAAATTGATTGCGCCAACAAGCATTGCTAAAAATAAAAATACGATGCCCATGCCTGCAAACATCAATTCTAAGCCACTGCTCATAAGTTCTGTCATGATGGTTCACTTACTCGGTAAATTATAATTGGTGCATTGTATTATAGTTTTTTCAAAATGCGTGCGAGCGAGCGCATTTTTTTAAGGTGTGACACACATGCCAAACCGTTTTAATTTGGTATTTTCGACAGTTAATCACGCCAAATTAAGGTCGCCATTCGACCTGTTTTTTTATCACGGCGATACGAATAAAAACGTTCGGCATCGGTAACGGTACAAAATTCACCACCGAAAACGTCTGTAATGCCTAAATGTTCTAATTCAATTCGTGCCAATTTATAAATATCAGCAAGCCATTGCGAGCCATTTTCTTGAAACGCTTCCGCATAATCGGCAGATTTTTTCAAGAACGCATCACGGACATCATCACCGACTTCAAAACGCTGTGCGCCAATTGCTGCGCC
>JAQTXN010000074.1 GCA_028688755.1 Methylococcales bacterium | reverse complement strand
AGCCCCTTCTTTTAAAAATTCAGGATTTGATACAACATCAAATTCTAAATGACTGCCTCGCGCATTTAAAATCGTTTGAACTTTTGCTTTGACTTTGTCTGCCGTCCCAACGGGAACGGTTGATTTATCAATGATAACGCGATAATCGTCCATGTTTTCGGCAATACTTTTTGCAACCGCTAAAACGTATTGCAAATCCGCCGAACCGTCTTCATCGGGCGGCGTGCCAACGGCGATAAATTGAAATAAACCGTGAGCCACCGCCTCTTTCACGTCAGTGGTAAAACGCAACCGTTCCATTGCCTGATTTTCTTTGACCATTTCTTCTAAGCCATGTTCAAAAATCGGAATGATACCTTGTTGTAACTTGGCAATTTTGTCCGCGTCAATGTCCATGCAAACAACGTCGTTTCCTACTTCAGCCAAACACGCTGCCGTCACTAAGCCAACGTAACCACTACCAAAAACGGTGATATTCATGTGTTAAAAAATCTCACAAAACAGGATTGCGTTCGTCAACAGGTTCGTCACGCAAAAAGAAAGGATAAATAAAAGAACCTGCGATAAAGCCGCCTAAATGCGCCCACCAAGCCACTTTTGCCATTTGGTGCGTGAAAAAAGCGGCGGTTGTTGCATCGTGCAATTGCATAATGACCCACAAGCCCAGAAAAGCAATCGCAGGAACAGGAAATAAAATGGGAAAAATAAAGGGAATCCACAAAATAACTTTTTCAAGTGGATACAAAAAGAAATAGGCGGCTAAAACCCCCGCGATTGCGCCCGATGCACCCACAACAGGAATCACTAAATCGGGGGTGAAATACCACTGCAAAAACGTCGCAATCACGCCGCAGCAAAGGTAATACAACAAAAAACGCCAACGTCCCATCAGTGATTCAATGTTGTCACCAAAAATGGCTAAAAACCACATATTTGCTAACAAATGCAGCCAATCAGCATGAAAAAACAAATTGCTAATAAAAGAAAAGCCGTAATCGTTCGGCAAACCAAAATCTTTTGCCCATTGTGGATTTGAATAACGTACAGGCACCATGCCGAATTGATTGATGAAACGATAACTGAGGTTATCAGGAGCAAACCACATCGCCACAAAAATGACACTGCAAAGAACGATAATCGACCACGTTATTATCGGGCGATGATTACAAGGCGCGGTGTCTCGAATGGGAATCATGATTTACTCCTCAACAATTTGTAATGCGACGGAGAATTTTAGTTATAACGAACTGCTGCTTTACCTTCGCCGTTAACAATTTCGCCCATCACAAACGCTGTTTCGCCTAATTCAGCAAGCAAACTTAATGTTTGCGCTTCATCTTCAGGCGCAACGCAAACGACCATACCAACGCCGCAATTAAACGTAATTAACATATCCGCTTGTGACACATTACCGTTACTTTGCAACCAGTCAAAAATTGCAGGGAATTGCCACGCTTTCAAGTTGATTTGAGCATTTAAATTTTCGGGGATAACGCGCGGTAAATTTTCTGTTAAACCGCCGCCTGTAATGTGAGCGAGTGCATGAACATCTATTTTTTTCAACAATGCTAAAAGTGATTTAACGTAAATCTTAGTTGGAGCAAGTAAGGCTTCGCCGAGCGTTTTACCATCAAAAGGTTCGTCTAAGGTCAATTCACTGCGTTCTAAAATTTTACGAATCAACGAATAACCGTTTGAATGTGCGCCCGAAGACGCTAAACCAATCAATTTATCGCCTAATTTCACTTTGCTACCATCAAGCATTTGTGATTTTTCCACAATCCCAACGCAAAAGCCCGCTAAATCATAATCACCATCCGCGTACATATTCGGCATTTCTGCGGTTTCACCACCCACTAACGCTGCTCCTGCGAGTTCACAACCTTTGCCAATACCTTCAATAACGGCAGCCGCTGTATTTACGTCTAATTTTCCCGTTGCAAAATAATCTAAGAAAAATAATGGTTCTGCGCCTTGGACAATAATATCGTTCACACACATTGCCACTAAATCAATGCCAACGGTGTTATGAATCCCCGAATCAATCGCTAGTTTCAGTTTTGTACCAACCCCATCCGTACCAGAAACTAAAACGGGATTTTTATATTTATCAAGCGGCAATTCAAACAGCGAACCAAAACCGCCTAAACCAGCCATCACACCTGGGATGCGTGTTTTTGCTGCAATCGGTTTGATGCGTTCAACTAGTGCGTTGCCAGCTTCAATATCAACACCTGCATCTTTATAATTTAAACCGTTTTTGTTTTCTGAATTCACAATAGTTTCTCTATTTTTAATGGATTATTTGAAATTAGGCTTTGCCATGTAATCGAATGAGCAATGCCGCTTCGTCATAACTTAATTCGGATTGTTTCATTAAATCTTCGGCATTCGCCCCGTCGCGGATTTTACGAATATCGACGTTATAAGCACTGTTCACGAAATCAGTACGCTCTAGTTCGGTCACTTTATCAACGACATGCGAAACCTGTTGTTTTAACTCATGTAATTGTTCATGTGTTTTAGCGGTTGTTTCATTTACCGTAATTGCCGCTGAACATAAACCGTAAAGATCATTTTTATTGCTTTCAACAATTTCCGCTAACTGAGCGCATTCACGTTTCAATTGACTAACTGAACGGTTTAACCAAAACACAGCAAGAAGTAATACTAAAAATACGATGGTTATAATGCTAAAGCCCATTAACACGAAGTCTTCAGACGCGCTCGTCAATGTGTTGGCTAGGGGCGGATTCATCTTCCTTTTCCTCGTGTTCTTCTAATTGCGGGTTATTTCGATGCAGCTTGTTAGGCATACGATATTCGTCTTTATGAATTTTTTTTGTTTTGGGTACGGGATAAGAGGGCGTAATAGCTTGAATTTCTAACATGATTAGCTCCAAATTCGCCCTACTTATCTTGTCGGGCGCGTCAGGGTTTCTTAATTGGCGTGCTTGAAGATTGTAAATTAAGTAATTTAGCGCGTTCTTCATCGCTTGCACCGTAACGCGAAAAGGCTTGCGATGCGATCACTAATGTTACGCGCCGATTTTGAAAACGCCCTTTCTCATCCTTGTTATCGGCAATGGGATGGTATTCTCCATAACCTATCGCCGACAAACGCAAAGGATCAACACCTGCTTTAATTAGTTCATGTACAACGCTTGTTGCGCGTGAAGCAGACAAATCCCAATTTGAGCGAAACACAGCCGTTTCAATTGGAATGTTATCGGTATAGCCTTCGACACTAATGGCGTTGGGCAATGGGGCAACAACAGCTGCAATCAATTTCAACACGTCAGTTGCTCGTTGTGACAATTCGTCGCTACCGCTGGTGAAAAGCAACTGACTACTCATTTGCAATTCAATCCAAAAATCGTGTTTATTCACCGAAATCAAATTTTCTTTAATCATCGGCGACAACACGTCTTCAAATTGTTTTGACGCATTAGAGAGTTTTTCTTGCTCGGCAACAATTGCTGCACTTAATTCACGTCGTTTTTCAACTTCGGCATAAGGATCACTTTCAAGAGGCAGTGGTTCTGCGACAGATGGTGGTTGTTCAAAAAGACTAACAGGTTCCGTTTTAGGTTGATTTTCAAGTAACTGTTGTACCGTAAAGGCTTGTGATAATGCGCTTGAAACAGATTGCAATTTGCTGACATTAAGCGATGAAATCGAATACATGACCACAAAAAATGCAAACAGTAGGGTCACGAAATCCGCGTAAGAGACCATCCAACGCTCAGTATTATTGTGTTCTTCGGCTTTCTTTTTTCTGCGTGCCATAATTAGTTGTTCACATAGCTGCTAAGTTTAATTTCGATAATGCGTGGATTTTCGCCCATTGCAATAGAGTTAAATCCTTCGATAAGCATTTCGCGCCCTTGTGACATCGATAATGTCAATGTTTTTAACTTATTAAACGCAGGTAAGAAAAGTAAGTTTGCAGAACCAACGCCATAAATCGTTGCAACGAAAGCGGTCGCAATCCCTGCACCAAGTGAAGCGGGATCAGCAAGATTTTGCATAACATGAATTAAGCCAAGTACCGCACCAATAATCCCAATCGTTGGCGCATATCCGCCCATGGCTTCAAATACTTTAGCTGCTTGCAACTCATGTTCTTCAATAGCAGATAATTCAAGTTCTAAAATGTCACGCATGACAGTCGGTTGACAACCATCAACTAGCAACTGCAAACCTAATCGCATGAAAGGATCGTCTTCAACTTCAATTTGAGGTTCTAAACCGAGCAAACCATTTTTGCGAGCTTGCATTGAAAAACCGACAATTTTTTCGCTTTGTTCAGCAAGATTTTTTGAGGGGGGATTAAAAATGCGGGGCAACATTTGCAGAGCTTTTTTGACTAATTTCAGCGGAGATTGCAACAACGCCGCGCCAATCGTGCCACCGAACACAATAATAAAGGCGGGCAAGTTAATTAACGAATTAACATTCCCGCCTTCGATTGTCATGCCTGTCAAAATTGCGCCAATTGCGCCGATAATTCCAACAATGCTTAAAATATCCATTCGTTTGCCTCTTGCTATTGCGTTAATAAAACACGCTGACCAAAAGGCAACAAACGTGTTATGTGTTAATCATTATCTAGCCAACCGCTAAGTCGTGAACGCAAGCGAATCACCGCTTGTGAACTGATTTGGCTAACACGCGATTCGGTCAAATTCAAAATTTTTCCAATTTCGCGCAAATTCAATTCTTCGTCGTAATAAAGCGAAATAATCAACCGCTCACGTTCAGGCAAACTTGCAATAGCCTGGCTTAATGCTTTTTGAAAACCCTCACGTGCGACATTTTCGAGTGGTGCTTCGGCAACGCCTGAAGACTCTTCGAGGTAATTATCACCAGTTTGCGCTAATTCTTCAATACTGAACACACGGCAAGAGCTTGAATCTTGCAGAATGTGATTATATTCTTCAAGTGTAATGCCTAAATGTTCTGCGACATCGGCATCTTTTGCTGCGGCACCTGTTTGATTTTCAATAATGCGAATTGCTTCACTGATAATGCGTGATTTTTTATAAACCGAACGCGGAACCCAATCACAACGACGCACTTCATCAAGCATTGAGCCACGAATGCGAATTCCCGCGTAAGTATCAAAACTTGCGCCTTTGCTGGAATCGTAATTTTTCATAGACTCTAACAAACCGAGCATGCCTGCTTGAATTAAATCATCCACTTGCACTGAATCAGGTAATTTACTTAACAAATGGTAAGCGATACGTTTTACAAGTGGCGCATGTTGCATAACTTGTGCGTCAATGCCACCACCGATTTGAACAGAACTATACATGGCTACCGCGCTCATGCTGCCTCCTGTGCTGATTGAAAGAGACGATAAGTGTTCGCATCTTGCAGAATATGATTGAACTCGTCAATGCTTACGCCTAGATATTCGGCGACAGCTTTGTTAGTGGCGTGTCCTTTTTGTTTTTCTACAACGCTTGCAGCATGTCGAATGATATTAAGTTTTCGGTTAATTAAACGCGGGGACAGATTTAAACCTGACATAGTGCGATTTTCTAATGCTGAGAGAGCTAAACTGTTCATGCTAAATCCTTTTGTGCATATTTGACCATGCGTTCAATAAAGAATTCGATATAACCGCCCGCTTGCATTTTGAGTGGCCAACTATCAATTTTTGTAGCAATCGCTTTCATCGCTTGCGCGGATTTACTGCGTGGAAATCCTAATACCACAGGCATTTGTTTTTGCACCGATTGACGCAAATACTCGTCGTAAGGAATTGCCCCCGCAAATTGCAATGTTACATCTAAATAATTGTCAGTGACTTTATTCAATTTTTGGAACAATGCCCTGCCCTGCTGTGCCGATTGCACCATGTTAGTAATAACGTGAAAACGATTACAACCATAATCACGATTGAGCAATTTAATGAACGCATACGCATCGGTTAAAGATGTTGGCTCATCGCAAACCACTAAAATAATTTCTTGGCAAGCCCGTGAAAAATTCACCACACTAGATGAAATTCCCGCTGCTGTATCTACAATTAACACGTCAATTTGCTGATCAATTTCGCTAAAAGCACGAATTACTGCCGCTTGTTCAATCGTTGAAAGTTCGGTCATTTTTTGAATGCCCGACGCGCCAGGAATCAATTTTAATCCTGACGGGGAAGTCACCATGATCTCATCGAGCGTTTTTTCACCAGCCAAAACGTGCGACAGGTTATATTTGGGATACACACCGAGCAAAATATCAACGTTTGCCAGCCCCATATCCGCGTCCATTAACACGACGCGCTGCCCCATTTGCACCAGCGAAATTCCCACATTCACAGAAACATTGGTTTTACCCACTCCGCCCTTACCACTTGCGACAGCAATGACGCGCACGGGTTTGTTTTTGTTCATTTTGCGAATTCCTGCTGCTTGATCTTGTTGTTTAAGCATAACCTTGAGCCACCCATGCTTCGTTGTGTTCTTCGAAATCGTCGTCTTCAACTTCTAATTCTGCGACGCATTGCTCAATTAAATCTCTTGCAACGGGATGACGCATATCTTCTGGAACTTGTTGACCGTTAGTAATAAAGGATAAAGCTAAATTGTGTTCAATCAATGATGAAAGCGCAGAACCAATTGTGGCGGCTTCATCGAGTTTGGTAAGAATTGCCGCTTGTGGTTTGAAAATATGGAACGCATCAATAATCTCGTTCATTGCCTTGTACTCCGTTGCTGCCGACATGACAAGATACGATTTGATGCTGACATTATTTTCTTTCAGCGTGTTAATTTGCTCAATGAGTTTCATATCACGTTGACTCATGCCTGCTGTATCAATCAACACCAATTTTTTGTCTGAAAAACTTTGAATAAGTTGACGTAATTCTTCAGCACTTGAAGCCGTGCGGACAGGAATGTTTAAAATTCTACCGTAAGTATTTAATTGTTCGTGCGCGGCAATTCGGTAGTTATCGGTCGTAATTAACGCAACTTGATTTGCGCCGTGTTTGAGCGTGAATTGCGCGGCAATTTTGGCAACGCTGGTTGTTTTACCAACACCCGTAGGGCCAACTAATGCCACAACACCGCCTGTTTCAAGCAAATTATCATTTGTAATCGGCAATACTTTTGCGAGCAATTCTTGCGCTTGCGTGAAGACAAAATCGAAGTTGGTGTGATTTGCAAAACGATTGGCAATTTTGATACTCAATTTTTTAGAAATGCTCATCACCGCCAATTTATGCAATAACTCGCTACGAATTGGTGTTGAATTTGGATTGGCGGCATGACGCGCGGCAAAATTGATTCGTGAAAGTTTCGTATCCAATGTTGAACGTAGCGATTTCAATTCTTTCGTGACTTCAGACAATAATTTGCTCGAAACTCTTTCTTTTTCGTCATCGTCAAGCACTTCTTTTGGCATTTCATCAATCGCAGGTTCAACCCGTTTTTGCATCACCTCTGCAAATTTAGGTTTTTCATACGTTTCAATTTCTGCTTCAACCACTTCCTCTAATAATTCGTCAAATTCATCAGCATAATCATCGGCTTTCGCACTGAAATGTTGACGTAAATCGTGTGCTTCATTACGCACTTCGGCTTTAGTTTCGCGCACGTTTGGCATAATTGGAGCGCGTGCTGCAACAGGTTCACGATACATTTCACCTTGTGGCTCACGATACATCGGCTCTTCATAACGTGATTCTTGGTAACGTGGCTCTGGCGGTTCACGATGATAATTTTCTTGATACATCGATTCACGTTGCGGCATTTGTTGAACGTACTGCGGCTGTGGTTTTGCTGTGGTTTTCTTTGGTGGAACTTTAATCATCACCGATGGCACAGACGGTCTTGACGATGGCGCAGGCGTTGAAAAATGATGTTTTACCGCCTCTGGATTGCCTCGCAATTGGACTTTTTCAGCATAACCGACATATTTATCAATGCCACGTTTCGCGCTACTTGACGAAAAAACAGGCTCTTCTTTTTTACGAGGACTGCTAATGACATGCAAATTATTTCTGTCCGCTTGAAAATCAGGCAAATCGACTTTTCTAATTTGTTTAGCAGATTTTGATGGTTTGAAAAAATCAGGTTCAACTTCACGACCTTGCGCGGGAACATTTGAACGCACACTTTGCTCATCAAAATCACGCGCTGCCACAATTTCAACGCCACCTTCAACCTTTCGATTCGACATAATTACGGCATCTGCGCCTAATTCGTCACGAACCATTTGCATGGCTTGTCTTATATTCTCAGCAAAATAGCGTTTAATTTTCATCAAAAGTCCTCAGTTTCTTCTTAGTCTAGTTACACACGTCGTCCAACATTTGCAATTACTTTTACCTGCCGATCAGCAGGAATTTCGTTGTATGCCAAAACGTGTAAGTTCGGAATCGAATGACGAACAAAACGCGATAACCAAGGTCGAATATAAGAAGACACAATCAAAATGGGTAATTGACCATCCATTTCCATTTGCTCTGTGTGTTCTTGCAACGAGTCGTGCATTTGATCTGCAAGACCTGGCTCGACACCCGTACCGCTTTCGCTCGCCGTTTGTAGAGACTTTTGCAATATCTGTTCCAACTCGCTATCAAGCGTGATAACAGTGAGTTCGTCAACCTGACCCGCGATTTCATGAATAATTAAACGCCCTAACGAAGTACGCACTGCTGACGTTAAAATGTCGGTATCTTGACTTTTTGAACCATACTCTGCCAATGTTTCGGCAATCGTGCGGATGTCGCGAATTGGCACTTGTTCGGTGAGCAAGTTTTGCAACACTTTTGTCACCACACCCAACGACAAGGTTTTTGGCACCAAATCTTCGACCAATTTCGGCGCAGATTTCGCCAAATTGTCGAGCATACGTTGTGCTTCTTCGTAACCAAGTAATTCGTGCGCGTGTGATTGCAACAAGTGGCTTAAATGCGTCGCCACAACTGTTCCCGAATCTACAACGGTATAGCCCATGGTTTGTGCATAATCTTTTTGATTGGGTTCAATCCAAAAGGCTTCCAAACCAAACGCAGGGTCACGACAAGGTTTGCCCACTAAATCACCAAATACGCGACCTGGGTTAATCGCCATTTCCATTTCAGGAATAATTTCCGCTTCACCCACTGTTACCCCCATGAGCGAAATGCGATACGTTGTCGGACTTAAATCTAAGTTATCTCGAATGTGAACGGATGGAATTAGGAAGCCCAATTCTTGCGACAATTTTTTACGCACGCCTTTAATACGCACCATCAATTGACCGCCTTGGTTTTTATCCACGAGTGGAATCAAGCGATAACCTACTTCCAAGCCGATAATATCGACAGGCATCACATCTTCCCAGCTCAAATCGCGGTTTTCTACTGGCGCAGCAACTTCAGGTTTTTTCGCATTAGCAATACCGTCGAGTTCAAGTTGTTTACGTTTTTTATCAATCCACCACGCACTTGCACCTAATGCGGATGACAACATTAAAAATACCAAATTTGGCATTCCTGGAATTAAGCCTAACGCACCAATCACACCGCCTGTAATCATGAGTGATTTGGGATTTTCAAAGAGTTGTTGACTAACTTGTTGACCAATGTTTTGACTGGTTGCGCCCACTTTTGTCACAACTAACGCCGAAGCAGTCGAAAGTAACAACGAAGGAATTTGCGCCACTAAGCCGTCACCAATCGTCAATAAAACGTAGCGTTCTCCCGCATCCGCAAAACTCAAATCATGTTGCAACATGCCGATGGCTAGACCACCAATCATGTTGACGAACAAAATGATAATCCCCGCAATTGCGTCACCACGCACGAATTTACTCGCACCATCCATTGAACCGTAAAAATCCGCTTCCATAGCAACTTCGGCGCGTCTGGCACGCGCTTCATCTTGGGTAATTAAGCCTGCGTTTAAATCCGCATCGACCGCCATTTGTTTACCAGGCATCGCGTCTAAGGTGAAACGTGCGCCCACTTCAGCAACCCGTCCTGCGCCTTTTGTCACAACCATGAAGTTGATAATAATCAAAATCGTGAATACGACTAACCCGACAGCAAAGTTACCTCCGATAACGAATTCGCCGAAGGCTTCAATCACCTTTCCTGCGGCATCGCCGCCATTGTGACCTTCAAGTAAAACGACACGAGTTGAAGCCACGTTTAACGCCAAACGTAATAACGTCGCCAATAAAATGACAGTTGGAAACGAACCGAAATCGAGCGGTTTAAGCGTATAAACAACGACGAGCAAAATAATCAACGAAAACGCGATGTTGAAGGTAAAGAAAATATCGAGCAAAAACGCAGGCAGCGGCAAAATCACCATTGATAAAATTATCATGATGACAGCAGGCGCACCGAGTTCAGCCTTACCAATGATGCTTAACGCGCTTTTGAGTTTGGTTAAATCCACGACGGGTTACTCCTGTTTAAATTCGGGCGGCACTTTGATGTCTTTAGGTGGCGCAGGTTTTGACGTGTGATTTTTCGCAGCTTCTTTAAGCTGAAAAATGTACGCCAAGACCTGTGCAACAGCTACATACAGCCCTTGTGGAATTTCATTATCTAGTTCCGTGGAGTAATACAAAGCGCGTGCCAACGGCGGTGCGGCAACTAAAGGTACGTTATTTTCGAGTGCGATATTGCGAATTTGTGCCGCGATTAAATCAACACCTTTTGCGACCAAGATTGGCGCAGAACCTGAGGCTTCATCGTATTTAAGCGCAATCGCGTAATGACTTGGGTTGGTCACAATTACGTCAGCATTTGGCACTTCTTTCATCATCCGATTTTGTGCCATTTCCATTTGTGTTCGGCGAATTCGCCCTTTCACTTCGGGACTACCTTCGGCTTCTTTGTGTTCATCTTTGATTTCTTGCATCGACATTTTCAAGTTTTTGCTGTGATTCCAAAGTTGATACGGGACATCAATTGCCGCCACGACAATCAACGCGCCACTTAAAATTAAAAAACTATGCACAATCAATTTGAGTGCATGAATAATCGCTTGTTCCATTGGCTCGGCACTTAATCCCAATAATTGCGCGAACAAGGAATTGTATAAAAGCCAACCGACTAGCCCCACAAGCGTAATTTTAAGCAACGCTTTGAGCATTTCGACTAAGCCGTTGATTGAAAATAATTTTGGCAAGCCTTTAAGTGGATCGAGCTTGTCGAATTTAGGTGATATTGAGTCCATACTGAAAATCCAACCGCCTAAGGAAAGAGGAGCTGCAATCGCGGCAATCGTTAAAATGATTAGCAACGGTGCAACGAGAAATAAACCATCGTGCATGGCTTGTTTGAAAAAAACTAACGGCGTTTGTACTTCAAAAATAACGTCGCGTGAAACATGAAAATTACTTTGCATCATTTCAATTAAACCCGAACCAACACGCCCACCTTGTGATGCAAGCAGGGCAGCACTTGCCATCAGCATCACAAACGTATTGAGTTCGCGCGAGCGGGCAATTTGACCTTTCTTTTTCGCGTCGTCTAAACGCTTCTGGGTAGGTTCTTCGTTTTTTTCTTGTCCTGAATCTTCAGCCATATTTTTAAGCCAATCGCAGTAATTGTTTAATTAAATTGAAGCCTTCATTAAAAATATCGGGCAATAATTCCAAAATATCGGGCATTGTGACCCACATCAATAAAATGCCAAGCATCAAGGTAATCGGAAAACCGACGGAGAAAATTTGCAACTGTGGTGCGGATTTCGACGCTACGCCAAACATCACGTTCACTAGCAGCAAACTAATAATAATCGGCATTGACAATAACAATCCGTCTGAAAAAACTCGACCGCTCCACGAAATAATTGACCAAACATCATTTAAGTCAAAAATCTGACCAATCGGCAGCGACGTGAAACTATCGACGAGCAATTTAATCAGTAGCAAATGTCCGTCCAAACTCAAAAAAAGCAGCGTCACTAAAATCAGGTAAATTTGCGCGACAACAGGCACTTGTTGACCATTTTGTGGATCAACCATCGACGCGAAACCTAAGCCCATTCCATAAGCAATGCCTTGACCAGCAAACGTGACTGCCGCAAATACCATTTGCAAAATAAAACCTGTGGTTAAACCAATCGCCACTTGTTGAAT
>JAQTXN010000217.1 GCA_028688755.1 Methylococcales bacterium | reverse complement strand
CATCGTCGCAGGTATTGCACAACGCAACGTGATTCCGATTTTGCTCGAAGGCTTAAAACGCTTGGAATATCGCGGTTATGATTCGGCAGGTCTAGCTGTTTTACATGAAAATAAAATTGTGCGTCAACGCGCGGTTGGAAAAGTGAGCGGTTTAGAGTCGTTACTCAAAGAAAATCCCACATCAGGAAATATCGGCATCGCGCACACACGTTGGGCAACGCACGGTAAACCGAGTAAAGAAAACGCGCATCCGCACGTTAGTTGCAATACCGTTGCAGTCGTTCATAACGGCATCATTGAAAATCACGAACAACTGCGTTCTCAACAACGTCAAAATCATTACGAATTTACTTCCGAAACCGATACTGAAGTGATTGTGCATGAAATTTATCATGCACTAAAAACGTCGTCGAATTTATTGCATGCTGTTAAAGCAACCGTACCAAAACTCGAAGGCGCGTATGCGTTAGCGATTATGTCCAGTGACGAACCCGACACGCTCATTGCTTGCCGAAAAGGTAGTCCATTGGTGATTGGCGTGGGAATTGGTGAGTATTTTGTCGCGTCCGATGTCGCGGCATTATTGCCCGTCACGCAACGTTTTATCTTTTTAGAAGAAGGAGATGTAGCTGCAATTAAAATTGATTCACTCACGATTTTCGATGCACAAAATAATGTCGTTGAACGCGCCGTAAAAGAAAGTCAACTCAAAGCCGATGCGGTTGAAAAAGGCGAATATCGCCATTTCATGATGAAAGAAATTCACGAGCAACCTTTTGCTATTACACAAACGTTGGAAGGGCGTTTTATCAATCAGCGTGTGCAAGATAGCGCGTTTGGTTTCGAAGCGACGCAAATTTTCGATAGCATAAAATCGGTGCAAATTTTAGCCTGTGGCACAAGTTATCATGCAGGTTTGGTTGCACGTTATTGGTTTGAAGAATTAGCGCGAGTACCTTGCAATATCGAAGTTGCCAGCGAATTCCGTTATCGTCATCCTGTGTTAGCACCTGATACGTTAGTTGTGACGATTTCCCAATCAGGCGAAACTGCCGACACACTTGCGGCGTTAAAAGAGGCAAAACGTTTAGGTGCAAAACACGCATTGGCGATTTGTAACGTGCCAGAAAGTTCGCTCGTTCGTGAATCAGATTTGGTTTTACTCACTCGCGCAGGACCTGAAATTGGCGTGGCTTCGACAAAGGCTTTCACGACACAACTTGTGTCGTTAATGCTTCTAGTTTTAGCCGTCGGGCGACGTTTTCAACTCAGTGAAACGTTAGAACAACACATCACTGACGAGTTATTCAAATTGCCGCGTCAAATGGAACAAGTGTTACAACTCGACAAAGAAATCGAAATTTTGGCAGAGCGTTTTGCCGAAAAACACCACGCGCTATTTTTAGGACGTGGGGCGCATTATCCCATTGCAATGGAAGGTGCGTTGAAGCTCAAAGAAATTTCCTACATTCACGCGGAAGCCTATCCCGCAGGCGAATTGAAACATGGTCCGCTCGCGTTGATTGATGCCGATATGCCCGTGATTACCGTTGCGCCGAATAACAGTTTGCTCGAAAAACTCAAATCAAATATGCAAGAAGTTTCAGCGCGAGGCGGGCAATTGATTGTGTTTATGGATGAAACGCTTTCGTCAACGCCTGATGAAAACGTGCAAATTATAAAAGTGCCGCAAGTTGATAATTACATTTCGCCAATGCTTTACACTTTGCCTTTGCAATTATTGTCGTACCACGTTGCAGTTTTGAAAGGTACCGATGTTGACCAGCCGCGAAATTTGGCTAAATCTGTCACAGTGGAATAGAATGCTCAATAACTGACTTGAAGTTTGTTTTTTAACCTTTTCATATTATTGATTGTTTTATGTCTAAAATCCACACGCACTACGACAATCTAAAAATTGCTCAAAATGCTCCCGATGCAATTATTAAAGCGGCTTATCAAACGTTGCTTGAAAATTATCGCCCCGAAAAATTCAACGGGGTAAAGCAGCAAGAAGCGAAAAAGATAACTGCAATTATTCAGCAGTCACATGACATTTTGCTCGATCCGTTCAAGCGTTCTGAACACGATAAATGGATTTTTGAACAAGAAGAAAAGGCAAAAAAAATGGAAATGGAACCCATGGTTGAAATTGTCGGTAATGAAAAAGTGGAAACACCAACGATAAAAAATAGAAAACATTCTGTTTTCAACCGTTCAACGGCTATTTGGGCAATGGGATTATCATTTGCAAGTGTTATTGCAATTTATGGTTATGTTCAATATCCGACTTTACTTACGTTTGAAATCAAGTCTGAATTCACACCAGAAAAAGTATCCGCTGAAGAAGTTTATTATCATGCCAATGAATTAGCTAAAGAAAATCGATACGCAGAAGCTTTGCCTCTGTTTCAGTATTTAGCGGATAACGGAAATGTTGTTGCACAAAGTCATCTCGGCTTAATTTACGAAAAAGGTCAGGGCGTAGCCCAAAATTACGAACTTGCCGCACAGTGGTATCAAAAAGCCGCTAATCAACAACTTGCTTACGCGCAACGTAATTTAGAACTTGCCCATTCTAACGCTCAAAATGCGCCACAAAATCCTGAAGAAGCTGCGCTTTGGTTCCAAAAGGCAGCAGAAAAAGGGGATGTTTTGGCACAATTCAAATTGGGGGAGTTGTACGAAAAAGGACAAGGCTTACCGCAAAATTATTCGCTTGCCGCGCAATGGTACGAAAAAGCAGCGGAAAAAGAACACGTTGTCGCACAATTTAATCTTGGTGTGCTGTATGAAAAAGGGCAGGGTGTTCCACAAAATTATTCAAATGCTGTTCAGTGGTATCAAAAAGCAGCTATTCAAGGTAATGCTGCCGCGCAATATAACCTTGGCATCATGTATGAAAAAGGGCTTGGTGTGCCACAAAATATCGTGAGTTCGGCGCAGTGGTATCAAGACGCATCGACGAGTCAAAATGACGGTTC
>JAQTXN010000073.1 GCA_028688755.1 Methylococcales bacterium | reverse complement strand
CAACCGTTGGCACAGGATCAACGCACGCTGTTTTTGCGCTATTTACGACTTTTGGCAAGGCACAAGGCGTAATCGTTAATTGCCCCGTTCCTGTTGTGGTATCAGGAGCTGAACCTCTGGTTGCCACGACAGGATAAGCCGTTGCACTACCTGGAATGTCAACAAGAATGGTTAATTTCCAACCTGTACCCGTTACCACTAAATTTGTATCAACGCCGTTAGTATACGTTTTACCATTTACCGAAACAGTAAAGGCTTCGCCTGTTTCTAATGCTACGGCACCCACTGTACCTTCGATAATAGGCGTTGTATCGAACGTTGTTTGTGTTACAACCGTTGGCGGAGAAATTGCTGTGACAACTAATTCATCTTTTGAATCATCAACCAAACTGCCGTGTGCTGTATCACCTGTTGCTGTTACGTCATACGTTCCCGCAGGCAATACAATTGGCGTATAAGTCCACGTCGTTCCTGTAATGATTGCAGTGCCTGTTGCTTTGGTAATTCCTGTTGAATCTTTCACTGTAATTGTCAACGAGGTACTTGAACCTACTGAACCCGTTAAAGGAACGGCAACTTTTTCGGTTGTCGTTTTTTTATCAACCGTTGGTGAAACGCTTGATGTAACAGTGAGTGTGCCTGACCCTGTTAAATTACCGTGTGCTGCATCGCCAATTGCCACAATGCTATACGTTCCAGCTGGTAATGCTTTTGGCATCATAAATGTCCACGTTGAACCGATAATTGTGGCGGTACCAGAATCTTGAATTGCGCCAGCAGAATTCTTAATTTGAATTTGAAGTGAACTGCTTGAGCCTGCAGTCCCGTCAAGCAAAATGGCGACTTTGTCGGTGGTTGCTTTAGTCTGAACCGTTGGATTCACACTTGCCGTCACGGTTAAGGTTCCCGTTGCCGTTCCACCATCACCTGTTACCGTCACTGGATACGTTCCCGCCGCAATAACAGGTGCAGTATAAGTCCACGTTCCATTTTTTGTTACGGGTGTAATTGTTACGTTAGAAACTGATGTACCTGCAATGGTAATCGTTAAAGTGGTACTTGTTCCTACGTTACCACTAAAACTTGCTGCAATTTTATCCGTCGTGGTGGGTGAATTTACCGTTGGTGGTGTGTCGCAACTCGTTGTTGTTGCTGGACACGCTTTGCTGCTTTCCCAAATTGAATCACCATGATGGGAAACATGGGTATCAACAGCAGTTACACTGATTGTGTTGATGTTAACCCCCGTCGTGCTACCAGGAGGAAAATGACAAATCGTGATTTTTTTACCGTCATAATCCGAATCAGCAGGGATATTTGTTAAAGGATTAGTAATTGGCGTACACGCCGTGCCACTGGTGACTGGTGTAACACAAGCTGTTCCTGCTGCATTTAAAATTTGAGGTGGAACACAGGCTAAAACTTCGTCAGGGCATTTGCCACCGACAGCTTCTTGGTCGAATTCGTGCGTGACATGCGAATAATCGGTTGAAGCAAGAATGGATTTTGAATAGCTAACACCATCACCACTGTGACACCAAAGTGTGTCCGACGCAGCGGGGGTGACACAAGCGGTTCCCGTTCCATTTAAAACTTGAGGCGAAACACACGTTGGCGTAATAACTAATTCGTTGTTTGTTTGGTCAACTAATACGCCGTTTCGTGTTGCAATGACTTCGTAAGCTAAGTTCGTAGATGTATTGGCGGCTAATGGTGTTAAAAATTGAAGTGACCACGTTGTACCAGTAATTACTAATTTTCCTGATGGTAGCGTTGGTGCTGTGTTTGTATACGTCACACCATTAACAAGAACAGAAAATGTGTCAGAACCAGATAACGCACTACCTTTGGGACTTGCAGTTGAAACAGTGCCTCCAATCGTACCTGAAATAGTTGGTGTAGTGTTTGTTGTGGTCAGTAAATTAACGGTTGGAGCGGTAACTTCAATCTGGGTTCCTGGTGTATCAATAAAACTGTCTTGGACAAAAATTGCACCATAATAACGCTGACTGCTGTTAGTACATGACGAATAACTGCCACTATCGTTAGGTACTTTTCCGTTAGCAAATTGTCCTAATTTAATTGTTAATGTGCTAATAGTTGCAAATTTTGCTTGAACACGGCTTTGGTCTTTGATGTACAAACCATTGTCACCAGTACAATCCGAACTAGAAAAGCGAATATTCGTACCACTTGGTGTTGCAATAACGTGTTTTGCCGTATTGGTTTTATTATCTGCAGAAACAAGGTAAGAAGAAAAACCACCATAAGCATTATATTCAGTGCTTTCCATGTCTAATGAATTATTGTAGACATTTTTTAAAACTAAAGGCTTACCCGTTGTATCTTGAAAAGAAATAACAAATGTTGCGTAAGCCTCTTTGGTTTTATCTGCCGACCATTCTTGTGGCGCAAATATCGCAGCTTCTGGAACAACACCACCAAATGAAGTCGTGTAACTATTACCATCTGCTCTACCCCCACCACCTGATGGGTTTGGCGCGGGGTCATCAAAAACTAATGTGGTCATATTCACTAGTTCGGTAATGGTAACAACCGCATTCACTTGAACACCATCGACCATAATAACATTGGTATATTTATAGACATCACCCTGTTTGGCATTTGTAACGACCCCAGTCCCAGACACTTTAACAGGATTAGCAAAATTTAGTAATTTCCCCTGCGTATCAAGCGAAGAAAATGTGGTTGCTGCTACCACATAATTCGGCAGAAAA
The DNA here is from genome assembly GCA_028688755.1 of Methylococcales bacterium. GTDB lineage: Bacteria > Pseudomonadota > Gammaproteobacteria > Methylococcales > Methylomonadaceae > UBA10906. The sequence goes on along the minus strand of JAQTXN010000073.1, from coordinate 9,391 downwards.
AGGCTCATCAATAAAGTGATGAGGAAAAAAAATAGTTTCTTTTTGATGTTCATTTGATTCACCTTTTTTACTACTTGAATTTCAACAGGGCTTGGACTGTTTGGCATTTTACGCCTGCTATTTTTTCTTAACAAAAAATTCTGCTGTTTTTATCCAAAAACCGTGCAAAAACTTTTCTATGGCATAATACGCGCCGTTTCACTTACTTTTTTCACTTCAAATTATAAAAATAACGAGGACACACAATGAGTTTTTTCATTTCTGACGCATTAGCTGAAGGCGGCGCAGCTGCCGCACAACAACCAGGTTTAGAAGGAATGTTATTTCCTTTAGCAATTTTGGCATTCTTTTATATTTTGTTCTTACGCCCACAAGCCAAACGGGCAAAAGAAAAAAAACAAATGGTTGAAAATCTTGCAAAAGGCATCGAAGTTGTAACTTCAGGCGGTATTTTAGGCAGAGTGGCGGATGTTGATGATAACTTTGTCAAAATCGAAATCAGCGAAAATACCTTCATTCAAGTGCAACGTCACAACATCGAAAGTTTGATGCCAAAAGGTACATTCAAAGCGATGCACAAAAAAGCAGCTCAATAAATCAGCGGAATCGACGCAATGCAAAATCATTATTCCCTTTGGAAAAACATCGGCATCATTTTGGTGTTTGTGATTTCCATTATCTATTCGTTGCCGAATTTGTACGGTGATGATCCTTCGGTGCAGATTTCGCACGTTGTGAATAAACTTTCTCAAGCACAAGCCACTGATATTGAAGCCTCGATTAAATCGACGGGCGCACCCATCAAAGCCTTTGAATTTAACAACGGCAAAGTGCTTGCACGATTAACCAATACTGACGACCAAATGAAAGTCGCTGATTTGTTGCGCGACAAAATGGGCAATGATTACACGGTCGCGTTAAATCTTGCTCCGACAACGCCTGCATGGCTTCAAAGTCTTGGCGCACAAGCCATGTATTTAGGGCTGGATTTACGCGGCGGTGTGCATTTTTTGCTTGAAGTCGATATGGACGCAGCGGTGAAACAAGCCGAAGAACGTTATAACGACGATTTACGTTTGGCGTTGCGTGACGCGAAAATTCATTATCAAACGGTTTCAAAAGACAACGGTTTTATCAAAATCACGCTAAAATCTGCCGATGAAAAAACAGAGTTGATGGCGTTGTTAAACAAAGATTTTCGCGGTTTAACGATTACCGAACCGCAAGCCGCAGAGCAGGTTTGGCTCAAAATGTCAGAAGCCGATATTCGTGAAATCAAGAAAAATGCGGTGGGTCAAAATATGACCACGTTGCGTAATCGTGTGAACGAATTGGGTGTTGCAGAACCTGTGATTCAACAACAAGGCGAAAATCGCATCATGGTTCAATTACCTGGCGTGCAAGATACGTCACGCGCAAAAGAAATTTTGGGTACGACGGCAACGCTTGAATATCGTTTAGTGGATACGGAACATGACGTGCAACAAGCTGTTTCGGGTCATGTTCCATTGGGTAGCCGTTTGTATTATGAAAAAAATGGCAGTCCGATTTTGCTCGATAAACGCATTATTATTACAGGCGATCAAATTGTCGATTCAGCATCGAGCAGCGATGATGACGGTCGTCCGTCGGTGAGTATTTCGCTTAACGGTATTGGCGCGGCGAAAATGGGTAAATTAACTCAAGTCAGCATCGGCAAACCGATGGCGGTTGTTTTCATCGAATATAAAAACGAAACCAAAATCGTCAACGGTGAAAAAGTTCGACACAAAGAAAAAGTCGAAAAAGTCATCAGTGTAGCGACGATTCAAGGTGTTTTCAGTAAACGTTTCCAAACCACAGGTTTAGACAGCCCACAAGAAGCGCGTAATTTATCGTTACTTTTAAGAGCTGGCGCACTGGCAGCTCCTGTTGATATTGTTGAAGAACGCACTGTTGGCCCTAGCTTAGGTCAAGATAATATCGACAAAGGCATGTTGTCATTTTTCGTTGGTTTCGCGTTAGTTGTCTTTTTTATGGCGGTTTATTACAAATTGTTCGGCATGATTGCCAACATGGCATTAGCGTTCAACGTGGTAATTGTTGTGGCGATTTTATCAATGTTGCAAGCAACGCTAACGTTACCTGGTATCGCGGGGATTATTTTGACAGTCGGGATGTCGGTTGACGCGAACGTGTTAATTTTCGAGCGTGTCAAAGAAGAAATCCGTAACGGTAACAGTCCACAAGCCGCAATTTACGCAGGTTACGAAAAAGCCTTCGGAACAATTTTCGATTCGCATTTTACGAACTTAGTCGTTGCTGTTGTGTTATTTGCTTTCGGCACAGGTTCGGTGAAAGGCTTTGCCGTAACGCTCATTATCGGGATTTTATCATCGATGTTCACCGCAATTACGGGAACTCGAATGGTGATTAACTGGATTTATGGCGACAAGCGTGTTGAAAAATTATCCATTTAATTTTTCAATGACGTAAAAAAACCGCCTTTTGTTTTCACAAAGGCGGTTTTTTTATACCTAAATTTTTTAAAGCATTTTTTCAAGTTGTTGCAACTGTGTTTCTAATTCATTCAACACATCACGCTGACTGCCCGTTAAATTTAAACCTGCGCGTAATTCTTGAATGCGGTCATAAATTTTATCGACACATTCTTCTTGTTCAGATTGGCGCAAATACAATTTATTCACCATTTGACGAAACGCAAAACTGAGTTTGCGAAATTGTCCTCTTTCAACAGTGATATTTAACGCATCCAGTTCGCCACCATCAGCGATTTGTTCACATAATTCTTCCAAACGATGCAGCGGCGCAGAACTTTTATTGTTGATATAAGTCGCAATAGCAAAACTAATCGCTCCTGCAATCAGGAGGGTGATTAAATTACCTACAAAAATGAATACGCCAAGACGACTCCATGCTTCGACAATGTTGAGATAAACCGTTGTTGGTGGCTCGGACGTAATCCAATAAATCAACGCAGAATAACAGCCGCCAGCAATAATAATTAGCACAGTTAAACTTAAAAATATCCGTAATAATGCACTGTATTGCGGATTTGGACGGCGACGACTAGGGCGATATTCCATAATTCTTTTCCTTAAAAATTAGTTCACAAGACTTTTTACCCACGCAAGTTGGCGCGGTAAACAAATCGTTTTTAAATCGTAAGTGACTTGCGCGAATTCGCGTGCATTTTTGCCTAAACGAGCGCGTTCGTTGGGCAAATCGAGTAATTCACACACGTTGTCTGCGAGTTGTTTTTTATCGAAAAAATCCACTAAACGTCCCGTTTCGTTATGGTGAATCGCTTCGTGCAACGGTTGCGTGTCGCTGGCAACAATGCAACAGCCTACGCTCATCGCTTCAAGCAAACTCCAACTTAAAACAAACGGATAGGTTAGATAAACGTGAATGCGCGAAAGCTGTAACAATGGAATAAAATGCGAGTAATCGATATGACCTAAGAAATGAATACGGCTCATATCAAGTTCTTCGGCGACTTCATTGAGAAAAATGTCTTTCCATTTTTGTCCATCGGGAGCTTTTGCACCATAACTCACACCATCTGCGCCGACAATTAAAATTCGAGCATTCGGACGGCGACGCATAATGTCAGGCAACGCTCGCATAAATGTGTGATAACCGCGATATGGCTCTAAATTTCGATTCACAAAGGTGATAATTTCATCATCTCGCGTGAGTTTTATCGTGCCACCGCCATTCACATTTAGCGTCAATGACACGTTTGGATTGGGTGCAATGGCATCGGTATCAATCCCATCGTGAATGACCGCGATTTTGTCACGAAAAGGCTGCGGAAACGTGCTTGCTTGCCAATATGTTGGCGAAATCCCCGCTTCTGCAATATCAAAATGCAGCAAATTATTGGTATTTTTTAAACGCAAACGGCAGTCATTTGTGGGGTCTTCGTTTAAGAATTCAGGGTCAAAATTTACGTCCGTGCCGTGCGAGTGGTAGAAAAATTCACAATACACAGCAAGTTTCGTGTCTGCCCACACGTCTTTTAAAAACAAACTTTCGCCCCAACCCGAATGCGCGATAATCAAATCAGGTGTAAAACCGCTGTCGCGCAATTCGAGCGAGGCGCGAAAACACGCTTCTCCGCGAATCACTTTGGTTTCAAAATCACTCACCCAAGGATGCACATTTGGCGTGGTGCCGCGTGTTGCACTGTAACTAATCATTCGCACGCCATTCCAGTTTTCAGGTGCGTTTTTTTGCATCGTGAAAGCCACGACTTCGTTATTTGGGTCTTTGGCAAGTTCGGGGGCAAGGTGTTTGAATTGCCCTGGAAAATTTTGGTGGATAAATAGAATTCGCATGATTAAAAATTAAAAGATTTTATAGAAAGTTGCTGTATCGCAAGCAACGAATATGCCGACTTAATCACGCCACTTTGTTTTTAAAATAGCTTCCACACGCTGCAAATCTTCAATCGTATCTACGCCAGCAGGTGGCGTTTTTTCAACACGTTGTACCAAAATTTTTTCACCGTGCCATAAAATTCGTAATTGTTCTAAGGCTTCGATTTGTTCAAGTGGCGAGCTTTCCCATGCACAGTATTTTTTCAAAAAACCTGCCGTGTAAGCGTACATTCCGATATGGCGCAAATAAGGTAACTGTGTTGGCATTTCCTTTGTGGTCGTAAAGGTTGCCCGATTCCAAGGAATTGGCGCACGGCTAAAATACAGTGCGTAGCCGTTTTTATCTAAAACGACTTTTACTGCATTAGGATTAAAAATCTCCTCCGCATCGTGAATTTTTGCGGCGAGTGTTGCAATGCCTGCCTGATGTTGACTTGCCAGCGCGTGCGCGACTTGGCGAATATATTCAGCAGGTAAAAGCGGTTCGTCGCCTTGTAAATTCACAATAATCGTGTCATCTGACCAACCGAATTTTTCGGCAACTTCAGCAATGCGTTCTGTACCACTTTCGTGATTTTCGCGTGTTAAAACGGCTTGAAAACCTAGTTGCGAAACCGTGTCAAAAATTCGTCCATCATCTGTTGCAACAACAATTTCGTCTGCATTCGCCTCGCTTGCTCGTTCACAAACATGAGCAATCATTGGTTTACCAGCAATGTTTAATAACGGTTTGCCAGCGAGGCGCGTTGAGCCGTAACGCGCTGGAATCACGACTTTAAACGGCACGCTCATTTTCGCAATGCGTCGGTTTCTTCAAGTGATAAACGACGTGCATCATCTTCGAGCATCACAGGAATATCGTCACGAATCGGAAACGCCAAACGGTCAGCAAGGCAAACCAATTCTTGCGCTTCTTTTTGGTAACGCAACGGACTTTTGCAAATCGGGCAAGCTAAAATGTCGAGTAATTTTGGATCAATCATAATGGTCTCTTGAAAAATAAAAGGGTTATTCAGTTCGTTCTAATTCTGGAATCGTTTGCAACGCAGGCAAATTGCCCAACGTTTGCAAATTAAAATAATCTAAAAATTGCGGCGTGGTGGCATATAAACTCGGACGACCTGCAACTTCTTTTTGTCCAATAATGCGAATCCACTCGCGTTCAATTAGGGTTTGCATGATACTCGAACTCACGCTAACGCCGCGAATATCTTCAATATCACCGCGTGTCACAGGTTGTCGATAGGCAATAATGGCAAGTGTTTCAAGCAACGCGCGTGAGTATTTTGCAGGATTTTCAGCGAGCAATTTTACTAGCCAAGGGGCGTAATTCGCGCGAATTTGAAATCGATAACCGCTTGCGACGTGTTTTAATTCAATGGCGTGATTTTCATAATCGGCACTTAATTCGCGCAAGGCTTGTTTAATTTGTGCTAGCTCAGGTTGCGCCTCATCAGGAAAAAGCTGTTGTAACTGCTTTTCGGTAAGCGGTTGCGAGCTAGCAAAAATCAAACTTTCTAAAATTGATTTAACGTTGTTCATGTGTGTGTTTGTTAAAATAGGCTTCAATTTCACTCGCAGGTATTGCCTTGCTGACGATATAACCTTGAATCATATCGCAATGCAATTCGCGTAAAAATTCAAATTGCGATTCTTCTTCAACGCCTTCAGCAATGACCACTAAATCAAGGCTATGTCCAAGCGCGATAATTGCCCGCACAATCGAAGCGTTACTTTCGTTTACTTCCATTGTTTGTACGAACGATAAATCGATTTTCAATTTATCGATATTTAAACGTTGTAAATACGACAGCGACGAATGCCCTGTGCCGAAATCGTCAATGGACAAGCTAAAACCTAATAATTTCAGGTCAGCAAGTAATTTTGCTGCTTCGCTCAAATCTGCCATCACCGAACTTTCGGTAATTTCAAGTTCCAAATGATGTGCCAGCATTTCAAAATCACGCAACGCTTTATGAATGGTTTCGAGCAAATTTCCTCGATTAAGCTGTATTGCCGACACGTTCACTGCAACAGTCGGGACATCAAAGCCGCGTGCGAGCCAATTTTTAATTTGCAAACACGCTTGACGAAACACCCATTCGCCAAGCATGACAATAAAGCCACTTTCTTCAGCAAGCGGAATAAATTCATTGGGATAAATCAGCCCTTTTTCAGGATGATTCCAGCGCAACAACGCTTCAATGCCGCGTAATTCCCCCGTTTTCACATCCGTTTGCGGTTGATAATAAAGCTGTAATTCATCTTTTTGTGTCAACGCGCGGCGTAAATCTGCATCAAGGTTCATTCGCAATTTCGCCAATTGGCTCATTTCTTGAGCGAAAAATTGCAACGAACCGCGACCAAGTGTTTTTGCGGTATGTAGCGCAGTATCCGCGTTGCGTTGCAACGTTTCGGCATCTTCGCCATCATCAGGATAAAACGCCACGCCCACGCACATATCAATAAACGCTTCATGACTGTTTAATTTAAATGGCTGTGACATGCTGTTGATGATGTTACAAGCGGCTAAATGAGCAATTTCAGGTTCATGAATTTGCGTGAGTAAGACGTTAAATTCGTCCCCGCTAAAACGTGAAATAACGTCGGTGCCACATAAAATATTTTTTAATCGGCGCGTGGTTTCAACTAACACTTTGTCGCCAGATTCTGCACCAAAACTTTCGTTAATCATTTTGAAATTATCTATATCCATCGACAACAACGCGAGTTGTTGCTGTTGGGATTTTGCCTGTTGCAGAGCTTGTTCGAATAATTTGGTGAATAACGTGCGATTAGGTAGCGAGGTGAGTGGGTCGTAATACTGATAAAAATCGAGTTGCCGTTGTGTATTTTTCACATCGGTTGCATCAGAAAAAACGGCAATATGATGGTGCGTGTTGCTTTGCTTATCATGCACAACGCTAATGGTTGCAATTGACGGATAAAGCGAGCCATCTTTGCGTTTGTTACAAAATTCGCCACGCCAACTTCCATTTTCTTTCAAGCACGCCCACAGTTTTTGATAAAAATCGTGTTCATGTTTGCCCGATTGCAAAATGTTGGGATTTTGTCCAATCGCTTCTTGAGGACTGTAACCTGTTGCTTTTGAAAAGGCTAAATTCACGCTGCAAATTTTGTTATTTTCGTCTGTTATGACAATCCCTTCGTTGGCATTTTGGAAAACCTGCTCAGCAAGATTGAGTTGCTGCTGTGCTTTTTTGAAATCGGTAATATCTCGATTCGTGCCGCGCCAACCTAAAAACACATTCGCTTCACCCATTACAGGTTTGCAAATATGTTCAATCCAATGCTCATTACCCGCTTTGTCATGTAAGCGAAAAATGAGCGGCGCATCGCTGCAATGCGAACATTTCACCTTTTCAGCATGTGTGTGCCATGCAGGTAAATCTTCAGGATGAATCAGTTGTTCCATTAGCAAGCCATTTGCTAAAAATTCGTCAGGTGTATAACCTGAAACTAGCTCGCAAGCGGGTGAAACGTATAAATACTGTCCATTTTCACCCAGCCAATACTCCCAATTCGGTGAATACTCGGCAAGGATGCGATATTTTTCACGACTTTCCTCTAAATCTGCGGTGCGTTGCTCGATAATTTGTTCAAAGAAATGCTGCAAACGACTGAGTTCTAAATGGGTATGAATGCGTGCTTTGACTTCGTCAATATCAAACGGTTTGGTAATGTAATCCGCTGCCCCAATTGAAAAACCGCGTACTTTGTCCACAGCTCTATCAATTACGCTGACAAAAATGACGGGAATACGGTTGCCTTCGGCTGTGGCTTTCATGCGCCGACACACTTCATAGCCATCTAAATCTGGCATTAAAATATCGAGCAATACCAAATCAGGTGTGCTGCTGCGTAAGAGCTCCAAGGCTTTCATGCCATTGTTTGTCACAATGATGTGATAGGTATCTTGTAGCGCGTAAATTAGCTCATGGATATTTTCAGGAACGTCGTCAACAACCAAAAGTGTTGGTTTCGCGCCCATTTGCTCAAGTGGACGTTCAGGTTTTCTCCGATAACGGCGTAATTCGAGTTGTGCTAAAACGCGCAGTTTTAACAAATTGCTGTTAATAGGTTTTGTAATGTAGTCGGCAACGCCCAGTTTTAGCCCTTTTTCCTCGTCAGTAATTTCAGATAACGCACTCACAAAAATGACGGGAATGTCAGCTGTTTCTTCATTGCTTTTTAAGCGACGTAGCACTTCATAACCATCCATGCTTGGCATTTTTATATCCAGCAAAATTAAATCGGGAGCAGGGTCGCGCTGAGCAATTTCTAAGGCTTTTTCACCGTTGGTGGCGGCAACAATTGCGTATTCATCACGCAAGATATTCATCAACGTATGCAGATTTTCATTTACGTCATCAACAATGAGAATGCGTGGTTTAGTTGATATAGAGTCAAGCGTAGTCATCATAATTTGTACCGATTTTTTTAAAATTTTTTGAGTAGATGTTGTTGTAAATCCATTAACAAAAAAGTAGCTTGTTCGACGTTAAATTCATCGAGCTGCACGGCAATGGCTTCAGTAATGGGTTCAAATTCACTCCCCTCCGCAAGTTCACACAATTGTGTCAACAATTTTTCACTTGCCCCAAGGTCTTGTTCAAGCATTATCAATAATTCTTTTGTTATGGCGGCTAATTGCGTGGGGGAAACATCACGCTTTTCTGGCGAGTGTTCTACTTGTTCGATGTCTAGGCTGTCAATGTCTTGAAATACGTCTTTCAACAAATTATCTAGTCGTTCAAAATCGTTTTCATTGAGGCTATTTCCTTGATGTAACTCGCTGGCAAGCGTTGTTGAAAAACGAAATAATGACACTGCACCAATGTTGCCCGAAACGCCTTTGAGCGCGTCACAATAAACGGTTGCAGATAACATATCTTGTTCATCGAACATAATGCGATGCAATTCACTGGTTGCATTAGCAAAATGTTGGCGGAAACGGCGTAATTGTTTTCGATATGCGTTGATAT
>JAQTXN010000216.1 GCA_028688755.1 Methylococcales bacterium | reverse complement strand
TCAATGACCGTAAGCTAATTAACGGTCCAGTTAATAACTTGATGCAAATTCGCCCTGTGAAATATAGCTGGGCAATGCAACTTTTAGAACAACAACAAAATAATGCGTGGGATCAACGCGAAGTTGATTTATCCGAAGATGCCAAACAATACGCAACAGGGCTTTTGACTGAAGGAAATTTGAACTCTTACAAAAAAGCGTTAGCGTTTTTAAGCAATTTAGATGGCATTCAACTTAATAATTTGACCAAAAACATCGGCAAATATATTACCTCGCCTGAGGTTTCAATGTGTATTACGCGCCAAGCATGGGAAGAAGCGCAACACGTTTTGTCTTACGCACAAATCATTGAATCTATTGGTTTTGATCCAGAAGAAATTTATTGGATGTTCGATACGGATCCTGTTTTGGCTGAAAAAAATGAGTACATCACGCGCTCATCAGAAATTTTAGGTTCAGGTTTTTCAGAAGAAAATTTCGTTAAAGCTGTCGTGGCAAATATCGCATTAGAAGGTATTTATTTCTTCAATGGCTTTTTGACTTTTTACACGTTAGAACGTCAAGGTTTGATGAAAAATAGTGCGAAAATGATTCAACTTATTCAAAGAGACGAAGAAGTACATTTACATTTATTTACTAATATGTGGAAAACATTACGAATTGAATTACCGCACATTTTTACTGATACATTGATTGCAGAATGCCGTGAGTTAATTCATCTCGCCGCACAACACGAAATTGCATGGGGAAAATACATTATTCAAGATGGCGTTTTAGGTTTAACCGATACGATTATTGAAGGATTTATTCAAAGTCTTGCTGACAAACGCCTTGAAGCAATTGGGTTGGAAATTTTGTACGGAGTGAAAAATCCAATTACTTGGTTTGACGATGCAAGCAAAATCAATTTAGGCGAAACGAATTTTTTTGAAGGCAAAAATGCCTCTTATGTTGCAGGCGGAAGTTTAGAATGGGATTAAAAATTCAAAATGGCAGAATCATTGATGCGGCAAATAAACTCGATTTTGTCGGCGATATTTACACTCAAGATGGCAAAATTGGTGCGTTTAATGATGCGCCTTTGAATTTTCAAACTGACGACATTATTGATGCGACAAATCAAGTTGTTTGCGCGGGCTTTATCGATTTGAGCGTACGCCCTCAAAATATAGCAAAAGAAGCCGTTGTTGCTGCAAGTTCAGGCGTTACGTCATTTTGCGTGCAACCTGACATTAAACCAATTATTGACACACCAGAAGTAGTGAAGCATCTGAAAGATTCGGCAAAAGCCGCGCAAGTGCATTTCATCGGTGCGTTGACACAAAAACTCGATGGGCATGAATTAAGCTCCATGCTTTCACTCAAACAAGCAGGTTGCATTGCTGTCAGTAATGGGAATTTTCCTGTAAAAAATTTGCTGATTTTGCGTCGTGCAATGGAATACGCGGCAAGTCACGATTTGGTATTTATTTATCGCCCAAATGAATTTAGCTTAAGTAATGGTGGTTGCGCTCACGAAGGTGCGGTTTCAACACGTTACGGTTTGCCAAGCATTCCCGAAGCCGCTGAAACGATTGCGCTTGAACAGTGTTTAGAACTCGCGGAACTTACAGGTTGCCGTGTGCATTTTGGGCAACTCAGTTCAAAACGCGCCGTGATTAAATTGCAGCAGGCAAAAAAATACGGATTGAATGTGACCGCCGATGTGTCGATGCACCAGTTGCATTTGAGCGAAAATGACATGATTCCCTTTGACAGTAATTATCATGTTTTACCCCCATTTCGCAGTGTTGAAGACCGTAATTTTTTACGCACTGGTTTATTAAATGGCACAATTGACGCGATTTGTAGCGATCATCAGCCACATTTTTTAGATGCAAAACTCGCCGCCTTTCCTGAAACCAAAGCAGGGATTTCAAGTTTAGAAACACTGTTACCATTATTGCTCAACTTAGTGACTGAAAATGTTATTGATTTAGCACAAGGTTTAGCGTTGCTTAATGCAAATCCAGCCAAAATTTTAAATTTAAACACGGGTTCACTTGCGATTGATTCGCCTGCTGATATTTGTATTTTTAACCCGAATTTGGAATGGTGCGTGGATTCTGAAAATTGGCACAGCGAAGGAATTAACACGCCCTTTTGGAATCAAACTGTAAAAGGACGTGTGACAAAAACAATTCAAGCGGGAAAAGTGATTTTTTAAAGGCGCGTTTTAACAATTTCGTAAATTTCGTTGCACGCGCTTTCTGCGCTATTTAAAACAGTTTCTAATTCTGCCAATTTTTGCGTGGCAAATTCTTTATCTTTTAAACTTGCGGCATTGATGTAAACATTCAATGCCGCACTTTTTAACGCAGCGTAACCAGACATGACCGCAACGCCTGCATCACTAATCACAGCAACACTGCCCTTCTCTGCTGCAACTCGACTTAATTCAATAACTTCTGCACACGCTTTTGCACACGCCAGCGGCACATTCGTTGCGTCTTTTAAAACGATTTGAATTTTCGCACTTCGCGCTTCTTTTTCGTCATCGGTTTCTTTTGGTAAGCCGTAAGTTGCCATCAAACGATTAAATACATCCACATCCGCTTTAATCATGTCTGTAAATTCTTCACGCAAATTTTCTGATTTTTCAAATAACGCCTGCATTTCGGTTTCAACTTCGGCATATTTCGGTTTGCCAATCGTTAAATTGCATACCATGCTAACGAGTGCTGCGGCTTGTGCGCCCATTAACGCTGCCGCACTGCCGCCACCTGGTGTTGCATTTTTGCTAGCTAACGTGTCGAGGTAATTTTGAACTGAATTATCTTTGATTTCTGTCATATTAAAAATCGCTAAAAGTTGAAAAGTTCGGCAAATCACAAAATGAAACGCCGTTTTGTTATCATTTGACGCAACATTATCGCAAAATTATCCTTATGACTATTCCAAAAATTGCAATTTTCACAGATGACGCTGGCTGGCACGGCAAACAATTACAACAAGAAT
>JAQTXN010000215.1 GCA_028688755.1 Methylococcales bacterium | reverse complement strand
CAAGTTGCTACGCGCAACGGTTGTGCAACTTTGCCTAAACCAAGTTCTAATTTTTCAGCGGTATTTTTAACTACGCCGTGCAAGGCTTCTTTTTCCCAGTTTTCAAGCTGTGCAAAAGCCGTTTTTAATTCGGCTAACACGTTTGCACTACCGTCAACAAAGGCTTTTTTGGCTGATTTTTCTTCATAACTTTCAAATTCTTGATAGAAATAACGGCTTGCGTTTGCCATTTCGACCAGCGTTTTGCAGCGTTCACGTTGGGCTTTAATGAGTTCAATTAAATCCACTGATTTGTCCGCGTTGGCATCAATTCCAATTGCGCCCAAATGCCAAATCAAATGTGGGACGATTTCAGCAGGTTCACTGTGCATTAAATAATGGTGATTAAGCCAGAGCAGTTTTTCCATGTTAAACGCCGAAGCTGCCCCGTTCACATTGTTCAAATCAAACAATTCAATCATTTCTTGAATTGAAAAAATTTCTTGGTCGCCATGTGACCAGCCTAAACGCACTAAATAATTAAGCAACGCTTGTGGTAAATAACCTTCATCTCTAAATTGCATCACGCTAACTGCACCGTGGCGTTTTGAAAGTCTCGCGCCATCTGAACCTAAAATCATCGGCAAATGAGCATATTGTGGCAACGAAGCATTCAACGCTTTCAAAATGTTAATTTGGCGTGGCGTATTGTTGATATGGTCATCACCGCGAATAACGTGGGTGATTTTCATGTCCATATCATCAACAACAACCGTTAAATTGTAAGTCGGCGAACCATCTGTGCGAGCAATCACTAAATCGTCGAGTTCTTTATTGGCAACGGTAATATCACCTTTTACTAAATCTTCAATTGTAATCGCACCATCGATTGGCGTTTTAAAACGCACCACGGTTTTATCGCTTTTCGGTTTATTCGCATCGCGGCATTTTCCGTTGTAACGGGGTTTTTCTTTTGCCGCCATTTGCTGCTCACGCAACGTTTCTAATTCTTCTTTGCTGCAATCGCAATAATAAGCGTGACCTTGCTCAATTAACTGTCCAATCACTTCTTTATAGCGATCAAAACGGTGCGTTTGAAAAATCGGTTTTTCGTTGTCGTAATTCAAACCGAGCCATTCCATGCCGTCTAAAATCGCTTGCACGGATTCTTGCGTCGAACGTTCTAAATCAGTGTCTTCGATTCTGAGAATAAATTCGCCTTGATGTTTTCTTGCATAAAGCCATGAAAACAAAGCGGTGCGTGCGCCGCCAACGTGTAAATAACCTGTAGGACTTGGGGCAAAACGTGTAGTAACTGTCATTTGTGTAAAACTCTAAAACTTTAAAAGTGAAAAATGTTGTTGGTAATGTTACCAAATAATCTACCTTGCAATGACAAAGTGCATCGAATTTAGGTTTTAAGGTATCATTTCGCAACAATAGTTTTCAAAAACAAACGAGGATTCCAATGGACGAAAATAAGAAAAAAGCACTTGCCGCCGCGTTGATGCAAATCGAAAAACAACACGGTAAAGGCTCGGTCATGAAAATGGGCGATGTGGATATTTCAAAAGATGTTGAAGTTGTTTCGACAGGTTCGTTGAGTTTAGATATTGCGCTCGGCTGTGGTGGTTTGCCACGCGGTCGAATTATTGAAATTTATGGCCCTGAATCCTCTGGCAAAACAACATTAACGCTTCAAGTGATTGCCGAAGTTCAAAAACTCGGCGGCACAGCGGCGTTTATCGATGCTGAACATGCTTTAGACATTAACTACGCGGGAAAATTAGGCGTTGATATAGAAAATTTATACGTTTCACAACCTGACACGGGCGAGCAAGCGTTAGAAATTACGGATTCACTTGTGCGTTCGGGCGCGATTGATATTGTGGTGGTCGATTCCGTTGCCGCATTGACACCAAAAGCCGAAATTGAAGGCGATATGGGCGATTCGCACATGGGGTTGCAAGCGCGTTTGATGTCGCAAGCGTTGCGAAAATTGACCGCAAACATTAAACGTTCCAACACAATGGTAATTTTTATCAATCAAATTCGGATGAAAATCGGCGTGATGTTTGGCTCACCTGAAACGACAACAGGCGGCAATGCGTTGAAATTTTATGCGTCGGTGCGTTTAGATATTCGTCGCATTGGTGCGGTGAAAAAAGGCGACGACATTATCGGTAACGAAACGCGCGTAAAAGTTGTGAAAAACAAAGTCGCGCCACCATTTAAACAAGCTGAATTCGAGATTTTATACGGCGAAGGCATTTCATTTGCAGGCGAATTAGTTGATTTGGGCGTGAATTTCGGCTTTGTGCAAAAAGCAGGTTCTTGGTACAGCTACGGTTCTGAAAAAATTGGGCAAGGTAAAGAAAACGCAAAACTCTTTTTCAAAGAAAATCCCGCCAAAGCGAAAGAACTTGAAAAACAAATTCGCGACGAAGCCTTCCAAAAACCGTTGCTTGCCGTCAAAGAATTTGAACCGACCGAAGACGAAATTGACGTGGGCGAACCACTTTAAAACTCCGCTGTGAATTCCGTTGCTCACGACATCAAAAACCATTGTTTGCGTTTGTTGGCGCGTCGTGAGCATTCGCAAAAAGAATTACTTACCAAATTGATGCAAAAAGGCTTTTCACCCACCGACATTCAACCCGTTATCGCAGAATTAGCGCAGAATTCATGGCAAAGTGACGCGCGTTTTGCCGAAAATTACGCACGCGCTAGATTGCGAAAAGGTTACGGTGCGACCGCGATTCGCTATGAATTAACTCAAAAAGGCATAGATGTTGCTGATACCAATTTAAATGACGTTTTGCTGACAGTGGCGGATAATTGGCTAGATTTATTAACGCAAACGTATTGTAAAAAATACGGCGAAATCGAACCGCTAACCCGTCAAGATTGGGCAAAACGCACACAGTTTTTATTACGACGTCGTTTTTCGAGTTCGCAAATTCAACAATTCGATAAAAACTTACGTTTTATTCATTCTTAAAAATTTTTAACTTACGCAAAAAAATCCTTATGAA
>JAQTXN010000072.1 GCA_028688755.1 Methylococcales bacterium | reverse complement strand
ACGGCACAAGTGCGATCGCAGGCGGTGTCAATAAAGCATTAAGCAAAGAAGAACGCGATTATTTGCTAACCGATATTGACCAAATTATTGCATGGTCAGATGCGTCCGTTGAATTAGTGAAAAAAGTACATTGTTCAAATCTGCCTTTTTACGATGACTTCGGCACGATTCGTAGTAATTATTTAGGCATGGTACAACCTGATGGCGCGTTAGAACTGTATCACGGTGGTTTGCGTGTAAAAGACGACAATGGCAAAACGCTGTTTGACCATATCGATTATTGCAAATACAACGATTACATTCACGAAGAAGTGCGTTCGTGGTCGTACATGAAATTCCCGTATTTAACATCAATTGGCAAAGAAAACGGCTGGTATCGTGTCGGGCCTTTGGCTCGCGTAAATAATTGTGATTACATCAATACACCGCTCGCCGAAAAACAACGTGTAACGTTCAAAGCGCACGGCGGTGAGGCGATGGTTCACAGTATGTTGGCATTTCATTGGGCGCGATTGATTGAAGTCTTGCATTGCGCGGAAAGCATCAAAGAATTATTAAACGACCCAGACGTTTTAAAACTCGAAGAACCTGCAAAAGGTGAAAGACGTTTTGAAGGTATCGGTGTTATCGAAGCTCCACGCGGGACGTTATTCCATCATTACCAAGTTGATGAAAACGATATTGTTACCAAAGCGAATCTAATCGTTTCGACGACCAGCAACAACATGGGCATGAATGAATCGGTACGCCAAGTGGCGGCAGAATACTTGTCAGGGCAAGAATTAACCGAACCGCTTTTGAATAATTTAGAAGTCGCAATCCGCGCTTATGACCCTTGTTTATCTTGTGCTACGCACGCTGTGGGCAAAATGCCGTTGCAACTTGAACTCGTGAACGCACAAGGTGAAATGATTGATAAATTAGTCAAACACGACACAGGCAAAATTGAGCGTATTCATGACTAAACCGATTTTGGTTTTCGGCTACGGTAATTTAAGTCGTGGCGACGACGCGCTCGGTGTGCTGATTGTAGAACACATTGAAGCGCGTTTAGATTTAACAAATATCGATTTATTAACCGATTTTCAGCTTCAAATTGAACACGCGCTTGATTTAGAAAATCGTGAGCTAGTCGTTTTTGTCGATGCGTCGGTGAAAGGCGAAACAGCGTTTGAATTCACCCGTTTGCAACCTGTTCGAGATTTAAGTCATACCACGCACGCGATGAGTCCTGCTGCAATTTTGGACACGTATCAAACCATTAAAAAAGAAACGCCGCCGCCGTGTTTTTTATTGGCAATTGGTGCAGAAAGTTTTGAACTTGGCGAAGATGTAGGCGAAAAAGCGGCGAAAAATCTAGTCAAAGCGCGTGAATTCATTGAAACATTATTGCGTAATCCGACGCTCGATTTTTGGCAATCTCAACTCTCAAAATAACAATAATTTTTTAACCATCACAATAAGGAAAATTTCATGATTCATTTAGTAGAAGGCGATATTTTATTAAGCAAAGCGCACGCAATCGCACAGGGCGTGGGCATTAACGACCCAATGGACAAAGGTTTAGCGTTACAGTTGCATAATTTATATCCATCAATGCACAAAGATTTTCATCACTGGTGTCACCAACATAGCCCAGAAGCTGGCGAAGCGTGGGCATGGGTAAATGCTGAAGGGAAATTCGTAGTAAATTTAATTACTCAAGAAAAAGCCGACGCGCACGATCACCGTCATGGCGTTGCAACACTTGGTCACGTTCAACATGCGTTGAAAGCGTTGGCAAAAATTGCTGTGAAAGAGAATTTCACTTCGCTTGCCTTGCCACGTTTAGCAACAGGTGTCGGCGGTTTAGATTGGGCAGACGTATTGCCATTGATTGAGAAAAAATTGGGTGATTTGAATATCCCCGTTTATGTTTATCAAACGTATCACGCTGACCAAGCGGCAAACGAAGCGTAATTTTTGACATTAAGTAAAGCCCCGATTTGCAATGCAGATCGGGGCTTTGTTTATTGAATTCACAAAATGAAAAATAAAAGTTATGCAATTCGATAATGTCCAAAACTTTCACGGTTTAATTTCTCGCTCGCCTGCAATGCGCGACGTATTTCAAATTATTCAAAATGCCGCAGAAACCGAAGCTACCGTTTTAGTTCGAGGTGAAAGTGGTGCGGGCAAAGAATTAGTCGCGCGTGCCATTCACGATTTAAGTGTGCGTCAAAATGCTCCTTTTTTAGCGGTGAATTGCGCGGCATTGTCGGCAAATTTGCTTGAAAGTGAATTATTTGGACATGTTCGCGGTGCATTCACAGGCGCAATAAAAGACCATCACGGTTTATTTCAACGCGCAAATGGCGGGACATTATTTTTAGATGAAATTGCAGAATTACCCCTTGAGTTACAGGCAAAATTATTGCGCGTGATTCAAGAACGAAATTTTGTCCCCGTTGGCGGCGTGATTTCTATGCCTGTCAATGTACGATTAGTTGCCGCAACACATCGTTCTTTGCGTGAAGAAGTCAAAAATGGACGCTTTCGAGAAGATTTAATGTATCGCTTGCGTGTCGTGCCGATTTATTTGCCACCGCTGCGTGAACGCCGTGAAGATATTAGCTTGTTACTTTGGCATTTTATCGAAAGTCATAATGCCAAAAATCGCCGCAACATCGAAGAAATTGAACCCGAAGCGATGCGTTTATTGCTCGATTATTCGTGGCACGGCAACATTCGAGAACTGCAAAATGTAGTGGAATATGCGTTTGCTGTAGGACGTGGCACGGTTTTGAAATCAACGGAATTACCGCCTGAATTTCGTGAAACAGCTGCCCCCATTATTCAAACGCAACATTTGACGATTGAAGATGAAAAAAGCGCGATTGAACGGGCGTTAAATGAAAATAAAAATGTGAATGCCGCTGCAAAAAGTTTGGGCATGAGTCGCGCCACATTTTGGCGTAAACGAAAGTTGTATCTGGAGTGAGAATGAATTTACAGCAACTCCCACCTTGGAATTACGCTTACGGTTCACCGTCTGGAACGGGTGAAATTCGCCATTTACCTGAAGATTTTATTGTCGAAGAAACGCTTGCATTTGAACCTTCAGGCAGCGGCGAACATATTTTTTTGCAAATTCAAAAAACAGGTGAAAACACCGAATTTGTCGCAAGGCAGTTAGCGCGATTTGCAGGTGTTCGTCAGCGCGATATTGGTTACGCAGGTTTGAAAGATCGGCACGCGGTTACAACACAATGGTTTAGCGTTTGGCTGCCGAAAGGCGACGAGCCGAATTGGCAGGATTTTTCAACGCCAAGCATCCAAATTTTGCTGGTCACGCGCCACGCACGAAAACTCAAACGTGGTGTGCTTGCCAATAATCGTTTTGAAATTACCGTTAAAAATTGGCAAGGCGATAAAGAAAAAACAATTGAGCAATTAACGCAACTGCAACGACATGGTGTGCCAAATTATTACGGTTCACAGCGTTTTGGACATGGTGGACAAAATGTGATGAAAGCCGCCGCGATGTTTGCAGGTGAAAAAGTGGGACGCGAACAACGCAGTTTATATTTATCAGCGGCTCGCTCGTTTTTGTTTAATGAAATTTTAGCCACGCGAATTGAACAAAATTGTTGGAATCAAGGTTTGGCGGGCGATGTGCTGATGATTGATGGTTCACACAGTTGTTTTGCAGCAGAAGAAATTGATGACGACCTTCGCGCTCGATTAACACAAAATTTACTGCATCCAACAGGCGCATTATTTGGTAGCGGCGTAACGCGAATTAGTGCGAAAGCCTTGGAATTAGAACAAACAGTGTTTGAAAAATATCCCGATTTAACCGCAGGTTTGCTCAAATTTGACGTAGAAAATGCGCGGCGGGCATTGCGTATTCAAGCGGCAAATTTAATGTGGGAATTTAAAGATACACAAACATTGGTTTTAAAATTCAATTTACCAGCGGGAAGTTATGCAACAGCCGTTTTGCGTGAAATTATCGCGCTTTAAAACTATACATAAATTCCGCCCAAAATCACCGCCTCCGTCGCACCTGTGACGGCTTGTAAATTCCCTGTTTTTTTGTGAAGCGTTTGTTTAGCTAGCCATGCAAAAGCAATCGCTTCAACGTGATCTGGATGCAACCCAAAATCAGCCGTTGATTGAACCATGCAAGACGCATTTTCGCTTAGTAATTGCATCAAGTACGCATTATGTACACCGCCACCGCAAACTAAAATCCGTGCTGTTTCTGGCGCAACGCGCGAAATGGCTTCACAAATTGTCAACGCCGTTAAATAACACAAACTCGCCTGCACATCTTCAGGTTTGTAATGGTGTAATTCGCACTGCTTTTCTAGCCAATCAAGTGAAAAATAATCTACGCCCGTACTTTTTGGCGGTAACAACGCAAAATACGCATCTTGTTTAAGCTGCTCGACTAACGCGTAATTGATGCTCCCTGTGCTTGCCCATTCACCATTTGCATCGTAACAATCTTCACAATGACGTTGAATCCATTGGTTGAGTAGCACATTTCCTGTACCTGTATCAAACCCCAACACCGCTTCATTTTTATTCGCAGGCAAAACGGTGACGTTCGCAATTCCACCGATATTGACAATACAGCGCGTTTCACTTTCGCAATGAAAAACCGCCTCGTGAAACGCGGGAACAAGTGGCGCACCTTGACCGCCAGCGGCAATATCTCGCCGACGAAAATCAGCAACCGTTGTAATGCCTGTTTGCTGTGCAATGTAATTAGGATCACCAATTTGCAACGAAAAGGGAAAAGCTCCTGTTGGACAATGATGCACCGTTTGCCCGTGACTACCGATGGCAGTGATTGCGCTTGCTGGCAGATTTTGTTTGCTGAGTAACGTTTTCACGATTTGCACAAACCATTGCGCTAATCGAGCATCCATTTCGCCATATTGTTGCAAGGTAATCAACGCATTTGGCGCACTGAGATGTTGTAACTCCCGTTGAATCTCCATTGAAAATGGCAAATACTCAAATGCTACGAGTTTTACGTCGTTGTCATTTAAGTCAACTAATGCGGCATCAATGCCATCAAGGCTCGTGCCTGACATTAGTCCAATGTAAAGTTGGGTATGTTCCATTATTAAATCAATTTATGAAGATAGGGTTCGTTGCAGTAATATAATTCATATACACACGTTTACTCTACATTTCAGCTATGCGTCGCTATTTTAATCGCTCGATTCTACATAAAGTTACTCTCATTTTCAGCTGTGTTTTGCTGACATTTATAACTGTGCCTGCTATTAGCTTTGAACGTATAGCAACTATTCCACAAGAATTTAACCTTACGCCTAGTTTGCTTCACCATATATATGTTGCAATAATCATTTCAACATTTGTATTTAGTCTTTCATTTTTTGTAGTACGAAAAAGAACCAAACGTATCAACAATTTAGTTCAAGTTTTCACCTCTGTAGCACACGGCAAACGAGATATTCGCGCAACGGTTGATAAAAATGATGAAGTGGGCTTACTTGCAAAAGTCTTAAATACTATGCTGGATGAGCTGTCAGAAACAGAATATCAACGTGAACAAGTAACCCGTTTTTATAGCGCGTGGGTTGCGTGTAACGATTTAATTGTGCGCGGCACACCTGAAGATATTTTACTCAGTGAAATTTGTCACATTATCGCAAATCAAGTGGCATTCAAATTGACATGGATTGGTTTTATCAATCCCAAAACGCAAGAAATAGAAATTATTGCGAGCAATAATTTCAAGTCAAAATATCTTCAGCATTTACACATCTCAAGCAACGCAAACATTCCAGAAGGTCAAGGCGCAACAGGACAAGCTATTCGTAGTAATCAGCCGGTGATTTTCAACGACTTATTGAATGAAAAAAATGCAACGCGTTGGCGGGACATGGCACAAGAAGAAAACATTCATGCCTCAGCCGCGTTTCCGATTACCCGCGAAGGACAAGTTGTTGGTGCAATGTGTTTGTATTCAACGCAGGTTAATTATTTTACCCAAGAATTGATTTCACTGATTCATGGTTTAATCGAAGACGTGTCCTATGCACTGGAAAATTTAGACCGTAAAAAAATCCAAATTTCCCAAGACCATGAATTACGCATTGCTGCCGCTGCGTTTGAGTCACAAGAAAGTTTTATGGTAACGGATGCTCAAGGTTTAATTTTGCGCGTCAACGGTGGATTTACTGCCTTAACAGGTTATACGGCAAATGAGGTCATTGGTAAAAATCCTCGTTTATTAAGTTCAGGGCGGCACAGTAAAGAGTTTTACATTGAAATGTGGGACGCGCTTAAAGAACACCGATTCTGGCAAGGTGAAATTTGGAATCGCAAAAAAAATGGCTACATTTTCCCCGAATGGCTTTGCATTACGGCGATTTCAAATTCGGTCGGAGAAATTGTGAATTATGTCGCAACGTCAAATGATATTAGTCAACGCAAAGCCGATGAGGAACGCATTCGCCAGCTCGCTTTTTATGATGAATTAACCAAACTACCTAACCGCGCTTTGCTGTTTCAACGATTAAATTTAGCGTTAAATACCAGTCAGCGTTATCACAAATATGGGGCGTTAATTTTCTTAGATTTAGATCATTTCAAAATTTTAAACGACACACTTGGTCACACGCTGGGCGACCAATTATTGCTTGAAGTTTCAAGACGTTTGCTTGAGTGCGTGCGAAATATCGACACCGTCGCAAGACTTGGCGGCGATGAGTTTATTATTATTTTGGAGCATTTGGGTTCAGAAGAATTATCCGCCGCCGTGCAAGTCAATAAAGTGGCAGAAAAAATTCGCTGTTCTATTGCGGAGTGTTATTTACTCAATGTTGATATGACAGACAGTGAAACGGTTTCTAAAATCGAATATCACACTTCGTGCAGCGTTGGATTCGTGATGTTTTCAGGTTCAAGTGTTAGCGCAGAAGAGTTGCTCAAATATGCCGATTTAGCCATGTATCATTCGAAAAAAATGGGGCGAAATCATATCAGCAGCTTTGAACCCACCATGCAAAAAGCCTTGATGGAACGCACCCAATTAGAAGCGGATTTACGACAATCCATTGTCAATGGCGGTGAATTTGAATTGCATTATCAAGCCCAAGTTGATTGCAATGGAAAAGTTTTAGGTGCTGAGGCTCTAATTCGCTGGAATCATCCTGTTCGTGGTCGAGTCAATCCTGCTGATTTTATTCCACTTGCCGAAGAGACGGGGATGATTGTGGGCGTTGGCACATGGGTATTGCAAAAAGGCTGTGAAACGCTTGTATTGTGGGCAAAAGATCCTCACACAAAGCATTTGAAATTAGCTGTGAATGTCAGTAGCCGCCAACTTTCACAAGATAATTTTGTGAATCAAGTGATTGAAATTCTCGAATTAACAGGCGCAAATCCAACACGATTAAAATTAGAAATTACGGAAAGCATGGTCGTCGATAACGTTCAAGAAACGATTGCTAAAATGCACACACTCAAAAAACTAGGGATTAGTTTTTCGATGGATGATTTTGGTACAGGTTATTCGTCGCTGTCTTATTTGCAAAAATTACCGCTCGACCAGTTAAAAATTGATCAATCCTTTGTCCGAAATTTATCGTTTGATGGACATGACAGCGCGATTGTAAAAACCATCATCAATTTAGGCGAGAATTTATCACTCAATATCATCGCCGAAGGCGTTGAAACCGACATGCAACGTGATTATTTATCGAAATTTGGCTGCTTAATTTTCCAAGGCTATTTATTTAGTCGTCCATTGCCAGAAAACGAATTTATGGCAATGGTTTTTTCAAAAACGACGCGACAAGACTGAAATGAGTTTTAAGTCAGCGTTAGACTTTCATAATCGCACCCTTGATAAGTTGGTGACGCAAATCGACCAGCAAAAAGATTTGTTGTCGATTGTAAAAAGTGTACTGCCTGAAAATCTTGCTGCTCACACGCTGCATTGTGTTATTCACGATACGACATTGCTGATTTATACCGATGCAGCAGTTTGGTCTTCTCAATTGCGGTTTTATCAAACGGCGATTTTAGAAACCGTGGCAAGACACGTTCAACAATCTGTGCAGCGCGTTCAAGTTCGATTATTTCGCTCATCGTAAGTTAAAGTGTTTCATTATTTGTTTCAATGAGACATAAAAAATATCTCACTGAAACATTTTATTGAAACATTCACAAAAATACAAAAGCTCGAAAGAGCGGCATATCTGCATTTACCGCTGTTGGCACATACTCTGCAATGTTTTACTTCAAAGTTATCTTGCTAGGAAAATCCCGATGAGAAAAATGATTTTATTATTAGCGACGTTACTTGGTAGTTCTGCCATTTTCGCTGAATCCGTACCAAGCGTTTCTCCGCAACAAGCTGCACAAATGCAATCGACACAAAAAGCAGTGATTATAGACGTGCGTGAAAATGACGAATGGAATGCAGGACATATTGCGGGAGCAATTCACATTCCACTTAGCGAAATTGGAAATCGTGTTACGGAATTAACCCAATACCAAAACACACCAATTATCACGCAATGTCGTAGTGGTTCGCGCTCTGCGAAAGCCGCAAATGTTTTGAAAAATGCAGGTTTTAATACGGTCTACAATATGGATGGCGGTTTGAATGCGTGGCAAAAAGCCGATTTGAAAACGGTGAATTAACATGAAAAAAGTGGCTTTTCTTGCCCTCGCGTTAATTTCCACAAACGTTTTAGCTGTTGAACCTGCAAGCGAAGCACGTTTAGATGAAGTCGTTTCACACGGCATTCATGTGATGCCATTTGATTTAGAAAAAACGTTGCATGTTTTCACAAAAGTCGAAAAAGGCGGCGTGCAACAAGTTATCGTTAAAGATAAAAATGATGCCGAGCAAATTGCGTTAATTCGGCAACATTTATCGAAAATTGCGCGTGAATTTAATCAAGGTGACTTTTCAAATCCTGTGAAAATTCACGGCGATAAAATGCCAGGTCTGCACGTTTTACGCACCGCAGAAAAAGGTACATTGAGCATTATTTACAAAGAGTTACCCGATGGCGCACAGATTGACTATACTAGCGAAAAAGCTGATTTAGTCGCCGCGATTCATCAGTTTTTTGATGCACAATTAAGCGACCATGCTCGTCATGTCGTGTCTGGTCACGCAAATCATCATTCTAAGTAAAATTTTAATTTTTTTGGAGCAACATCATGTTTAAACAATTATTCGACCCAGCTACTTGGACTTACACTTATCTAATCGCTGACGATGTTAGCAAAGAAGCAGCGTTTATTGACCCTGTCAACACGCATTTAGACACTTACTTAAAATTGTTAAAAGACAACGGTTTGAAATTGGTTTATTCATTTGAAACCCACGTTCACGCTGACCACATCACGGCAAGCGGTTTATTGCGTCAACACACAGGTGCAAAAACATGTGTCAGTAAATTTGGTGGCGCACAATTGGTGGATATTGAAATTGCTGACGGCGACGTTTTCATGTTGGGCGACGAAAAAATTAAAGCGATTCCAACACCAGGTCACACACCAGGTTGTACGTCTTTCTTGTGGCGTGACCGTTTATTTACAGGTGATTCGTTATTTATTAGCGGTTGTGGTCGTACTGATTTCCAAAATGGTGATGCAGGTCAACTTTATGATGCGATTACACAACGTTTGTTCACGTTACCTGGTGAAACACTCGTTTATCCAGGCCACGATTATCAAATGCGTTGGGTCAGTAATATCGAACAAGAACGTACGACTAACCCACGTTTAGCAGGTAAAACCCGCGAACAGTTCATTGAAATTATGAACAATTTGAATTTGCCAGCCCCACGTTTGATTGACCAAGCCGTGCCTGCGAATCGTTATTGCGGTTTAGATGAAAATGAACGCCAACAAGCTGTTCAAATGCGTGATGTGGAAGATTCCTTGTGCATGATGCAAATGCAATCAGGTACAACGGGGCAGGATTTAGTAACACTTGCAAAACAACATATCACCGAAGTGAATGCCGACATTGCGCGTAAATTACTTGCTGAAGGCAATATCGCGCTCGTAGATACACGCGAAGAAAGTGAATTTGCCGCAGGTCATATCGATAACGCGATTTTAATTCCGCGTGGCACATTAGAGTTTAAAATCAGTAACGTACCCGAACTAGCAGACAAATCTAAAGCTGTGTTAATTTATTGCCGCACTGGCGGGCGTTCTGCGCTCGCGGCGCAAACGTTACAAACTTTGGGCTACACCAATGTTTTATCGTTAGCAGGTGGCTTTGAAGGTTGGAACAAATAAAAAACGTAGGGGCGAATTACATTCGCCCCTACAAATAAGAATAATGAGGGTATAAAAATGACACAGCATTACAAACTTTTAATTGTTGGCGGCGGCGCGGCAGGTATGTCGGTTGCCAATAATATGCGCCGAATGAATAAAGACATTTCAATTGCCGTTATTGAGCCGAGCGAAAAACACTATTATCAAGCGGCATTCACCATTATCGGTGGTGGCGAATCAACACTTGCCAAACATACGCGTAACGAAGCCGATTTATTCGGCAAAAATATCACTTGGATTAAAGAATACGCCGACACGTTTCAACCCGAGGCAAACACCGTTACATTAAAATCAGGCGAAGTCATTGGTTATGATTATTTAGTCGTTTGCCCTGGTTTCAAAATGGATTGGGACAAAATTGCAGGTTTAAAAGAAACCTTAAATAAAAATGGCGTATTCAGTAACTATTCACCTGAAACCGTGGAATATAGTTGGGAATGTATTAAAAACCTCAAAGAAGGTCGTGCGTTATTTACCCAACCTGCGATGCCGATTAAATGTGCAGGTGCGCCACAAAAAATCATGTACATGGCTGCCGATAGATTCCGCAAAAAAGGTTTGAAAGATAAAATCAGCGTGGAATTTTTCAACGTTGGTGGTGCAATGTTTGGGATTCCATTCTTTGCAAAACCACTCGCAAAAATCGTCGAAAGCTACGGCATCAAAACGCACTTTGCACATAATTTAATTGCAATCGATGGTGAAGCAAAAACGGCAACATTTGAATTTACCGATGCCGAAGGCAATAAAAAACAAACCGTTGAAAAATTCGACATCATTCACGTTACACCGCCCCAAAGCGCACCAGAGTTTCTTAAAAACAGTCCATTAGCAAACGCCGATGGTCGAACTGATGTGCATCCAAATACGTTGCAACACAATAAATATCCAAATGTTTTTGGTTTAGGTGACGCGGCTTCAACAACGAATGCAAAAACAGCGGCAGCAGTTCGCAAACAAGTTCCGATTGTGGTTGATAACATTTTAGCTCTAATGAAAAACCAACAACCTGCGCCAAAATATGACGGTTACGGTTCATGTCCGCTTGTGACTTCACTCAATACCGTGATGCTTGCCGAGTTTAGTTATGACAGCAAAATTACGCCGTCATTTCCACTTTTAGACCCGCGTGTGCCGCGTTGGAGTTGGTGGATTGGTAAAACAATCGGTTTCCCTTGGATGTACTGGGATTGGATGATTAAAGGACTTCGTATTGATATTCCTCATAAAGCCAGTTACGCGAAAAAGTTTGTCGATAACGACTAAAGAAAGCAGGTAAAAGGTGCAAGGTTGAAGGTTTGACGCACTTTTTACCTTGCACCATAAACCTTTACCTTGCTACCTCTTATGTCATTCTTTCCGATTTTTTCTTGGTTAAAAACCTACCGCCGTGCTGATTTTAACGGCGATTTATTTGCAGGCATCATCACTGCCATTTTGCTTGTACCTCAAGGCATCGCGTATGCGTTGCTCGCTGGTTTGCCCCCCGAATTTGGTTTATACGCAAGTATTTTACCCCCATTTTTTTACGCGCTATTAGGTACCAGCCGCACAATGTCTGTAGGTCCTGTTGCGGTTGCCGCGATTATGATTGCGGCGGCGTTAAATTCACCTGCTGTCAGTGAATTAGGAAATCCCACGCAAAGCGCGATAATTTTATCTGCTCAAACAGGCGTTATGATGTTGCTCATGGCGGCTTTTCGCATGGGTGGGTTGGTGAATTTTATTAGTCATCCCGTTTTAACAGGTTTTACCAGCGGCGCATCATTACTCATTATCATCAGCCAATTGCCTAAAACATTAGGCTTAAAAGACCATAATTGCGCGACGGATTTAGTTTGTTATCAGCAATATCTGCAAGGAACAAATTTAATTGCGCTATCAATTAGCATCAGTGTTTTTGTGTTATTACTTTTTTTCGCAAAACCGCTTCCCGCCTTTTTAAAAAAAATTAACACTTCAAAAGCTCTCATTACGGCAATTAGCAAATGTGG
>JAQTXN010000071.1 GCA_028688755.1 Methylococcales bacterium | reverse complement strand
ATTGATTGTGCCATTCATCGGCATTAAGGCTATCGACCTCATTTTGGTCACATTCGGTTTAGTTTAAGGAGCTTGTCATGATTAAGCATTTAAAACCTGCGCTGATTTTATTTTTAGCATTGAGCGTTTTAACAGGTGTTGTGTATCCACTCGTTGTGACCGTTCTAGCGCAAGCGATTTTTCCCGAACAAGCAAATGGCAGTTTATTGACCAACGGCAAAGGCAAAATCATCGGTTCTGAATTGATTGGGCAACAGTTCAGTGAGCCACGTTATTTTTGGGGACGACCTTCGGCAACTTCGCCAAATGCGTACAACGCTGCCGCGTCGAGTGGTTCAAATTTAGGTACAAATAATCCTGCGTTAGTTGATGCGGTTAAAACTCGCATTGAAACGTTAAAAGCGGTCGATGTGGACAATAAAACGCCGATTCCTGTAGATTTGATTACCGCATCAGGCAGTGGTTTAGACCCGCATATCAGCATCGCGGCGGCAAATTATCAGGTTCATCGTGTGGCAAAAGCCCGTCATGTTTCGCCTGAAAAAATTCGCGTATTGATTGAAGAAAACACCGAATCGCGCCAACTTGGTTTTTTAGGTGAACCGCGTGTGAATGTGTTGAAGTTAAATTTAGCGTTGGATGCGCTTTAGGAGTGATGACAATGAAATTTCAACATTATTGTTTGTTGTGCTTTGTTTGGTTTTTCACAACACAAGCGCAAGCAATTACACAAAATGATGACCCTTACATATTGTTGCCAACCAAAGCCTATATTGAGAGTTGCCAGAAAAAGGCGTTGCAATTACATCAAGGAAACATTGAAAAACAGCAAGTCTTACATCGAAACGTGCATTTCATAATGCAATACGAAATTCAGTCTGCCGATGGCTCAGAATGGGTTGTTCAATGTGATTTGGAAACGGGGCAACTCATTGAACAAAATGATTGATGGAGAATTTGATATTGAAAAATGAGGTGTTGTTGCAAAACACGTTGTGGCATGTTAATTCAACGCCTCAAATTTCCATTAACAACTGATGTTACGCAACAATGAAACGTAGGGGCGAATCACATTCGCCCAAACCATGCACGAGGGTTTGATGGCGGGGATTTATTTCATTCATTTACGTTGTGTGTACACAGGGCGAATGTGATTCGCCCCTACAAAACGCCGCGTAACATCAATTAACAAAAATAGGTTCTAGCTTGGCAATTAACCCCATGATTATGAATTGCGTCGCCTATCAAAAAGGCATTCGATTAGGCGACGTAACACTTGACGATAT
This sequence comes from Methylococcales bacterium, assembly GCA_028688755.1. Classification (GTDB taxonomy): domain Bacteria; phylum Pseudomonadota; class Gammaproteobacteria; order Methylococcales; family Methylomonadaceae; genus UBA10906. The sequence continues at coordinate 11,052 of JAQTXN010000071.1, read as the reverse complement.
TAGCGAAATCATTAAACAAGAAGAAACATTCGTGTGGCTGGGATTGCTCAATCCTGACAGCGAGTTGATAAAAAAAATCCAAGAAGAATTTGATTTGCACGAATTAGCCATTGAAGACACACTTTCCGCGCATCAACGTCCAAAATTAGAAGAATACGGCGATTCGCTTTTTGTGGTGTTGCATTCGGCTTTTTTGACACACAACAGCGTCGAGTTTGGCGAAACACATATTTTTATTGGCAAAAAATTTTTAGTTTCAGTACGTCGCGGCACAACGCCAAGTTATCAAAAAGTGCGTAAACGTTGTGAATCCATGCCGCATCAATTGGCAAAAGGCTCAAGTTTCGCGCTTTACGGGATTATGGATTACATCGTTGATAATTACGTCCCCGTAATTGATGGTTTGCAAACGCGATTTGAAGAAATCGAAACCGCTATTTTTCAACACAATCCAAGCCGTCACACGATGGAAGACCTTTACTCGCTCAAGCGGGAATTGTTGTTACTGCAAAATTCGGTTTTACCGCTGATTGATATTTGCAATGAACTCATGCGTTTTCATAGCTCGGTTATTCATCCTGATGTAAGTGCGTATTTTCGTGACATTGCTGATCATTTAAAACGTAATAATCAGGCAATTGATAGCATGCGCGAAATGTTGATTGCTGCAATGCAAGTACATCTCACTTTTGAAACGATTAGGCAAAATGAAGTGGTGAAAGGTTTAGCGAGTTGGGGGGCGATTTTAGCGATACCGACAATGATGTTTAGTTGGTATGGGATGAATTTCAAACACATGCCCGAATTAGACTGGAAATTTAGTTATCCTGTTGTGATTGGGACAATTTTTGTGAGTTGTGGATTGCTTTATCGACGTTTAAAACGAGTGGGTTGGTTGTGAGTTGAGAACGCCTAAACCTTGACCATATTTTACGAGGAACAATTAGCCATGAAAGATGACGCAGGTCAAAAATTTTTACCTTACCACTACCCTGCCATATTTGATCGAACATTTAAATCAACGGAAGATTCTCAAGGCGTTGTATGTGCGTTGCTTTGTGCTACAGCTTTAGAAGCATTTGTACATGATTTCATTGGATGGTATGAGTATGTAAGGACGAATCCAGTTACATATAAAGAAAGCCCCTATCCAAGAGATAATTATCTGAATGATGATGAAAGAAAAATATTGTGTAACCTTAAAAATGAAAAAAGGTCATATGATAAATTCGATTGTTTTGCTACATGGACTGAATCAGAGCAACCATATCAAGACTTTAAAACACTTATTAAAATCAGAAACTCATTAGCCCATTTAAAATCTGAAGAACTAACTAAGCATAATGATAAAAATTTTATAGATGGGTATCCAAAATTTTTAAATGATTTTTTTCAGCGAAAAATAATTGAAAAACCAAAGCATTTTGTTAGCTGGATAGAACTTATTGAAACGCAAGAGTTTTGTTTGTGGTGTCAAAATGCAACTCACAACATGATAGTACAAACAATTGAAAAATTACCAAATACCAATACTAAAAAGCACTTTAGCAGAGAAATCAGTGTTAATTTTAATATTGATAAATTTAGAGCAAAGTTAGCTTCGGTGTCACAGGGTTAAAATGAAGCTGTTATCTAGGCGTTAAACGCAGCAAAATTTGAACGCCGCATAAATCATACGGCTTTTTTCATAGTACGATTGAAAGCATCCCATAGATTTTCATTAGCCAAAAATTTAACAGCATTTTTACATCAACTCGTCCTAAACTTAACCCCAAATTTATTAAAACGAGTTGGCTGGCTATGACAGAAGAACGCCCAAATCCTGATGAATTATTAGCACGAGTTGAACGCGAGCAAACCAAAGCCCGTCGCGGATGTTTAAAAATCTTCTTCGGCGCGGCAGCAGGCGTTGGGAAAACTTACGCGATGTTGCTTGCCGCACGCGAAAAACGCAATGACAACATCGATGTCGTTGTCGGATTAGTCGAAACGCACAATCGAAAAGAAACCGCCGCGTTGCTCGAAGGGTTAGAAGTTTTGCCGCGCCAACAAATCAACTATCGCAACACAACGTTATCCGAATTCGATTTAGATGCCGCCCTCAAACGCAAACCCTCGATTATTTTGGTCGATGAACTCGCCCACACCAATGCCAAAGGTTCACGCCATCCGAAACGTTGGCAAGATATTGAAGAATTACTCGACGCAGGCATTGATGTTTATACCGCTCTGAATGTGCAACATTTAGAAAGTTTGAATGATGACATCGGGCAAATTTCAGGGATTCGTGTTTTTGAAACTGTCCCCGATACGGTATTTGAATCTGCCAATGAAGTGGAACTGGTGGATTTACCGCCTGATGAACTGCTCACACGTCTGAAAGACGGCAAAGTCTATGTGCCGCAACAAGCCAAAGAAGCGGCAAATAATTTCTTTAAAAAAGGCAACTTAATTGCTTTGCGTGAATTGGCGTTGCGGCACACGGCAAATCGTGTAGATGCTCAAATGCTCGATTATCGCGAAAACAATTTTATTCGTGAAGTGTGGCAAGTTAATGAACGGATTTTGGTTTGCATCGGTACAAATTCGTTAGGTGAGCGATTAGTTCGCGCAGGCAAACGGCTCGCAAACAGTTTAAAAGCCGATTGGATTGTGTTGTATGTTGAAACGCCTGAATTGCAACGGTTGCCTGCTGAAAAACGCGACGGCATTTTGCGAATTTTGCGCCTCGCAGAACAATTAGGCGCAGAAACCGTCACGTTAAGTGCGCCCGAAATGAGCGATGCGATTATTCGATTTTCCAACGAGCGAAATATCACCAAAATTGTGATGGGCAAACCCACGCGACGCGGTTGGAAACGGTTAATTTTAGGTTCGCTCGTCGATGAATTGATTAGTGACGCGCATAACATCAATTTGTATTTGCTCGGCAGTAAAAAATCAGACGGCAAAGACGAATTAGAAGAATCGCTTGACCGCAAAACCGCTTTTCCAAAATTAGCCCCACAGAAAAAAGCCATGACGGGTTACATTGTCGCAACGGTTGTGACAACGGCAAGTGCATTACTGGCGTACTCGTTATTTGGAAAATTTGAACTTGCCAATTTGATTATGATTTTCTTGTTGGGAGTGGTGTTTATTGCCACCCGTTTTGGTCGAAATCCGTCCATTTTTGCGTCGATTTTGGGCGTGGCGATGTTCGATTTTTTATTTGTTCCACCTTATCACACGTTTTCTATTGCTGACGGTCAATACCTGATAACACTTTTAGCGATGTTAATTGTGGCAATTTTAATCAGCGGTTTGATGGCAAATGTGCGCTCGCAAGCCAAAGTCGCTGGACATCGTGAACGTCGCGCCATTGTGTTGTATGCAATGAGTAAAGAACTTGCCGCGAGTCAAAGTGAAGATGAAATTGTCCGTACCGCGATTCGGCATTTGTATTCAGAATTTAGCAGTCAAAACGTAATTCTTTTCCCCGATGCCAACGGGCGAATTATGTATCCAGCGGATTTAGCGATGCCTGAATCGTTGCACGCGGCAGATTTAGGCGTTGCACAATGGGTGATGGATCACAATGAAATTGCAGGACAAGGCACAAATACCCTCGCTGGCGCACAAGCCGTATATTTTCCATTGAGTAACAAAGAAGCGGTTTTAGGTGTTTTAGTTTTGCTGCCTGTGAATTTGCGACGGATATTTTTGCCTGAACAACGCAAATTGCTCGACACTTTTTTAGGGCAAATTGCCCAAGCGATTACGCGCGTTCGATTGACTGAACAAGCTCGAAAAACCCAAATCGAAATCGAAGCAGAACGTTTGCGGAATTCGTTGTTAAGTTCGATTTCGCACGATTTAAGAACGCCGCTGGCAACGATTGTTGGTTCTGCGAGTACGTTAGTTGAAGAAGATGGCTCACTTGCCGAAACTGAAAAACATGATTTAAGTTGCGCGATTTATGACGAAGCGCAACGGATGTCGAGTTTAATCAATAACATTTTGGACATGGCGCGACTGGATGCGGGGGCGATTCAATTAAACAAAGAATGGTATCCGCTCGAAGAAATTATTGGTGTGGTCTTGAATCGGTTACAAAAACACCTTGAAGACCGTCAAGTGACGGTAAAACTTCCTGCGGGAATTCCGTTGATTTTTGTCGATACCGTGATGATTGAGCAGGTGCTAATGAACTTATTGGAAAATGCGTTGCGTTACACGCCCGAAAAAAGCGCAATTCACATTTCAGCAGAGGCGCAACCGTCGGCAATGAAAATTTCTGTTGCTGACGAAGGCATCGGTATTCCAAAAGGTAGCGAACACAAATTGTTTGAAAAATTCTATCGCGTTAAAAATGAAGCCGCGCAAAGTGGTGTCGGTTTAGGACTGGCGATTTGTCGCGCAATTGTTGAAGCGCATGGCGGAACGATTAGCGCGAAAAATTTACCAGCAGGTGGCGCGGTGTTTTCCTTCATCATTCCGTTAGACCAAACGCCGCCTATCATGGAACAAGAAGATGACGACTAATTCAAATCCTGTAATTGTGGTGATTGAAGATGACCCTGCGATTCGGCAATTTTTGCGAACGGGTTTAGGAACGCACGGTTTCAAAGTTTTCGAAGCGGACAAAGGACAGCGCGGCATTATTGAAGCGGAGATTCGCAAACCTGATTTCATTATTTTGGATTTAGGATTGCCCGATATGGATGGCGTTGAAGTGATTAAAGCTATTCGAAAATGGTCAGCGATGCCAATTATCGTTTTGTCTGCGCGTAGCAATGAACAACATAAAATCGAAGCCTTAGACGCGGGCGCAGATGATTATTTGACCAAACCATTTGGACTCGGGGAATTGCTGGCGCGAATTCGTGTTGCCATGCGTCATTCGTTAAATAATCCCGCGCAATCGCAAGACAGTATTTTTACAACGGGTGCGTTAAAAGTGGATTTGTTGAAACGGCAAGTTTTTGTGAATGATGAAGAAGTGCATCTCACGCCGATTCAATATCGGTTATTGACGGTTCTGGTCAAAAATGCAGGGAAAGTTTTAACGCATCAATATCTACTCAAAGAAATCTGGGGACCTTCTTACAAAGATAATTCGCATTATTTACGCATTTACATGAGCCAACTTCGGCAAAAATTAGAAATTGAACCCACACAACCGCAGTATTTATTAACCGAATCGGGCATCGGGTATCGGTTGAAATTTTAGGTTGATAACCAGCCTAAATAATTTGCGTCATCGCATGTTTTTTTCTTGTATTCCCTTTTCATCACATACCTTTTTTACATTCTGTTAAAAAAGTGTGCCAAAAATTGCAATGTCACCACTTCAACGCATTTATAATGCCATCTGGTTTATAACCAAATTACCATTTCAATTTAAGAGGAAACAAATGGATATTCATGAATATCAAGCCAAAGAATTATTAAGTGGCTATGGCGTAAAAATCGCCGAAGGTGGCATTGCTCACACCCCCGACGAAGCCGTGCAACGCGCACGCGAAATCGGCGGCAACATCTGGGTTGTTAAAGCACAAATTCATTCTGGCGCACGCGGCAAAGCGGGCGGCATCAAAGTGTGCAAAACACTCGATGAAGTCAACACAGCAACAAAAGAGTTATTGCATAAAATTTTGGTCACGCATCAAACAGGCGCGGCTGGAAAGTTGTGCGACAAAGTCTATGTTGAAGCTGGCACAGACATTAAAAAAGAATTGTATTTCTGCTTTTTAGTTGACCGTATTTCTGAACGTATTGTGATGGTTGGTTCATCAGAAGGCGGAATGGAAATCGAAGAATTAGCCGAAACCAATCCTGATGCTATCAAAAAAATCTACATCGAACCTGCTGTAGGTTTATTAGATTATCAAGTGCGTGAAATGGCATTTGAAATGGGGCTTGCACCTGAATTGATGAGCCATGCAGTCAAAACGATTAAAGGTTGCTACCGTGCGTTGCGTGATTTAGACGCAAACATGCTTGAAATCAATCCGTTAGTCATCACAGGCAACAACGAATTGATTACACTTGATGCGAAAATGGGCTTTGACGAAAACGCTTTATTCCGCCGTCCAAAAATTGCCGATTTACGCGACAAAACCCAAGAAGACCCACGCGAAGTTGAAGCGGGCGACCACGGTTTAAGCTACGTTGGTTTAGACGGCGACATCGGTTGCATGATTAACGGCGCGGGTTTAGCGATGGCAACCATGGACATGATTAAACTTGCTGGCGGCGAACCTGCGAATTTCTTAGACGTAGGTGGTGGCGCGTCGGCAGAACGTACTGAACAAGCGTTCCGTTTAGTTTTAGCGGATGCGAATGTAAAAGCGATGCTGGTCAATATTTTTGCAGGCATTAACCGTTGCGATTGGATTGCTCAAGGCGTTGTGCAAGCAGTGAAAAATGTCGATTTGAAAATTCCGTTAATCGTGCGTTTAGCTGGTACAAACGTTGAAGAAGGTCGTCGCATTATCGCTGAAAGCGGTTTGCCAATTATTACCGCTGAAACGTTAGCCGAAGCCGCTGAAAAAGCGGTTGCTGCACGCAATCAAGTTGTCGCAAATCAAGGAGCATAAACAATGGCAATTTTTATTAACGAAACCACAAAAATTATCGTTCAAGGTTTTACGGGCAAAATCGGTACGTTCCACGCGCAAGACATGATTAACTACGGTTCAAACGTGGTTGGTGGCGTGACACCAGGGAAAGGCGGACAAAAACATTTAGACCGCCCGATTTTCAACACGGTAAAAGAAGCCGTTGAACAAGCTGGCGCAGAAGCGAGCATTATTTTCGTACCACCTGCGTTTGCCGCAGATTCCATTATGGAAGCGGCCGATGCGGGAATTAAATACTGCGTAGCCATTACTGACGGCATTCCAACGCAAGACATGATGCAAGTGAAAAACTTTTTGCGTCGTTTCCCAATCGAAGAACGCATGGTTTTAACTGGCCCGAATTGCGCGGGAACAATTAGCCCTGAACGTTCAATGCTCGGCATTATGCCTGGTCATATTTATATGCGTGGCAATGTGGGTGTTGTTGGTCGTTCAGGCACGCTCGGTTATGAAGCCGCTGACCAAATGAAACGTTTAGGCATTGGTATTTCAACGTCTGTCGGCATTGGTGGCGACCCGATTAACGGTAGTTCGCACCGCGATATTTTTGAAAAATTCGAGCAAGACGACGAAACCAAAGTGATTTTGATGATTGGTGAAATCGGTGGCCCGCAAGAAGTCGATGCGGGGATGTTTGCTAGAGAAAACATGAAAAAACCTGTCGTGGCGTACATTGCAGGTTTGACTGCGCCAGAAGGTCGTCGTATGGGTCACGCGGGGGCGATTATTTCGTCTGCGGGTGAAAGCGCGGCGGAAAAAGTCGCTATGTTGCGTGATTTAGGCGTAACGATTAGCCCAACGCCTTCGGCAATGGGTGAAACGGTGGCTAAGGTTTTGGCTGGGTTGAAGTAGGTTTTAAATTTTAAAAAGCGGCGATGTGAAAACATCCCGCTTTTTTTGTACACAAAACTGATTTTTTAATATTGAGGATTTAAACATGGGCGTGTTTTGGTTAGCTATAGATACAGAAAATAATTGTTCGTCATATCTTGAATTAAAGCATAGACAAGTCGTTGCACAAGGTTGGAAAAAATTGGGTGATTTGGCTTCATTCAATCTTTTTTATCCCAATCACAAAGATTTGTTTAAGCAAAACATCAAAGCTCTTGGAGACATTGGTAACGGAAATAAAATATGGTGGCATAGAGACGAATGCCCATCTGTTATGTGGAATCTTATGAAATTAAAAACAGGAGATTTAGTTGTTGCGCTAGAAGGCGAGAAAGTTATGGGCATTGCTGAAATGCCATCAGATAGCTTGGCGAGTTACCGTTTTGACAGTGGCTTTGAGTACGCCCATACGGTAGGTTTTGGAGTTAAATGGGTTGATTGGAATGAAAAAAATACATTCAAATTTGCGCCTCTAATTAAAAGACCGTTCGGTATTAAAAATCTGAAAAAGGAGAGGGATAGTGTTATTAAGGCTTGGGAAGATTATAAAAATAAAAAATGATTGCGAACAAAAACTTATTAGGAATCGGTTATTTCACAAACTGGAGATTTCAACTAATGCGTTACACAATCAAAGCACAACAAATGTTGGTTTGGAGGATTAAATTATGATTTCAGTCACTATTTCAGAACCATTAGCCCAAGCGGCGATTTCAGAAGCAAAAATTTGTCATCGCACTATCGATAGCCAAATTGACCATTGGGCAAAAATTGGCAAAATTGCCGAAGAAAATCCTGATTTGAGTTTTGAATTTATTAACGCCGCTTTGCAAGGTCGAAATGAAGTTTTAACGGGGCAAACTGAACCTTATTCGTTTGATTAACATGGAAGTTGTACAAACTCGCACGTTCAAACAAGCGGTGAAAAAACTCACATCTAAACAAAAAAAAGAACTCGACGAAGCCGTAAAAGTTGTTATGAACAATCCTTGCATCGGCGACCAAAAGAAAGGCGATTTAAATTTTTTGTGGGTATATAAATTTCACATGAATAATCAATTAACGTTGTTGGGCTATAGCTACGAAGATGAAATTGTGACGTTGAATTTGTTAGCGGTTGGTAGCCATGAAAATTTTTATCGTGATATAAAAAATGCGTTGCATTAACCCAAGCGGTAAAAAACTCACGCCTAAACAAAAAAAGGAACGCAATAAAAGACAAATGTTATTTCTGCTAAAATGCCGTGATATTTCACTTAAAGAACAGGAAAAAACATGACTCCGTCTCAACAAATCGAACTAGAAGCGGCAGCATTTCGTCGTCTAGTTTCACATTTACAAGATCACACCGAAGTGCAAAATATCGACTTAATGATTACTGCTGATTTTTGCCGAAATTGTTTAGCCAAATGGTACACAGCCGCCGCGCAAGAAAAAGGCATTGAACTCGATTACGAACAAGCCCGCGAAATGATTTACGGAATGCCCTATTCTGACTGGAAAGATAAATTCCAAACTGACGCAACGCCAGAGCAACTCGCCGCGTATGAAGCCAAAAAACAACGGGAATTATAAAAATGAGCAATAACTACGACGCGCTTTTTTCGGGCGTAATTGGCAAAGATTACGATATGCTCAATTTGATTTGCCCGCTTGCGACCAAAATGAGCCATTTGGTTGGCGACACCTTAAAAAATTATGCTGATATAAAAACAGATGAATTAACGGTTGTAGAATTAGGTGGCGGCACGGGAATTACCACTTTTGCATTGCTAAACGCGAGTAAAAATACGCAACTTTTAAGCGTAGACAACGAACCCGTTATGCAAAATCAAGCCAAAAAATCGCTTGAAAAATGGGTTGAATCAGGACAACTTGCTTTTTCACCGCATGACGCATTAACCGCATTGCAAAACTTGCCAAACTCAAGCGTTGACGTAATTGCATCGGCGTACACCCTACATAATTTTGAGCATTCTTATCGCGCAAAAGTCGTGCATGAGCTATTTCGAGTCTTAAAAAGTGGCAGCGTTTTCATTAACGGCGATCGTTACGCACTCGACGATATTTCAACGCATACGCGAGCAACCCAAAGTGAAATTGCCGATTATTTCCGTATTTTGATTGCCGAAAATAAACTCGATTTACTTGAACATTGGATTATTCATTTGTTTAACGACGAATCAGAAAATCACATCATGCGTGAGTCGATTGCGTTGCAACAATTGCGCGATGCGGGTTTTGCCAATGTTGAACTTGCCAATCGCGTTGGAGTTAATGCGCTTGTGACCGCACAAAAATTATGAAAGAAGCTGGGAAGTTATACGTTGTCGCTACGCCAATTGGTAATTTAGCGGACATCACGTTTCGCGCCGTTGAAACCCTCAAAACCGTTGATTTAATTGCCGCCGAAGACACCCGCCACGTCAAAATGCTGTTGCAACATTATGGCATTAGCAACAAAGTCATTGCATTGCATCAACACAACGAAGACAAAGCAGCGGCAGAAATTATTGAAAAATTACGCTCAGGACTTTCGATTGCCCTGGTTTCCGATGCAGGCACACCGCTAATTAGCGACCCTGGCATGCCTGTTGTGAAAGCCGTTCATGACGCAAATTTAACCGTTGTCCCCATTGTCGGCGCGTGTGCGTTAATTGCCGCACTTTCCGCAGCGGGCGTTGCTATTACGCCTTTTACCTTTGAAGGTTTTGTGCCACGCACCTCATCAGCACGAAAAACGTTTTTTAGTGAACGCGCAGAAATTTCAACAACATGGGTTTTTTACGAATCGTGTCATCGAATTTTAGATTGTTTGCACGATATGGCAGCTGTTTTGCCCGTTGAACGTTCGATTGTGATTGCACGCGAACTGACAAAATTGCACGAAACCATTGTGAAATTACCGCTTGTTGAAATGCTCGAACTCGTTGAAAACGATCCGAATATGCGAAAAGGCGAATTTGTTGTTATCGTTGAAGGTGCAGAGAAAATCGATGTTTCAGACAACACGATTACGCCAGAGCAAGAACGAATTTTGAAATTATTACTTGCTGAATGCAGTGTCAAAAAAGCCGTCGATTTAACCGTTGAAATTACAGGTGGTAAAAAGAAACCGATTTATCAAGCGGCATTAGCGTTAAACGAAAAATAAACAAAAAAATAGCGCGGCTTAAAAAAGCTGCGCTAAAACAGTAAAACTTTGTTGCACAAACGGTGCTTTATTCGATGATTTTATATTGCGCGGCGGATTCATTGACGCGATCACGCAATTCTTTTCCAGGTTTAAAATGCGGAACGTGTTTTTTCGCTAACGCAACTGATTCACCCGTTTTAGGATTGCGCCCAATTCGTGGTGGACGTACACGCAATGAAAAACTGCCAAAGCCACGAATTTCAATACGTTCACCTGTTGCTAACGCTTGATTCATTTGCTCAATAATACATTTGACTGCCAATTCGACATCTTTTAAAGCAAGATGGTTTTGTTGCTTTGTCAGCACATCAATTAGTTCAGATTTTGTCACCTGCGCTCCTG
>JAQTXN010000214.1 GCA_028688755.1 Methylococcales bacterium | reverse complement strand
AGTAGACGATGAAAAAGAAATTAGTGATTTATTTGCTGAACAATTAACGGATTTAGGTTATGAAATTGAAAGTTTTAATGACAGTCTCGAAGCATGGAAGTTTTTAAATAACAATTCAAATTATTTTGACGCGCTGATTACCGATTACGGAATGCCAAATATGACAGGTTTTGATTTAGCACTGAGTGTGCTTGCAATTAGACCAGATATGCCGATTTTAATTTGCACAGGTTATAGCGGTAAATTGAAAACAGTTGATGATTTGCCACAAGGCAACACATTTCTTTTCAATAAACCTGTTACAGCACATACACTGGATGAAAAATTAAAGCGATGTTTCACACAGATTTGATTTTTTCATTGCTAAAACCGCTTTTTAAATAATTTCACAGCGGTTTTTTTATGCAAATTTCAAAATTGAATTCACTTTCGATTCAACAAAATTTTCCAGTTAAACAATGATAAAATCGTGCTGTTGCAATTCATTCAAACGTTCATTCAAACGTTCATTCAAAGGAAAAAATCATGACACAAATTCAAGGCTGGGCAGCACACGCACCAAAAGAAGCATTAAAACTAACAACCATTGATTTAGGTGAAATTGGCGCAGAAGACGTTGAAATCGACGTTGAATACTGCGGAATTTGTCATTCAGACATTAACATGATTAACAATGATTGGGGCTTTAGCACTTATCCCATTGTTGCAGGTCACGAAGCAATTGGCAGAATTAGCGCAATCGGCAAAGATGTGAAAGGGCTAAAAGTCGGGCAACGTGTGGGCGTGGGTTGGAATTCAGAAAGTTGTATGCACTGCAACGAATGCAAAACGGGTCAACACAATCTTTGCACGCAAGCTACGCCAACGATTGCAGGCGGACATTTGGGCGGTTTTGCAAACAAAATGCGAGCGCATTGGATTTGGGTTTTACCTTTACCTGAAAATTTAGACCCCAGTTCAGCAGGTCCTTTGCTTTGTGGTGGGATTACGATGTTTGCACAGCTTTATAATTTCGACATCAAACCCACGCATCACGTCGGTGTAATTGGAATTGGTGGTTTAGGGCATTTAGGCTTGAAATTTGCTAATGCTTGGGGATGTGAAGTCACTGCTTTTACTACTTCAGAATCAAAAATTGAAGAAGCAAAAAGTTTAGGCGCACACAATGTCGTCACCAGTTATGACACAGATTCGCTATTAAAACTTGCCAATTCGCTCGATATGTTAATTGTGACTTCAAATGTAACGCTTGATTGGGCAACTTTACTCAAAACGCTAAAGCCAAATGGTCGTTTGCACGTTGTCGGCGCGGTGCTTGAGCCAATGCCAATTCCCGCGATTGATTTGTTATTTGGACAAAAAAGCGTTTCGGGTTCGCCAACAGGTTCACCAGCGGCAATGGCAACGATGCTTGAATTTGCCGCCCGTCACAATATCGCGCCACAAGTTGAGCATTTTCCGATGAGCAAAGTTAATGACGCACTCGCGCATTTGATTTCAGGCAAAGCGCGTTATCGCATTGTGCTTGATGCGGATTTTTAGTTTTATCTGTTGACGATTTTTATTCATAACAGTAAGTTACACAACTTTATTACTTAATTACTTTAAAGAGCTTTTCATGAACGAATTTCCTAGAATTGGTCGCTTGCCGCCTTACGTTTTCAACATTGTCAATGACTTAAAAGCTAAAGCGCGTGCTGCTGGCGAAGACATTATTGATTTTGGTATGGGCAATCCTGACCAACCCACGCCGCAACATATCGTCGATAAGTTAATCGAAGCGGTGCAACGCCCAGATACGCACCGTTATTCGGTTTCGCGCGGCGTACCACGTTTGCGAAAAGCGATTTGTAACTGGTACAAAACCCGTTTTGATGTCGATTTAGATTTTGACTATGAAGCAATTGTCACGATTGGTTCAAAAGAAGGTTTAGCGCATTTGGCATTAGCAACTTTAGGTCCTGGTGACGTGGTACTTGTGCCAAATCCTGCGTATCCAATTCATCCTTACGGCGTTGTGATTGCTGGTGCTGACGTGCGTCACGTTCCGCTTGTTGAAGGCGGCGATTTCTTTGAAGAATTAACTAACGCTATCAATAATTGCTATCCAAAACCCAAAATGTTGATTCTCAATTTCCCTGGAAATCCGACCAGTGAATGTGTGGATTTGGAATTTTTTGAAAAAATTATTGCGATTGCAAAAGAACACAAAATTTGGGTCGTTCACGATTTAGCGTATGCCGATATTGCGTTTGATGGATATGTGGCACCATCAATTTTGCAAGTGGAAGGCGCGAAAGATATTGCCGTTGAATTTTTTACCTTATCAAAAAGCTACAACATGCCAGGTTGGCGCGTGGGTTTCATGTGCGGTAATAAAGAATTAGTTAACGCATTGTCGCGCATCAAATCCTATTTGGATTATGGCACCTTTGCACCGATTCAAATTGCCGCAATTGCCGCGCTTGAAGGTCCTCAAGAATGCGTGAAAGAAATTTCTGATATGTACCAAAAACGCCGTGACGTGTTGTGCGAAGGCTTAAATTCCGCTGGTTGGAAAGTTGAAAAACCAAAAGCGACGATGTTTGTTTGGGCAAAAATTCCTGATGCGTATTTAGAAATGGGTTCGCTTGAATTCTGCAAAAAATTGTTAATCGAAGCGAAAGTCGCGGTTGCACCTGGTATTGGTTTTGGGCAATACGGTGATGACCATGTGCGTTTTGGTTTAATCGAAAATGAAAATCGCACCCGCCAAGCCATTCGTGGCATCAAGGCGATGTTTAAAAAAGACGGCGTAATTTAAGGAAGAATGATGAAACCAGTAAAAATAGGTATTTTAGGATTAGGAACTGTCGGCGGTGGCGCGGCAGTGGTTTTGCAACGCAACGCAGCAGAAATCGCGCGTCGTGCAGGGCGTGAAATCATTATCAAAAGTGCGTCAGCACGCTTTTTACCGAAAGCGCGGTTGTGCGATACCTCAAAAATGGAACTCACCACCGACGGTTACGACATCATCAACGATCCCGAAATTGACATTATTGTTGAAACCATTGGCGGAGCGG
>JAQTXN010000213.1 GCA_028688755.1 Methylococcales bacterium | reverse complement strand
AATCCAAAAGAAATCGGTTTAACGTGTTTCAACGAATTCCAAAACGCGCCAACGGTTTGACCTGAAAGTGTACGACCTGAAGCGTCTGTGATGGTGCCTGAAATCATCACAGGCAAACTGTAGCCAATTTCTTCAAATACGTTTTCAACTGCAAAAATGGCTGCTTTAGCGTTTAAAGTATCGAACACGGTTTCGATTAAAATCAAATCTGCACCGCCATCGATTAACGCTTTGGTCGCTTCGGTGTAAGCAATGACTAATTCGTCAAACGAAATGTTACGAAAACCTGGGTCATTTACGTCAGGCGACATCGATGCCGTGCGATTTGTTGGCCCTAAAACTCCTGCCACAAAACGCGGTTTTTCAGGTGTTGAAAATTCAGCTGCCGCTTCACGAGCAATTTTTGCCGCCGCAAAATTGATTTCATAAACCAGCGATTCCATTTCATAGTCTGCCATCGCAATGGTCATACTATTAAAGGTGTTCGTTTCAACAATATCTGCGCCTGCTTCAAAATACGAGCTGTGAATGGCTTTAATAATATCGGGTTGCGTCAAACTTAATAAATCGTTATTGCCTTTGACATCGGTTTGCCAATTGGCAAAACGTTCACCGCGATAATCTTTTTCGTCAAGTTTGTAGCCTTGAATCATCGTCCCCATCGCGCCATCGAGGAACAAAATACGTTGTGAAAGTTGCTGTTTGAAAAGTTCGGTTCTATTCATGAAAGTATTTGTTTTGAGATAAAAATGCGGCAAATGATAGCAGAGCAGCGTTGTGACAACTATGGAGAATTCAACGCTTTATATTGATGGCAAACCCCGCACCATCAAAAGATTTGATTTTATCTGCCTCGGGTTCAGCAGACATGATGGTTTGCGGTTCAAGTTCAATTGCACGCTGTATTTTTTTTGGTTTAATTAGCAAATCATTTTTTGCTTGCGTCGTTTTTGAATCAAATTTATCGCTAATCTTCAACGGCAAAGATAAATCCAACTTTTTAGGCGCCGTGTTTTCTTGTTCAACAGGCGTTTCAATTTTATGTTTTTTGTGATGTTTGGATTTCCAACCCGTTAGCATTGAAACGCTCATAATCAAAAAACTAACCAAAAATAAACGACGTGTTTTCATGTTTTTATACTCTCAAAGGAATTTTGCTAATTTTTACCTGCCATTCTTTTGGCGCAGTTTGATGAATCGAAACGCCTTGCGAATCGACCGCGACAGTAACAGGCATATCTTCAACCACAAATTCATGGATAGCTTCCATGCCTAAATCAGCAAACGCAATAATTCTGGATTTTTTTATGGCTTTGGAAACCAAATACGCCGCGCCACCGACCGCAATTAAATAAACCGCTTTGTGTTTTTTAATGGCTTCGATTGCACTTTCGCCACGTTCAGATTTACCAATCATGCCAAGTAAACCCGTTTTTTCGAGTAACGGAGCAGTAAATTTATCCATGCGTGTTGCTGTTGTTGGACCCGCGCTACCTACAATTTCATCTCGTACTGCGTCAACAGGACCAACGTAATAAATAAACTTTCCAGCAAAATCTACGCCATTGGGTAAAGATTCGCCCTGTTCTAACATTTCGCAAAGTCGTTTATGTGCCGCGTCACGTCCTGTTAAAAGTGTGCCGCTTAACAATAAAGTTTCTCCTACTTTCCAATTTATTACCTCTTCAGGTTTTAATGTATCTAAATTCACCCGTCGCGCTGCGCCGACATCCCAAGTAATTTGCGGGTAATCTTCTAATTTCGGCGGCGTAAATTCTGCTACGCCACTGCCGTCTAAACTGAAATGAACGTGTCGAGTTGCCGCGCAATTAGGAATCATCGCAATCGGTAAATTTGCGGCGTGTGTTGGATAATCCAAAACTTTCACATCTAAAACAGTTGTTAAACCGCCTAAACCTTGTGCGCCAATACCGAGTGCATTCACTTTTTCATAAAGCTCTAAACGCAATTCTTCAGCGCGATTTGATGCACCACGCGCTTGCAGTTCTTGAATATCAATGGATTCCATACAGGCTTGTTTGGCAAGTAACATCGCTTTTTCAGCCGTGCCACCAATACCAATTCCTAAAATTCCAGGTGGACACCAACCTGCGCCCATTGTTGGCACCATTTTTAACACCCACTGCACAATATCATCAGACGGATTAAGCATCGCAAATTTTGCTTTCGCTTCTGAACCGCCCCCTTTTGCAGCAATGTCGATTTCAACTTTGTCACCTAAAACTATTTCGGTATGAATGACGGCTGGGGTGTTATCTTTGGTGTTTAAACGTTTGCCAGCAGGGTCGCTTAAAATTGAAGCACGCAAAGGATTATCCACATTTTGATAAGCTCTTCGCACGCCTTCGTTAATCATGTCCGCTAAACTCAAATCACTTTCCCAACGCACGTTCATGCCAATTTTCACAAAAACAGTCACAATTCCCGTGTCTTGGCAAATCGGGCGTTTGCCTTCTGCACACAATCGTGAATTGATGAGAATTTGCGCCATCGCATCTTTAGCCGCAGGACTTTCTTCACGCAAATATGCTTCGTTCAGAGCTTGAATAAAATCTTTTGGGTGATAGTAAGAAATAAATTGCAGCGCGTGTTCGATGCTGTCGATGAAATCGTTTTGTTTGATTAAGGTCATAAAAAATTATTCTAAAGTTTTAGGTTCTAATGTTGTCCATCAATTTTCCGCAGTGACGCGCAATACTTCTTCAAGTGTCGTCACGCCTTGCAACACTTTTTGCAAGCCATTTTCATAAAGCGTAGTCATTCCTTCTTCGCGTGCTAACTTTTCAATTGCGCCTGCTGAAGCGTGCGACATAATCAATTTGCGAATCGTGTCAGTCATCGGCAAAAATTCGATAATCGCTAATCGTCCACGATAACCTAAACCGCCGCAAGCAGTACAACCGACAGGTTTAAAAATCGTAATCTCGCCGTCTGGTTGAAAACGGCGCAAACGCATTTCTTCAATCACTTCTTGTTGCGGTGAAAATGGTTGTTTGCATGCTTTACAAAGTTGCCGAACCAACCGCTGCGCTAAAATACCGTTCACGGTTGAAG
>JAQTXN010000070.1 GCA_028688755.1 Methylococcales bacterium | reverse complement strand
GTCAATGTGGATTTGCCGCTCGGTATTTTATGTGGCATTACGGGCGTTTCGGGTTCGGGAAAAAGTACGCTGATTAACCAAACCGTGATGCCATATTTGCGTAAAAAATTCGGCGA
Source organism: Methylococcales bacterium (assembly GCA_028688755.1). Taxonomy (GTDB): domain Bacteria; phylum Pseudomonadota; class Gammaproteobacteria; order Methylococcales; family Methylomonadaceae; genus UBA10906. The sequence goes on along the minus strand of JAQTXN010000070.1, from coordinate 12,553 downwards.
ACAAGTCGATCTTATTGGGCAACACGATTCGATTGCTGTGCCAGATTGCGTGCAGAACGTGATTATTATTGACCAAGACCCGATTGGTAAAACGCCGCGTTCAAATCCTGCAACCTACACAAAATTATTCGACGACATCCGCGACCTTTTCGCCGCCACGCAAGAAGCTAAAATGCGCGGCTACGAAAAAGGGCGTTTTTCGTTCAACGTGAAAGGCGGACGCTGTGAAACCTGCCAAGGTGATGGCGTGTTGAAAATCGAAATGAATTTTTTACCCGACGTGTACGTTGAATGCAGTGATTGTCACGGCAAACGCTATAACAAAGAAACCTTGAGCGTTTTATACAAAGGCAAAAATATCGCTGAAATTTTGAATATGGAAGTTGCCGAAGCCGCGCCATTTTTTGCCGCGATTCCATCAATTAACAAAAAACTGCAAACACTTTTAGCGGTTGGTTTGGGTTATATCAAATTGGGGCAAAGTTCGACCACGTTATCAGGTGGCGAAAGTCAACGCATTAAAATCACCAAAGAACTCAGCAAAAGCAAACGTGGTCATGTGGTTTATATGCTCGACGAACCGACAACGGGGTTGCATTTTGATGACACGAAACGTTTGATTTCAGTGTTGAATAGTTTGGTTGAGAAAGGCAATTCGGTGTTTGTGATTGAACACAATTTGGACGTGATTAAAAATTGCGATTATCTGGTGGATTTAGGACAAGAAGGCGGTCACGCAGGCGGTGAAATTATTGCCGAAGGTACGCCTGAACAAGTGGCTAAAAATAAAAAATCGTATACGGGTGAGTTTTTGCAACGGATGTTGTGAAATGCTACTCATTAGATTTCATTGTCGTGCATACTCATCCAATAGAATTACATTAGCTCTTGCATTGATAGCTTGTGGTAATCCACTTGTAACATTGTTTTTCAATTGACTGATTACCCTTGCTAATTCGACTCTTTTATTATTCGGAATACTAGGATGAAAAGGTGCTATGACAATGACGTATTTGATACTTTTTCGAGAATTATTTTCAGTGTAATGTGATAATTCGTCGCAAAAGTTAATTTTTTGCATTTGTATGATGATTGAAATACTGTCCTTAAACTTAGAAACCAAGTCTTTTTGAACTTGAGATTCAAGGGTTCTTTTTATCATATTAACCGAGTCTTCCGTTATATTACTGTCCAATACTTCTTGAAGGGCGTTATTAACTCTATGTTGGTCACGATACAGGTCACTAAATTCAACTAAAGATAAAGATACATCATCAGCTATATAATCCACGGATTTATATTGATTAACTTTAATTGAGAGTTTAATGCCTTGTCTCCCGTCAAGTTTGTATCCCTTCTTAGATAAATTGATGTCTACATCTTCCATTTCATGATTCATTGTTTCTTTAAATGTATGCCAATGCCTCATTTTATTTACTCCATGAACATATCATAAAATGATTGACCTAAATCCTCCTGAATAAGTGCTATTTTTCTTAATGGATGACATCCGTTTTCTATAGATTCGCCATCAACACTTAATTGATTGATGCCAAAATGTGCCTCTAAATCCTCTTCAGGCGACTTTTCCATTATGTTTTCAATGCACTTCATCATGTCGATACTGTGACTGGCAATTACTACGTTCACACCGTGTTGACTTAAGGCATATAAGGTATCAACCATCGTTTTTTGCCAAGATGGATGCAAATGAGCTTCAGGTTCATCGATAAATAAGAAACTCCCCTTAGATAAAATACCTTTTTTTAATAGCAAAGATATGATACCCAAATTAGTCACACCTAATGCTGTATTGTGTAAAGAGATTGGAGTCGTTAAGCCTTTTTCAACAAAACTTAATTCGCCCGAATTGGAAATTACAATTTCACCACCAATTTCAGAATTGATGTCGTCATATAAATTTATAATTTGTATGTCTTTGGCTTGAGAACTGATGAGTTTTACTAAATCATAAAAATACTTTGGAACACCACTGAGCATTGCCTTTCTGTCGTGTGAGCGATAACGAAATAAAGTTCTGCTTAGTTCTGAATTTTCAAGTGCGTTTTTTAATTTCCAATAAATAGGTGATTCTAAATAAACCACATTATGCAATTGTTGAATTGCATCTACACCGTTACTGTTGTTTAACTTGAAACTTAAATTTTCACCGATAATGTTCACACTACCTAATTTGTCGAAATTAAATGAAATTGTTTTTTCATTTGGCAAACGATTATTTTTTAATTCACTCAGCAATGGAACTTGAAAATTTTCTTTTAATGAATCAATAAATCCTTTATTAACTTCATCAACTAAACATGCGTTTGGGGAGGTAACAATTTGTTTTAATTCTAAAATAAGACTGTGAAAAATTTGAAATTCATTTTTTACAGAAATAAATTTTTGTTTTTCTGATATTTCATTAAATAAATTTTTAAACTCATTTTCCAGTTCTAGGATGCTTTCCTTCAACAAATGGGTTTTCAGAATTTGGTTTGATAACGTGTTACAACCGAATACTTTTTCAACTTCATTTTGTAGGTTTTCTGTACATTCTAAAATTCGTTCAAACAAATATTTTTCGTGTTGACTCAAGCTAGCAGTTTTTTCAATTAAATAATTTGAAATTTGTTTGATATTTTCAATACGGGAAAATGTTTTTAAGCTGACATGATCAACATTCACTGTACTAAAAAAACTGTAAAGCGATTTAGTAATAAAACTTTTTCCAGACGAGTTTTTACCTGCAATCACTGTGAATGGTCTAATTTTCACATTTGCCTCTCGTATTTTTCCTAAATTTTTTATAACGATGTCAAATTGCATGTATTTTTTGTTGAATGGGGTTTCATTTTTGTGTGCATTATAGTATAGGAATCCTCTGATATGCGAGGATATTGATGATGGTACAAGCAAATACAACGAGTCGCGCTACCTCCTTTACATACATGTTCAACTGAACGTGTGAGCTACAATCTTCAGGAAAAAATTATGATTAGCAAATACTTCAATCCGTACACCGATTTTGGTTTTAAAAAATTGTTTGGCGAAGAAGCAAGTAAAGATTTGCTCATCGATTTTTTAAATCAACTTTTGCCAGAACAACATCAAATCGCCACGTTGAGTTTTAAAAATCCTGAAAACATGGCGGACACGCAAGAAGAACGTAAATCGATTTTTGACATTTATTGCGAAAGTGAAAAAGGTGAACGTTTTATTGTCGAAATGCAAAAAGCCAAAATGCACTTTTTCAAAGACCGTTCGTTGTTTTATTCCACTTTTCCTGTGCGAAATCAAAGTAAAAAAGGGGCGTGGGATTTTCGTTTATTGCCTGTTTATTTCATTGCGATTTTGGATTTTGTTTACGATGAAAAAGAAGACGAGCGCAAATTTCGCCGTGACGTGTGTTTAAAAGACCAAGATGGCGACATTTTTTACGACAAATTACATTTCAAATTTTTGCAAATGCCCTTGTTCAACAAACAAGAACACGAACTTGAAACACATTTTGATAAGTGGGTGTATTTTCTAAAACATCTTGAAGATTTTGACCATATTCCAACGATCCTGAATGAGCCGATTTTTCAAAAAGGGTTTGAAATTGCCGAAGTTTCGCACCTTAGCAGTGACCAATACGATGATTATTTGAAAAGTATTTTGTCTTACAACGAAGCCAAAGCAGTGACAGATACGGCGTTTATTGATGGCGAAAAAAAGGCTAAACGCGAAACCGCTAAAAAAATGATTGCTGCGAATTTTGACATTGATGTGATTGCCGCAATGACAGATTTAACAAGACAAGAAATCGAAGCCTTAAATACTATTTCGTAGGGGCGTACTGCGTACGCCCACAACACGTTTCATCCGCTATTTTTTTAAACGGCTAACGCCATGCTATCTATTTTAAAGTTCCCCACAGCATGTGCGAGTTTGCGGGTTTGTGATTCAAGTGACTCCGAAGCGGCGGCGGCTTGTTCAACTAACGCTGCATTTTGTTGAGTTGCTTCATCCATTTGTCGAATAGCCTGATTTGCTTCTTGAATGCCTGACGTTTGTGTATCCGAAGCGGTGGTAATTGCCCCGATGGTTGCACTCACGCCCTGAATGGAACTCACAATTTCTTTCATTGTTCTGCCTGCTTTGGCGACTAATTCTGTACCGTCTTCCACTTTTTCAACAGAATCACTAATCAAGGTTTTGATTTCACCTGCTGCACTTGCCGCGCGTTGCGCTAGACTTCGCACTTCGGTTGCCACCACCGCAAAACCACGACCTTGTTCACCCGCTCGCGCTGCTTCAACGGCCGCATTTAACGCAAGAATGTTAGTTTGAAAAGCAATGCCATCGATGACAGTAATAATATCGACAATTTTTTGAGAAGATTCGTTAATAGCTTCCATTGTCGAAACAACTTGTTCAACAACTACGACACCTTTGCTCGCAACTTCTGAGGACGTTAACGCCATTTCATTGGCATGTTTAGCATTATCACTATTTTTTTGTACCGTCGAGGTGAGTTCTAACATGCTGCCAGCCGTTTTTTCCAAACTTGCAGCTTGTTCTTCGGTGCGATAGGACAAATCACTGTTGCCTGCGGCAATTTCTTTAGCCGCAGAGCTAATGGTGTCGCTAGATTCTTTAATTTCTTCAACAAGTGATTTCAAACGCTCAACGGTTTCATTCATCGCATCTTTGGTTTTTCCAAACGTACCAGGATAATTGGCAGTAATTTGTTGCGTTAAATCACCTTGCGCCAACGCATTGGCAATACGAAGCAAATCATTAAACCCTGTGTCACAGGTTGCAACTAACGTGTTTAAATGCGTAAGCATATCTTTAAACATAAAGTTAAAACGATTGGCATCACTGCGTTTTGAAAAGTCACCGCGTGCGCCAGCGGCACTTACCATTTCAATTTCGCTGTTAATCTCAAGTAGCGAGGCTTTAACGGCATCAATAGCCTGCGTGACTTTTGCTTTTTCTGCGGGTAATCGCTCCATATCACGCTCAAAATTCCCTTGGGCATATTCTGAAACAACATCGACCACTTGCATTTTGACATCAATGTGAGACTGCACTAACTCGTTAATTTCGCGAGCCATGTCACCGTAAGCACCGCGAAACTTTGTGACATCTAGTTTTTCACTGACAAAACCTGCATGGTGTTTTTTGGCGACAACGCGTTGTGAATAGATAAAGCCAAGAATCGTTTCTTGCATGATTTTTAGCGAATAGAGCAAGCTCGTTTTGTCGTCTTTTTTAAGCGTTAAGTGGCTTGAAAAATCGCCCGCAGAGATTTTTTTCACTTCGTTAATTGCATCGGTTAATTCGCCGCCTAACTGTTTTGTCAAATAGCGTGAAAATAACAATCCGATAACGACACTGAGAATGAAACTAAATGTGACTAAAACAACCATCATGATGAGATTGTGCATATATTCTTGTGCAGATTGTTTGGCCGTTTCTGCTGAAGTGATTTCTTTCGCTTGTGTCAATTTACTGATATTGCCATCAATGACTTTAGCTAACGGTTGCTGTGCTTTGAGAATTTTTGAAAGCTCTGGCGTTTGTTGGGTTAAATTCTGCTCCACAATCATGTCTAGGACTTGTAAGGTCAGTGCTTTCCACTCTGGAGTGGCAGTGTAAATTTCTTGAATCAAGGTTTTGTGTTCGTCGCCTGAAAACAACTCACCGCCTTTATGTATGCTTTCTTCATATGCTTCAACATTTTTTTTAACTGAATCAGCCGCTTTGCGTTTTTCTTCTGGCGTTGTCGCAAGTAACGCGCTGCGCCAATCCCGCGCGGCGCGAAGACGAGTGCTTTGTGCTTCTTTAACATAAGAAAGTCCCATTAAATCTTTACTGTAGACTTTATCAACATAATCATTTAGTTGAGTCATATTAAAAATACCAATCACACAAACTATCAAGCCGACAACAGCCACAATTAAAAAACTGCTGACTAACTTTGTCCCTAATCTCATGTCGTAAAAAAACACTTTCTCCCCCTAAAAATTTGTATTTTAAAAATTAAATCACTTGAACCGCTTGATTGCTTGAGTTGTCAAAAGCAATTACTTTGCCAAAGTTTTAATTGAGTGTGTTGAAAATTTATCTAATTTTCTGTTTGCTTAATGCCACTCACTATTCACTAGATTTAGCCAAGGTTATCGTGGCACACAACGCGCCGTAGAATGTTAGAATAACGGCAACCTATTATTTCCCATTCATATTCTAAGGAAGCACCATGCGGAATTTAAGATTTTTCCCCGCGTTGCTAGGCGGCACATTCGCTTTTGCAGTGGTTTTATTCGTTGCGTTTCACTTTATTTTTATCGATTTTTTTGTCGATTGGTGGTGGTACGAGTCGCTTAAACTCGAATCCTATTTCTGGTTACGCACGCTTTATAAATACTTTCTTTCTGGTGGCGTAACGCTGGCATTTTTTGTCATTTTCTTTACCCATTTTTGGCTCGCTTCACGTTATTTAGGTTATACAGTCGAAAAAAATACCTTGCCCGATAGTGAAAAAAAGCGAGTTCAAAAATTTGCTGATACCTTTATGAATGGCTCGGTGAAAATTTACACGCCTGTTTCGTTTGTTTTGGCGTTGATTATTGCTTCACCGTTTTACAGTCAGTGGGAATCAACGCTGATGTATTTCTTTGGCGCACCAGCGGGCGTAACTGAACCTGTTTATGGCAACGACGTAAGTTTTCACATGCTTGCGTATCCAACGTATCAACTTGTTCAGCAGGAATTACTGCTTACGGCATCGTTGATTTTCATGATGGTGGGTTTCCTGTATTGGCTTGAACACACGTTTATTCCTGATCAGCGTAAAAGTTATCCTAAAGGCGCGAAAATTCATCTCACGTTGCTCATCGGTTTTGTGATTGGTTTTGTGAGTTGGGGCTTTATGCTCGAACGCTTTTCGCTACTTTACACAAATCACCACGAACCCATTTTTTATGGCCCTGGTTTTGTTGAAATTCGTTACCAATTGCCGCTGATTTGGGCTGCAATGGCGACTTTTTTGATTTTTGCCCTGATTGCTATTCGCTTTGTGCATTCTGAAAAACACGATAATCGAATGCCGCTTTGGATTTCGTTACTCGTGTTTTTAATCGTTTGGCAAGTGCCACAGATTGAGTTTATTCCTCAAGCCTTGCAACGTTTTGTGGTTAATCCAAACCCAGTTAAAACTGAAAAAACCTTTATTCAACAAAATATCGATGCAACACTTGATGCTTATGATTTGAAAAATATCAACACCGTTGACATGACGATTAAAGTCGATGCCGCGCAGGATATTTCAACGTGGAGCAGTCAAAAGCATTTTGAAAACATTCCTGTTTGGGACAGGGATTTGATTATTTTCAGTTACAAACAACTGCAAGAAATTCGTCCGTATTACAAATTTTTAACCGTTGATGAAGACCGTTATTTTATTTCGGATCATTTGCGTCAAGTTAATATCGCGGCGCGTGAGGTTAATATCGCAAAATTGCCCAAAGAAGCGCAAAACTGGGAAAACCGCCATTTGCGTTACACGCATGGTTTTGGCGCAGTGATGACACCTGCTTCGCAAGATGCCGATGCGCCATTGACGTGGTATTTGCGCGATTTGAATATGACTTCAGATGTTGGTTTAAAAACCAAACATCCTGATATTTATTACGGACAAGAAGATTTTGATTACGCGATTGTACCGAATAAATTAGATATTGTCGGTATTGCGGGTTCAGATAACGCGACGCTTTTAGAAAATCAAGCCTATCACGGCGAAGGCGGCATTCCGATTGCGTCGTTGTTTAAGAAAGCCTTGTTTGCTTACAAATTAGGTGACGAGAAAATCTTTTTTTCAACCAACATTTCAAAAGACAGTAAGCTCAAAATTTATCGCAACATCAAAGAGCGTGTGCATAAACTCACGCCATTTTTGCATCTTGATAAAGACCCGTATTTAGTCATGACAGACGATCGTTTTTATTGGATTCAAGACGCTTACACGCTTTCGGATAAATATCCTGTTTCCAAACCCTTTAAAGATGAAAAAATCCACGATGGACAGCCGTTTAATTACATTCGAAATTCAATAAAAATTGTGATTGATGCGTTTGATGGTGATGTGGATTATTACCTTGTGGATAATGCTGACCCGATTGCGAATGCTTACAATCGGGCGTATCCGAGTTTATTCAAACCATTAAGTACGATGCCTGCTGAACTCAAATCGCATTTACGTTATCCGCGTGATTTGTACTCGATTCAAATGCAAATTTTCGCGCGTTATCATCAAAATACCGCTGAGTTATTTTACGAACAAGCTGAAACATGGGGACAAGCAAAAGTGCGTGAAAAAGCGGTTGAACCCTATTATCAAACGATGGATTTTGGCGATTGTAACGACACCGAAGAATTTGGCTTGATTAGCGCGATGACTCCTGTGAATCGTAATAATTTAAGCATGGTTGGCATGGCGAGTACGTTTGATAAGAAAAATTGCACCGATGCTTACAAACCAAGCATTACCGTTTATAAATTCGGTAAAGATGTGCAAGTGAATGGCCCTGAACAAATCGAAGCCTTGACCCAACAACATCCTGAAATTTCAGAACAGTTCACGTTGTGGAATCAAAGCGGTTCTTCGGTTGAAATGGGGCGGATGGTGATTTTGCCAATGGGAAACACGATTTTGTATGTGCAACCGATTTACATTGCCTCAACGAAAAACAAAATGCCTGAACTCACGCGCGTGATTGTGTCGATTGGTAATGAAACCGTGATGGATACGACGATTGCCTCTGCGTTGAATCGTTTGAAAAACATTTTTGTCAATAAAACCCGTGCTGGCGATGTCGGCAACTCAAAACATTAAAACTAAGGATTGCTTGTGCAAACAGAACGTATTTCAGAATTAAAAAATGCCGTGCAACAGCTTCTTGATGAAGCGAAATTGCAAGGCGCAAGTGCAGCGGAAGCAGGATTGAGTGTTGATGATGGGCTTTCTGTCACAGCCCGTTTAGGCGTGGTTGAAACCATTGAGCATCATTGCAGTCAAGGTTTAGGTGTGACGGTTTATTTTGGACAATGCAAAGGGGCGGCAAGTACCACGGATTTGTCATTCGAATCGATAAAAGAAACCGTGAGCGCAGCGTGCAGCATAGCGCGTTACACCAGCGAAGATGATTATGCGGGATTGCCTGATGCGGATTTGCTTGCCACCGAATTCACGGATTTGAATTTGTATCATCCGTGGGATTTGAGTTCAGAAAAAGCCATTGAAATGGCGATTGAATGTGAAAATGCGGCGCGTTTTTATCACCCTGACATCAATAATTCTGAAGGTGCGACGGTCAGCACGCACAAAGGCATTAGCGTTTTGGGCAACAGTTTGGGTTTTCTGCAAGCTCGGCAAAGTTCACGTCATTCACTGAGTTGTTCAGTTCTCGCGCAACGTGGTGATGATATGCAACGTGATTATTGGTACAGCGTGGCGCGAGATGCCCAATTTTTAGAATTACCCAAAGAAGTGGGCGAAATTGCGGCAGAACGTACCGTACGTCGTTTAGGCGGAAGAAGTCTAAGTCCGCGTCAATGCCCCGTTTTATTTAGTGCAGAAATTGCGAGCAGTTTATTAGGTTCATTTGTGGGCGCGATTTCGGGCGGGAGTTTGTATCGTAAATCGACGTTTTTACTCGATGCGCTGAACACACAAATTTTCCCGTCTTTTATTCACATTCATGAACAGCCACATTTAATCGGCGGTTTAGGCAGCGCGATGTATGACAGCGAAGGGGTTGCAACGCGACATCGTGATTTAGTGCGCGGCGGCATTTTGCAAGATTACGTTTTAAGCACTTATTCGGCGCGAAAATTGGGTTTAAAAAGTACAGGCAACGCAGGCGGCGTGCGAAACTTAACGATTACGCCAACCAGCGGCGATTTCGAGTCGATGTTGCGATTACTTGGAACAGGCTTACTCGTCACAGAATTGATGGGGCAGGGCGTGAAAATGGTGACGGGCGATTATTCACGCGGTGCGGCAGGGTTTTGGGTTGAAAACGGGGTGATTCAATATCCCGTTGAAGAAATCACGATTGCGGGGAATTTAAAAGACATGTTTAAAAACATTGTGGCCGTCGGTAATGATGTCGATTTTCGTGGCAACGTTCGCACAGGCTCAATTTTAATTGAGCAGATGTCGATTGCGGGGGATGACTAAAAATCACAGTGCCGCATAACTAATGCGGCGCAGTGGTTTCTCTTTCAAACGGCGTTACTTTCAAATCGTCTAATTTGAATTGGTAGTCTTGTAGCTTATTTTGCTCATCAACATTACCAATTCCTGTAAAAGGTTCAATTTCGCTTAGCGTTGCCCACGCACTTTTACTTTGGTATTTCGCACTGAGTTCGTTTGCCGCTGCAATCACATCTCGATTTTTTTCACCACAACGAGTTATCCAACGTTCCCGTTCTTGAACGGCTGAAACTAAAAGTTGATTGTCGTTTTGAATCAATTTGGCTTGCGCGAGCGTGTCTTGCAGTTTTTTATTCAAATCCCGTTCATTGGCTTGCGAGCGCGACAATTGCGAACTTAACGCACCGTTGGAATTTCGCAAAGAATCTGCCGCCGATTTTTGAGCCGCGACTTCAGCTTGCAACGGCGAAAGCTGTTTTATCGCACTTTCGAGTTTTTCAACTTGCGTTTGTAACGCGGCTTTTTCATCTGAAAGCGTCTTTTTCTCGGCTTCAAGCGCAACTTTTTCTTCGTTTAATTGGCGCAATACGCCTTGTGCCTTTTTCAAGGCTTGTTGTGCCGCATCACTTTGTTTGGGTTCAACTGCGAAAGTGAGCGACGAAAATGTCGCCGCTAAAACCAACGTTAAAATTGAAAAATGTAATCGATTTTTCATAGTTTCCTCTTACAAACGCACGTTCAAATCAAGCGTAACGGTATCAATACTAAGCGGTTGTCTGTTGGTTTCTTCGATACTTTCTGTGCTGAACCAACGCAAATTGAGCCAAGTATTTTTCGCAATCCCGTAATTTGCACCTAAAATCCAACCTTTTGCATTCGTTCCGCCTTGATGGAAAATCGAATCAGTGTAAGCATCCAACACAGCATCGCGTTCTAAATAACGGTACGCAATAAAGGTACTCCAATCGTTAAATTTATGAATTTCAACGTCTCCCACATCTAAGCGCACTTGGTAAGCGTTGGTTTTAGGCGTGATGTTTTGTTTAAATTCTCTGGCAATTCGATTTTGGTCAAAACCTAAGTTTTTCGCGTAATCAGCCGTAACTAAAACGTGCGTATCGCCAAAACCTGAAAAATCATACATTGCGGTCGCATTGAAGATTTTGAACTCTGATGCTAACCCATACAAACATGCTTGACCTGTTGCACTTTGCGAATCGGTGCATCGACTGTTGAAGCCATCATTGACGTTAATCGGTACAAGTGAATTACCTTTTTGCATAAATTGCGGCGCAGTCCAATCGTTTGTGAAGCTATTGCGTTTGTTGCTACGCGCATTGACGTTTTCATAATCGTAATACGCGGCAGCAATTTTTAAACGGTCATTGCTTCTCACTAACCAATCTGCGCCAACTTGTCCGCCGAACAACCATTTATCTGCTGTTGAGAAATTGGATTCTTGTAACGGAAATGCGCCCAACGTGACAAAAAGTGAATCTGGTGTTTGTGGTGCGGTGTACAAACCAAAACGCGCGGAATTATCTGCCGCATGATAATTTTTGACGTTCACGTCGCTTTGATTGAAACGCAAACGGAATGTTCCCGCGACACCTTCAAAACTCAAATCTGGGCTATACATCAAATCGGTAGACATCCAAGGATTTGCAATACGACCCGCATAGACACTGAACCAATCGGTTTTATTTTTATCTAAGAAATCGTATTGAATGTAAGCGCGGTCAATGGCGACTTGGAACGCTTGCCCCGTATTGCCAAGCGTTTGATTGCTCGAAACAGGGCTGAGTTGATTTGTCGTTGATAAACGCACGCCAGCTTTTAATTCATCAGTCACTTGCGCGTCGATGCCTAAACGAAAACGTTCCCGAAAACGCAATCTATCTGCTGACGTATTTTGCAATTCCTCATTTTTACCACGCGCGGCTAAATGCCCGCCATCTTTGTTAATCGACAAATAATCGTAATAGGGATTATTCAACACATTCTGATTCGGATTGTAAGAAGCAAAAAAATCTTCTTGCGCTCGTAAACGTGCGTCACCTGTGATTTTGATACGATTTACCCAGTCGGGCAGGGCAGCTGGAACGCCCCACGCTTCTTCTTTTGCATCGGCTTTCACTTCGGCAACAACTTCGCCTTTTAAATCTGAAATCACTTGTTGGCGAATTTCTTCTTTTACAAAATCAGGCACATAAGTTACACGCACCCGTTTTGGATTTTTGGCAGAATCTTCGGCAACTTGTGTGGCTTCTTTGGCTAATTCTTGTTTTGTGGTCGCTTGCGCTTTGGCTTCGGCGGCTTTGACAAGTTGCGAGGCTTTGTCTTTAT
>JAQTXN010000069.1 GCA_028688755.1 Methylococcales bacterium | reverse complement strand
GCGAGAGCCATTGAGTAGTTTTCGTCGTTTGCGAATACTTAAGTTTCAGTAGGATTTACGAGGTGTACTGTCCTCGGCATGCACTCTAGGTTTTGCTACCCACGTCGAAGCCATGTCGCCCCCTTGAATGAGCGCGTAGAATACACGATAACAACGCTTAGTGACAACACACACGTTATTATTCACTGCGTTCACTCGCTTGCGTAATCACGCTACGCGGCTCAACGCTATGCGTTAGCCAAACATTGCCCCCAATAATCGAACCTTTACCAATCGTAACGCGCCCTAAAATCGTCGCACCTGCATACACCACGACATCATCTTCCACAATCGGATGCCGTAAATTCCCTTTCACCAAACTGCCATCTTCGGCTTTTTCAAAACGTTTCGCACCCAACGTCACAGCTTGATATAAACGTACATTTCGTCCAATTATCGTCGTTTCACCAATCACAACGCCTGTACCGTGATCAATAAAAAAACTTTCACCAATTTCTGCACCTGGATGAATATCGATGCCCGTTGCCGAATGGGCAAGTTCAGTCATCATTCGTGCCACAAGTGGTGCGCCATGTTTGTACAAAACATGTGCTAAACGTTGATAAATCACCGCCATTAAACCTGGATAGCAAACTAACACCTCATCAGGTGTTCGCGCAGCAGGATCACCTTCGTAAGCAGCTTGAATATCACTGTCAATCAAGGCACGAATGGCGGGCAATTGCGCGTTAAACAAGCGTGTAATTTCAATCGCCTTTTGATGCGCGGCTTCATCAATGCCTTCACTGCCTGAAATAAATTGCAACTCGCGGCGAATTTGTTTGAATAAATCATGTAATACGCGGTCTAGCGTAAAGCCCACAAAATAATCAATTCCCTCTTCGGTTAAATCTGGACGACCTAAACGATTTGGAAAAAGCACCCCACTCAAACCATCCAAAATGACCTGCAATTCTTTTCTCGACGGCAATTTAGGTGGTTTATGACGACGATTGCGATTTTCGAGCGATTGCACACGCAATTTTCGTAATTGCGAAACTGTTTCCTCTACGCCCCAATGGTATTTACTGATTTCATTCATGATTAAACAACGTGTTGAAAGGCGTGAATATGTTCATTTATCAAGGTTTGTAACGTTTCTTTATCAAGTTGTGCGTTATCGACTTTCAAATATACGACTGCGTCTTCATGATGCAAAACCGCTTCGGCAATACCCGCTACTTTTAACAATTCCTCGACAAAAACGAGCGCGTCTTTTTCATTCATCACATCGATTGAAATCAGCAAACTCGCTAAATAACGAGGCTCTTTCATAAAAAATGACACGGCAAACCAGCTTGCCGCAAGCGTCGCGCACACTAAAAATACCGCTGTTACGCCAAACTGTCCGTTAAACCAACCACCCACTAAACCGCCAAAAAACAAGCCTAAAAATTGCGAGCTTGAATATGCCCCCATCGCCGTACCTTTCAAATCGGCTGGTGCCGTTTTCGAAACCAAAGACGGCAACGTCGCTTCAAGCAAATTAAAGCCACAGAAAAACACGCTTAAAAACACAATCAACGTGGTTAAGTTTTCGTGAAATAACGCAAAACCAATTCCCGCAATGGAAAGTGTGGCAATCGCACCTAAAAACACTTTTTTCATTTGGCGTTTTTTCTCTGCCAAAATAATGAACGGCACAATCAACGCCATCGAACCCACAAAAACAGGTAAATAAACCTGCCATTCAGTGCCTTTTTCAAGTCCTGCATCACGCATTAGCGTTGGCACAACCACGAAAATTGCCATCAAAATTAAATGCAAAATGAAAATGCCGTAATCGAGACGCAAAAGCTCTGCGTTTTTCAACGCTGCCATCGCATCAGACGGCACGAATTCCGCGTCACGATGCAATTTTGTTTTTTGCGGATTCGGCACTAAAAATAAAATTGCCAAAATGGCAAGCAACGTTAAAACAGCGGTTGTCCAAAAAACGCCGTGCAAACCGCCAAACGTCGCCGCCACAACTGGCCCCATGACAATTCCACCACCAAATGCTAAACCAATGCTCATGCCAATAGTTGCCATCGCTTTGGTACGATGAATTTCTTGGGTCAAATCGGCAACCAACGCCATAATCACCGCTGAAACTGCACCTGCGCCTTGCAACGCACGACCAATTAAAACGCCATAAATATCCGTTGAAAGCGCGGCAACCACGCTGCCTGCAAAAAATAAAACCAAGCCAATCACCACCATTTTTTTGCGTCCGAATTTATCCGAAAGCAAACCGAATGGAATTTGCAATACCACTTGCGGCAAGCCATAAATGCTCATTGAAAGCCCAATTAACGCAGGCGTTGCGCCGTCGAGTTCTTTAGCAAATAGCGACAATACAGGCAAAATCATAAATAGCCCGAGCATTCGCAGCGCGTACACGCTTGCAAGCGAACCGATAGCGCGTTTTTCAGCAGGACTCATTGCGCTGGAAATATCTTGGACGTTGGTCATAGTTTTTTAACGGTAAAAGTGAAAATTAAATGCTGCCTTTTTTAGCAAACGTTGCGGTGCAGTTATTGTTTTTGACTTTAGTATCAATAACTAAAGGGGTTACGTTGCCTAAGCAATCGCCACTCCATCCTTTGAACTCATAGCCCGTTGAAGGTTTTGCAGTCAATGACACAGTTGTGCCGAATGGTTTTTTCAATACGCAAGATTTACTGGTTGAAATGCAGCTAATACCGTTTGGTGAGCTGGTAACGCGACCACCTGTGCCGTTAACCATTACGCGCGTGTAAGAATTGATTTTGTCTGCCACTTGGCTCAAATAAACATTTTCAATGTAAATTTTTCTCAAACAAAAATTCACACCGCATTCATAAACACCATCCGTCATAACAGGCACGCCGCCGTCGCTGCTATATCCTGTTGTAATAGTTAGATAATTGTTGATTTTATCAACAAATTCTTTGCCTGAAATCACTTCGCCAAAAACCGTGTAACCATCTGCGGCTTTTCCATTTTTATCAAGGTAACCTTTGTTTAAAAAGTCGTTATCTTTGGTGTTAATGAAAAATTGTGAGGTTGCAGAATTTGGATCAGCCGCTCTTGCCATTGCAAGCGTGTATTTCAAATTCGTTAAACCATTACCCGCTTCGCTCGCAATCGGCGCATCAGGCGTTTTGAATTGACCTGTAACAACGTCAACGCCGCCCGTTTGCAACATAAAATCTTTCAACACACGATGAAAAACGATGTTTTTGTAAAAGCCTTTGTTTGCATAATTCACAAAATTTTGTGAACTGATTGGGGCTTTTTCCCAATTGAGTTGCGTGGTAATCGTGCCGATGTTGGTTTGAATCTCAGCAATTGCAGGTGTTGTAGCAGTTGCCGTTGTTTCTGCATAAGCAGACGTGATACTTGATGCAAGTAGTAAAGAAGTAAAAACTTTACGCATTTTGAAGTTCCTAAAATTTTAAGTTTGAAATAGATGAAATACGGCTCACAACAATTTTTTGAAGTAAAAATTGCAAAAGCCACTCAGCGTCATAAACAATTATTGCGCCATAACGGATATTTTTTTATCCACATGATATTTCAAGATTTTTTCTGACATTAAAGGTGGCTAATACTCTTTCTCGATTAGGGGAAAACAACCAGAGTGGTTCTTTTAAACCACTCCTGACAAGTTGAGTATTAAGACAATTTTTTATATTTCAAGCGGCGAGGTGAATCTGCATCGGTGCCTAAACGACGATGACGATCAGCTTCGTAATCAGCATAGTTACCTTCAAACCAAACCACTTGGCTATCGCCTTCAAACGCCAAAATGTGCGTCGCAATTCTGTCTAAGAACCAACGATCATGCGAAATGACCACCGCACAGCCAGGGAAACTTTCAATCGCTTCTTCCAACGCTCGCAAGGTTTCAACGTCCAAATCGTTCGTTGGTTCGTCGAGTAATAAAACGTTGCCGCCAATTTTGAGCAACTTCGCTAAATGCACACGATTTCGTTCACCGCCTGATAAGTCGCCGATGAATTTTTGTTGGTCGCCGCCTTTGAAATTAAAACGCCCTAAATACGCACGCGAAGGCGTTTGATAAGTGCCGACCGTTACCATGTCCAAGCCTTCGGATACTTCTTCAAACACGGTTTTTTTCGCGTCCATGTCGTCGCGCATTTGGTCAACATAAGCGAGTTTAACGGTTTCGCCAATTTTCAACTCACCAGAATCAGGTTGTTCAAAACCAGCCATAATACGGAATAACGTGGTTTTACCTGCACCGTTCGCACCAATAATGCCCACGATGCCACCAGGTGGTAATTTGAAACTTAAATCGCTAAACAACAATTTGTCGCCAAACGATTTTGAAATCCCATTCGCTTCAATCACCACATCGCCTAAACGCTGACCAGGTGGAATGTAGATTTCTTGGGTTTCGTTACGTTTTTGGGTTTCAGCCGACGATAATTCTTCAAAACGTGCTAAACGCGCTTTGCTTTTGGCATGACGACCTTTTGTGCCAGAACGTACCCATTCCAACTCTTCTTTCATCGCTTTTTGACGCGCCGATTCTTGTTTTTCTTCTAACAATAATCGTGCGCCTTTTTGTTCAAGCCAGCTTGAATAATTGCCTTCCCACGGAATGCCTGAGCCACGGTCAAGTTCTAAAATCCAACCTGCCACGTTATCTAAGAAATAACGATCATGCGTTACAGCAACGACTGTACCTGTGTAATCGTGTAAGAAACGTTCAAGCCATGCAACTGATTCCGCGTCTAAATGGTTAGTCGGTTCGTCAAGTAGCAACATATCAGGATTTGAAAGTAACAAACGACATAACGCGACGCGGCGTTTTTCACCACCTGATAATTTAGTTACATCGGCATCCCATTCAGGCAAACGTAACGCATCGGCAGCAACTTCCAATTTGCGGTCTAAATTATGTCCGTCACAAGCGTTAATAATGTCTTCTAAACGTGCTTGTTCAGCGGCGAGTTTGTCGAAATCTGCATCTTCCGCCGCGTAATCTAAATAAACTTGGTCAAGTTTTGCGAGTGATTCTTTAATGTGTGCAACGGCTTCTTCAATGTTGCCTCGAACAGTTTTGTTTGGGTCGAGTTGTGGTTCTTGTGGCAAATAACCGATGTTAATGCCTTTTAACGGAATCGCTTCACCTTCGATTTCCTTATCTAAGCCCGCCATGATTTTGAGTAACGTCGATTTACCCGAACCGTTTAAACCCAAAACGCCGATTTTTGCACCAGGAAAAAAAGACAACGAAATGTCTTTAAGAATGTATTTTTTCGGCGGGACGATTTTGCCCACGCGATTCATCGAATAAATATATTGAGCCATAGTTTTTTAAATTTTAAGTGGATTAAGTTGCGTAAAAGTATATCAAAAAGGGCGTAAATTTTAGGCAGCGAATCGGTTTGCAACAATTTCTTCAACCACTGACGAATCCGCAAGCGTTGAAATATCGCCTAAATCGTCCAATTCATTGGCGGCGATTTTTCGCAAAATGCGACGCATAATTTTTCCTGAACGGGTTTTTGGCAAATTCGGCGACCATTGAATGACATCAATCGTCGCAATCGCGCCAATTTCACCACGAACCAGTTGAATTAACTCTTTTTTCAATTCATCAGTCGGCGGCGTATCGTGTTTTAACGAAACGTAAGCGTAAATGCCTTGACCTTTTATTGCGTGCGGAAAACCGACAACGGCAGATTCTGCAACGTGTTCATGCAAATCAAGCGCGTCTTCAATTTCAGCCGTTCCCATTCGATGCCCTGAAACATTTAACACATCATCAACGCGCCCCGTAATCCAAAAATAACCATCTTCATCACGTCGTGCGCCATCACCCGTAAAGTAATAATTTGGGTAAAGTTTGAAATAAGTATCGATAAAACGCTGGTGGTCGCCATAAATCGTGCGAGCCATACCTGGTGTTGGGAAACGAATGGCTAAAATACCTTCTGCTGCACCGTGTTGAATATGTCCGTCGTTATCCAAAATTACAGGTTGCACACCAAAAAACGGACGAGTTGCCGACCCTGGTTTTAATTCTGTCGCGCCAACAAGTGGTGTAATTAAAATGCCGCCTGTTTCGGTTTGCCACCAAGTATCCACAATTGGACATTCATTGTGTCCTACAACGTGGTAATACCATTCCCACGCTTCCGAATTGATTGGTTCACCGACACTGCCCAAAACTCGCAAACTGGTTCGTTCTGTTCGGGTAACAAATTCATCACCTTCTGCCATCAACGCGCGAATTGCCGTTGGTGCAGTGTAAAAAATGTTCACTTGATGTTTATCGACAACATCCCAGAAACGCGAAGCCGTTGGATACATTGGTACACCTTCAAACATCAAAGTTGTCGCACCATTGCAAAGTGGCGCGTAAATCACATACGAATGCCCTGTAATCCAACCCACATCTGCCGTACACCAATAAATTTCACCGTCTTGATAATCAAAAATATATTTGTGCGTCATCGCGGCATAAAGCAAATAACCGCCTGTGGTGTGCAAAACACCTTTTGGTTTTCCTGTTGAACCTGAGGTGTACAAAATAAAAAGCGGGTCTTCTGCGTCCATCCATTCAGGTTCACAAACGTTTGATGCAGTCGCCATTTCGTCATGAAACCAAACATCACGGTTTTCATTCCACGCAATAGAATTACCTGTATTTTTCACAACAAAAACACTTTTCACATTTGGACAACCTTCGAGAGCTTTATCAACCGTTGCTTTCATAGGAATCACTTTGCCGCCGCGATAACCTTCGTCAGCGCAAACAACGTGTTGACAATCACAATCTAAAATTCGCTCTTTGAGTGATTCAGCAGAAAAGCCACCGAAAATAATCGAATGAATTGCGCCAATTCGTGTGCAAGCCAGCATTGCAACCGAAACTTCCAAAATCATTGGCATGTAAATACAAACACGGTCGCCTTTTTTAACGCCGTGATTTTTCAAAACATTGGCGAATTTACAAACTTGTTCATGCAATTGCGCGTAAGTGATTTTTTTTGAATTTTCTGGATTATCGCCTTCCCAAATAATTGCCGTTTGATTGGCTTTCGTGGCTAAATGTCTATCTAAACAATTCACGCTAACGTTCAGTTTTCCACCTTCAAACCAACGAATTTTTGCTTGCGAAAAATCGTAATCTAAAACCTGTTTCCAATCGGTTGAATGCCAATCTAAAAACTGCACCGCTTTTTTTGCCCAAAATTCTTCGGGATGATGAATTGATTGCTGATACAGCGCGTGATATTGCTCGGCATTGATGAAGGCTTTTTCGGCAATGTTATGTTTAATGGGATAAATTTTGTGGTCTGACATGAAAAATCCTAAAGAGTTTGTTGCGCTAAAAAGCGTTGCCGTGCGGTATTTGCATAAGCAAACAATTCTGAAAGTTGTGCGTAATCACCTGTTTCAAGCAACGTTTGGACTTTCGATAATTCCGTTTTGAATTGTTCAAGCAATGGCACAAGCTCGTTTTTATTCGCTTCACAAATCGCTGTCCACATCGTCGGGTCACTTGATGCAATGCGCGTGAAATCTCGGAATCCGCCTGCGGCGAATTTGAAAATGTCTTCTTGTTCGTCACGATGTCCAAGCATATCAACAAGCCCAAACGCCAAAATGTGTGGCAAATGACTGGTTGCAGCAAGCACGCTGTCATGTTCTTGCACATTCATCAGCGAAACGCTTGCGCCGATTTTTTCCCAAAATTGCCGCAACGTGTTTAGAGCATCGGAATTGGTATTTTTAAGTGGTGTGATAATGAGACGTTTTTTTACAAATAAATCGACCAGCGCGGCTTGAACGCCACTATTTTCTGCACCTGCAATGGGATGAGCAGGAAGAAAATTAGCGGGAACTTCACCAAACACGTTTTTCGCTGCCCCAACAACATTGCCTTTTGTGCTGCCAACATCGGTGTAAATAGTTGATTGTGACCAAAACGGTTTAAGTTGTTGTAAAACATTTTCGGTTGCAGCAACAGGCGTTGCGATAATCACACAATCTGCATCAGAAACGGCTGACTCAATTTCGGTAAAAAATTCGTCGATAACGCCCAGTTTTTTCGCAAGTTGTAAATTTTCCAAATCGTCAGCGCGTCCAAAACCAACAATTGTTTCTGACGTGTTGTTTGCCCGTGCTGCTTTTGCAATCGAACCACCAATTAAACCAACGCCAATTACGCATATTTTTTTAAACATTACTCAATACTTCTTTTAGCGCAGTTAAAAACTTGGCATTTTCAGCAGGCGTGCCAATGCTAATGCGTAAAAAAGTCGGCATTTCGTACACATCAACAGGGCGGACAATTACGCCTTTTCGCAACAATTTTTCATAAATTGGCGTGCCTTGTTGGTCTAAATCAACCGAAACGAAATTACCTGCTGACGGAATCCAATCTAGCCCTAATTCAGCAAAACCGTCGGTAAGTTGTTTCATGCCAGCTGCATTATTTTCAACCGTTGCACGAACGTGTTCTACATCGTTCAAAGCCGCTTGTGCGGCGACTAATGCAAGCGAATTATTGTTAAACGGTTGACGAACACGATTAAGTAAATCGGCAATTTCCACACTCGACAAACTATAACCAACGCGCAAACCCGCTAAACCATAAGCCTTTGAAAAAGTGCGTGTGATAATTAAATTTGGGAATTTTTGCAGCCACGAAACGGAATCAACACTCTCAGTTTGGCTCACAAATTCAAAATACGCTTCGTCCAAAACGCAAATAACGTGCTGCGGCAACATATCAATAAAATGTTCAATCGCTTCTTGTTTAAGCAATGTTCCCGTCGGATTATTCGGATTTGCGATAAACACAAGGCGCGTTTTACTGGTGATTTTTTCAAGCATTCCCAACAAATCATGACCGTAATTTATCGCAGGCGTGACAACCGCTTTTGCCCCAACGGCTTGCGTGACAATTGGATAAACGGCAAAAGCGTGTTGCGAAAAAATGACTTCATTTTCAGGCGTTAAAAAAGCGCGTGCAACGAGTTCTAAAATTTCATTTGAACCGTTACCAAGCGTAATTTGGTCGGGCGTAACAGCGTATTTATTGGCTA
Source organism: Methylococcales bacterium (assembly GCA_028688755.1). Lineage (GTDB taxonomy): Bacteria > Pseudomonadota > Gammaproteobacteria > Methylococcales > Methylomonadaceae > UBA10906. The sequence goes on along the minus strand of JAQTXN010000069.1, from coordinate 3,642 downwards.
ACGTGTTTTTTAAATGGAATCCACTACCATCGGGATACAACGCTAAATCAGCAATCGCATTTTGAATCGCCACTTTGGCTTTTTCGCCAATACCTAACGGATTTTCATTTGAGGCAAGTTTGACGATATTGGAAATACCCAATTCGCGTTCCAATTCTTCAATTGGTTTGCCTGCCTTATAAGGAATGAGTTTTTGTACGCCTTCAACCGCAAGAGAATAAATGTTTGTCATATTGTATTAGCAGAAGTTTGTGAATAAAAAGTTGAATTACACTTTTGTGCCACCAACGGTGATACCGTCGATTTTCAAGGTTGGTTGTCCCACGCCAACAGGAACGCTTTGTCCGTCCTTGCCGCATGTTCCCACGCCGCTATCGAGTTCCAAATCATTACCGACCATTGAAACTTTAGTCAAAACATCAGGGCCATTACCAATTAAGGTTGCACCTTTAACGGGACGAGTGATTTTGCCGTTTTCGATTAAATAGGCTTCGCTAGCAGAAAACACAAATTTGCCAGACGTGATGTCAACTTGTCCGCCTGCAAAATTTTTCGCATACAAACCATTTTTCACCGACGCAATAATCTCTTCAGGTTGATGTTGTCCTGCAAGCATATAAGTGTTGGTCATACGAGGGATTGGCAAATGGGCATAAGATTCTCGCCGACCGTTTCCAGTCGGCGCAACACCCATCAATCGTGCATTCAATCGGTCTTGCATGTAACCTTTTAAAATACCGTTTTCGATTAAGACCGTGTTTTCAGTTTGTGTACCTTCGTCGTCGATGCTAAGCGAACCGCGTCTTCCATATAAAGTACCATCATCCACAACTGTACATAGTTCAGAAGCAACGCGTTCGCCTACTCGTCCACTAAATGCTGACGTACCTTTACGATTAAAATCCCCTTCTAAACCATGACCGATTGCTTCGTGCAATAGAATTCCAGGCCAGCCTGAACCTAATACAACCGTCATATTTCCAGCGGGAGCTTCACCTGCTTCTAAATTTACCAACGCTTGACGCACCGCTTCACGCGCATAATTCATTGCAGTGTCTTGTTCAAAGAACATTGCGTAATCACAACGTCCACCGCCGCCCATGCTGCCTTGTTCACGTTTGCCATTTTCGACCACAATAACCGTTACATTCAAACGCACTAACGGGCGCACATCCGCAAGTAAATGACCGTCTTGATTCGCCACCAAAATATGTTCATGAACGCCTGATAAACTCACAATCACTTCTTCAATGCGTGAATCCAAAGCGCGAGTTTGGCTATCAATTTGTTTTAAAAAATCGATTTTTTGTTGGTCTTCGAGTGATTTCAGTGGATTTATCGTTGGATAAAGTAATCGTGCATTTTGTTCAATCGCTTTTAAATTGACTTGTGCGTTTTGTCCTTGCCGAGTAATCGCTTTCACATTGTTAATCGCATCGAGCAACACAGGAATTTCTAAACGGTCGCTATAAGCAAAACCTGTTTTTTCACCTGACACTGCACGCACGCCTGCACCTTGTTCAATGCTGTGATGCCCTTCTTTCACAATGCCTGCTTCGAGTACCCATGATTCACTGTGACTGGATTGAAAATAAATATCAGCGGCATCAACTTCTGAGCTTAATAAGTGGTTCATCAATTTTTCAATATCAGAATCGTGAATGTTGACGGGGGTTAAAATCGCTTGTCGTGCTAATTGAAGTAAGTGCATAAGACCTTGTGTTTTTTCGTGTGCAACTAGTGAACCTAATCGATGAATTGCCTGCAATCCTAAACTAAGAATTCAAATGGGACAAGGCAAGAATGGATTCGCTAATCAAGGTAATTACAGGGCAAATTTAAACTTATGCTTGTCATAAACCATGTTAATTTAATTCGGTTTTCATAAAGGTTGAGGTTGTTATCTATGCTTATCATGGTCTATAATGGTGACATAATAATCAGCTGTAAAAGCTGGTGATTTACTAAATTTTCGCTCTCATTTTTGAGATTCTTGGATAAAAATTACAATGAAAACATTTACAGCAAAACCTGCAGAAGTAAAACGCGAATGGTATGTGGTTGATGCAGAAGGTAAAACGTTAGGTCGTTTAGCTTCTGAAATCGCATTGCGTCTTCGTGGCAAACACAAACCTGAATACACTCCACACGTTGATACAGGTGATTACATCATCGTTGTGAACGCTGAAAAAATCGGTGTTACAGGTACAAAAGAAAAAAATAAACTTTACCAACACCACACTGGTTATATTGGTAATTTAAAAACTACGTCTTTAGGTAAATTGAGAAAAACTTTCCCTGACCGTATTTTAACAACAGCTGTAAAAGGCATGTTGCCAAACAATCCATTGGGTCGCGCAATGTTTAAAAAATTGAAAGTGTATGCTGGTGCAGAACATGATCATCAAGCGCAACAACCTAAAGTTTTAGAATTATTCGTAGGTAAATAAACATGGCTGCAACTCAATACTATGGTACAGGTCGTCGTAAAAGTGCTACTGCTCGCGTATATGCAACAGCAGGCACAGGTAAATTTACCGTTAACGACAAAGCATTAGACGTTTATTTTGGTCGTAAAACTGACCAAATGGTTTCAACTCAGCCACTTGAATTGCTTGAATTGGCAGGCAAATTCGATGTGAACGTTATCGTAAAAGGCAGTGGTCCTTCTGGTCAAGCTGGCGCGATTCGTCACGGTTTGACACGCGCGTTAATGGTTTATGACGAAACATTACGTCCTGAATTAAGAAAAGCAGGTTTTGTAACTCGTGATTCGCGTGAAGTTGAACGTAAAAAAATCGGCTTGCACAAAGCGAGAAAACGTCCACAATACTCAAAACGTTAATTCTCAGCCTGCGATGCTTGTTGCATCGTGGCACAAAAAAGGGCTGCATTTATGTAGCCCTTTTTTTATGGTTCAATTCTAAAAACACGAGGTTATTATGTCTCTTTCTGTCGTTGTTCCCGTTCACAATGAAGCCGAAAATATCGAGCCACTTTTAAACGAAATTACCGCTGCACTGACCGATTTTACTGAATACGAAATTATTTACATCGACGATGGCAGTACGGATAACACGCTAAACATTCTAAAAAAAGCACAACAAACAATTCCCAATTTGCGTGTTTTTCATCATGAAAAAAGTTGCGGACAAAGCGCGGCAGTTTTCACTGGCATCAAAGCAGCAAAATTCCCTGTCATTGCAACGCTTGATGGTGACGGACAAAATAATCCTGCGGACATTTGCCATTTATATTCTAATTTGCAAACACAACGTGAAGCGAATCCTAAACTTGCCATGATTGCAGGTTGGCGTAATCAACGTCACGATACGCAATGGCGATTGATTTCATCGAAAATTGCAAACGGCATTCGTTCTACTTTATTAGGTGATGCCACGCCTGATACGGGTTGTGGTTTGAAAGTTTTTTTGCGCGATGCAGCGTTGGAATTACCCTTTTTCGACCATTACCACCGTTTTTTACCCGCGTTAATGTTGCGTGGCGGTTATCAAGTCATTTCCCTTGCTATTTCGCACCGTGCAAGAGAACGCGGCGTTTCTAAATATGGCACGCTAGATCGTTTGTGGGTTGGCATCAGCGATATTTTGGGCGTGATGTGGCTCAAAACTCGCATGAAAC
>JAQTXN010000068.1 GCA_028688755.1 Methylococcales bacterium | reverse complement strand
ATATATTCAAACGCAATATCGGTCGTGTTTGGCAAACGATTGTTTAAATCACCCGTGATAAAACTGTTCGGAATTTGCTCAATAATGCCGCGTTCTAAACGGTCACGCATGGCTTTGACTTGGACGTTCTCATATTCCATGTGTTCCATTGCCATTTCGCAGGCTTTGCCCAAACCGACAATGGAAGCGGTATTTTCTGTGCCAGCACGACGACCACGTTCTTGATGACCGCCGCGAAGCAAAGGACGGAAACGTGTGCCGCGACGCAAATATAAAACGCCAATACCTTTTGGGGCGTGCAATTTATGACCTGAAATCGACAACATATCGATTTTCGTGTCTTGCAACATCATCGGAATTTTGCCGACCGCTTGCACCGCGTCGGTGTGAAACATCACACCTGCGGCATTTGCCATTTCAGCCATTTCGACCACGGGAAAAATCGTGCCTGTTTCGTTGTTTGCCCACATGACGGAAACGATGGCGACTTGGTCAGAAAGCATTTTTTTGTACGCTTCCAAATTCAAACGACCGCATTTATCCACAGGCAAACGATGAATCGTGTAGCCTTCTTTTTCAAGGTTTTCGCACAAATTCAAAATCGCCGCGTGTTCAACGGTGGTGGTGATAATTTCTTTACGATTTGGTTGCGCTTTAATCGCTGACAAAATTGCCGTTGAATCGGATTCTGTGCCGCACGAGGTGAAAATAATTTCTGAATCGTGTTCTGCACCAATCAATTCTTGAACTTGTCCGCGTGCTTTTTTGAGAGCTTTCGCGACACCATCGGCAAATTTGTGAATCGAAGACGGATTGCCATATTGTTCTAAAAAGAACGGAATCATCACGTCTACAACCGCAGGGTCAACTTTGGTTGTGGCATTGTTATCTAAGTAAATATCAGGCATGACCCGCTCCTTGAATGTTCACCAATTTTTTCATTTCAGAAGCAGGTACAACGCGGATAAATTCGCCTAACACTTCCATCAATCTTTGTTGAATGCCTGCAATCGTCATCGCCGCCATTTGGCAACCGTTGCACGCCCCCGTCATGTTGACATAAGCCGTGTTATCAATGACTTCCACGAGTTCAACATCGCCGCCGTCAGCCATCAATTGTGGACGTAACGAGGTTAAAACTTCTTCGATTTTTTTGATGCGTTGCAAATTGGTGAGCGGTGTTTTAACTTTTTCAACTTCCACTTTTTCAATTGGCGCGGCAGTTGGGTCAAATTTTTCGCCTTTTTCTGCCAACACTTTTTCTAAAATCGCTTCGATGTCTTCATGACATGCCGCACAACCGCCGCCTGCTTTGGTGAAATTGGTTACATCTTCAACGGTGCGAAGTTTGTTTGCCCAAATCATTTCTTCAATCATCACTGCATCGATAGCGAAACATTTGCAAATCAACGCGCCTTCTTCGTGGTCATCTTTCCATTCTTCACCGCGATAATTTGCGACTGCCGCTTGTAATGCTTCACGTCCCATCACGGAGCAGTGCATTTTTTCAGGTGGCAAACCGTCTAATTGATTGGCAATATCTTGGTTTGTGACTTTTAACGCTTCGTCTAAGGTCATGCCTTTGATGATTTCGGTTAAAACCGATGATGACGCAATCGCCGAACCGCAACCAAATGTTTGAAAACCTGATTCTTCAATCACTTCGGTTTCAGGATTCACTTTCAACGTCAAACGCAACGCATCACCGCAACTAATCGAACCGACTTCACCAATCGCATTGGCATCAACAACCGCGCCTGCATTTTTAGGTGTGAAAAAATGTTCTTTAACTTTATCTGAATAATCCCACATGGCGGTTCTCCTTAGTGTGAGTGTGGTGTGCAAGATTTAGAATCGCCACCGTTGTTATTGGTTGAAAACGACGTGCCGCAAGCGCAACTTTTTACTGCATTCGGATTGGTGAATTTAAAGCCTGAGCCTTCAACGCTATCGAGAAAATCCACGGTCATGCCGTCGAGTGAAGGCATACTTTCTGCGTCTACGAAAACTTTAATTGCGCCGTAATCCATCACAGAATCGTTTTCGCCCGCTTCGGCTTCAAGGCGTAAACCATATTGCAGACCCGAACAACCGCCGTCTGTGACTTCGATTCGCAAACCGCCTGTGGGTTTGTCTGAATTGGCGATAAAACGCTCTACAGCTTTAATTGCGCCATCGGTTAATGTAATCATTTGAATCTCCTAAAATGGTTTGGCATTGATTTTGTAGTTAAACGATGCAACCTGTATGCCATGCAAAAATTCAACGATAACTCATTGAAATTATTTAAATTTAAAACAGGTTGTCGCACAAAACGGCAAGCTGTTTCGGACAATTGGAAGGTTTTTGTCGGGTTTACTACAAAATGACACAGGAGAACGAAATGAACGTAGAAGATTTAGATTTGGGTGATGTGGTTTTTGCGGCGCACGCGATTTTAGATGATGGCTCAATGCCTGATGCAGAAGATGGTGAAGTGCTTGCCGAAGCGGGAAGTCGCGGCGTGATTGTGATGAAAGGGCATCATGAAGAAGAACCCACGCGCACCGTTTTTTTAGTGCGTTTTGAAGATAAAGAATTGAATTTAGGTAATCCAATTGGCTGTTGGGCTGAGGATTTGGCGGTTGGTTGAAAAAATGAGACAAGGTTCGAGAGTTTGTCTTGAATCTTGACATTTTGTATTTAAATCATATTCTATGTGATATGAAAAATTATCGAATTGTTTTGGACACAAACATCTTAGTTGCCGCTTCTCGAAGCCGAAACGGTGCATCATTTGCTTTGTTACAGGCTTTACGAAACCAGCAATTTATCGCCTTAGCTTCCGTGCCGTTGATGTTGGAATACGAAGCCGTTTTGAAACGTCCTGAACATTTACAAATTGGGCAACGCAACATAGCGATGACGGATGCGTTTCTTGATGCACTGAGTTTGTTTTTAGAACCTGTCCATTTGCATTATCTTTGGCGACCACAATTGCGCGACCCTGCTGATGAAATGGTACTTGAAACAGCGTTGAATGGCAGAGCCGATGCACTTGTGACGCTAAATGTTAACGATTTTAAACCCGCACAGAATTTTAGGCTTTCCGTGCTGTCTCCAGGTGCGTTTTTGCGCCAATTACAAGAGGAATTGAACTAATGACAAATTATGCTTTGCGTGTTCCTGAATCACTATTTTCCTATGCGCGGCAAGTTGCAGAGGAAGAACACGTTTCAATGAATCAGTTTTTTGTTACAGCGATTGCAGAAAAAGTGTCAGCGTTGAAGACTGAAGCGTATTTTCGTGAGCGTCAGGCTCGCGGTGAAGTTGTGGCTTTTGATGCTTGGCTAAAAGCTACACCAGATTTAGAGCCTGTTGCAGGGGATGAATTGTCGTGATTTGATGGTGTGCTTTTTTGTTATGGCATTGAATTTAGGCAGACCGATTAGCTGTTGAGCTGAGGATTTGGCTGTTGGTTAGATTTGGTATAGGCATAAAAAGCCCTCGAAAATCGTTTAAGGCGCGAGGGCTTTTAGTTTAGTAAAACTTTGATAATTTACGACGGAGATACAAGATAAAAAAATACCCAGCCGAATAAAAACCAGCCGAATAAAAATGTACATGCTAATAAGATAGGCGGGGTCTTAATATACTTGCAGTAGCCATCAACACTTGGATAAATATCAAGACCTATTACAGGAGGTAATTGTGCTATTACCGTCTTGTCGTTATGTTCCTGATACCAGCAAACTAGTCTTGTTATAGCATCAATGGATGACATCAGATTTTTTATTGTGACAGATGCAACGATGCTTCCAAAAACGCATAACGGCAGAATCAAGTTGTGAGCTGAATTTTCTTTCCATGCAAATGCAAGAGCTGTAAATAATAACCCTTGTATTGTCGTCATCCAACTAACACGCTGTGCAACGAGAGAATTTTCATGTTCAATCATGCTTCTAATAATTTTCGAGTTGTTTTCAATTTTTGTCTTATCGTATTCCATAAAATTTATTTGAGTATAAATACAGGTTTTAAACATTCGGCAATCATACTTAATTATCAGAATTTATCTATCCAAATCCCGAATAATCGGCAAAAAGCAGTTTAGTTTTGAATCCAAACAACAAAAGGTCGCGCCATGAACGAAGAAAAAACCACAGAAACCTCCGCCGCCATTTTCCACTATCACAACCGCACAAAACATCAATTCAACGCTTACGCAAAAGCCCCTGAATTTTTAGATTGGGATGAACAACCGAATCCATTTCGGTGTTTTAGCGGTTGTGAAACGGTTGAATTGCCGCTGTTGAAGGCAGAATTATCGTGTTTATTTTCGGTGTTGGACTGCCCAACCCACATTAACGTCCAACCTTTAACGCTTGAAAATCTCGGTGCAATGCTTGAATTGTCGTTCGGTTTATCAGCTTGGAAAGCATTTGCGCCTGACCGTTGGGCGTTACGTTGCAATCCATCGAGCGGCAATTTGCATCCGACGGAAGTGTATTTGCTTTGCACGGACGAAAATTTGTTGCCGTCTGGCGTTTATCACTACGTCAGCCACGACCATCTTTTAGAACGTCGTTGCGAATTCGCGGCGAGCGATCTACCACCTGAAATTTATATCGGGCTTTCTTCAATTCATTGGCGCGAAGCGTGGAAATACGGCGAGCGAGCGTTTCGTTATTGCCAACACGATATTGGTCACGCACTGGCGGCGTTGAGTTATGCGGCGGCGTGTTTAGGTTGGACAGTGGAATTATGTAGTGAAGCGACCGACACGCAAATTGCCCAATGGTTAGGATTGAATCGCGCCGAAGAATTTGTGAAAGATGAACACGAAACCGCCGATTTGTTTTGCCGAATCCGAACGAATCAAAAAACGCCCGTTGATTTTGAGGCAAATCGTTTGTCAGAAATCCTACAAAATGCCGTGTGGTTTGGAAAAGCCGAGCCGTTGAATGGACGACATTTTTATCGTTGGGCAATTATTGATGAGGTTTCACAGCAAGTGGAAAAATTCACGAATTCGGTTGAACGCCTGCAAGCTCGCAGTTTTGAATTACCCAAACCGAGCCATGATTTGCCTGCCAGTCGGTTGATTCGGGGACGACGTAGCGCACAACATTTCAACGGTAAATCTGAACCGTTGCCACGCGCGGATTTTTACCGCATGTTGTCTGCGTTATTGCCGAATGCAAAACCGCCTTTTACGGCGTGGAATTGGTCGCCGCAAGTGCATTTGTTTTTATTCGTGCATCGCGTGGAAGGTTTGGAATCGGGGTTGTATTTTTTGCCGCGTGACTGTGCGGTTGTTCCTGAATTGAAAGACGCGCTTTCGGCTGAATTTTCGTGGTCTAAAGTCGATGCACCGTTTGAATTTTATCAATTGGCACAAGACGATTTTAAACAACTCGCGCGAACGTTATCGTGTTTTCAACCGATTGCCAGCGATAGCGCGTTTAGTTTGGGAATGTTGGCAAATTTTTCAGAAAACGTTGAAGCGGAAGCGTGGCGTTATCGGCGTTTGTTTTGGGAATGTGGTTTGCTCGGACAAATTTTGTATTTAGAAGGCGAAGCGGCTGGCGTGCGTGGCACAGGGATTGGTTGTTTTTTTGATGATGAAGTGCATCGGATGTTGGGTTTAAAAAATGAACGTTGGCAAAGTTTGTATCATTTCACCGTCGGCGAACCGCTCGATGATAAACGATTACAAACCTTTGCGGCTTATGAGCATTTGGGACGTTTTTAGTTTAAACACAACAAAAGTTGTCACGTTGTGAGAAAGAAAACAATTTTTTGCGCGGTGAAATGACTTAAACGATTTGATTTTATTAACTTTTTTCAACTGGATTGATTATTGCACCAGCGAAGTAATTACTAAATTGTTTAACAAAGGAATTACTTATGTTTGATGCTGTTTTTTCAGAAATTCTCACAGGACTTCATAGCAATGAAGTTGTCCCATATTTAGGGTCGGGCGTGTTATTTGATGCCAAAAGTAAATTGAATGGCTTACCAATGCCCGCCGATAGTGACAGTTTGATTTTAGCCATGAACGGCGGCAAGCCAATGGCTCCGAAATTGATGTATGAATTTCCCCGTGCAGCGATGAATCAGGAATTAAAAAAAGGACGTAACTTTTTGACCAAATTTCTTGATAAAACTTACGGTGAATCAAAGTGGAGTAGGGCAGCGGTGCATGATTGGTTGGCAAGTTTTCAACCGAATTATGTCATCGACATCAACCGTGATACGCAGTTACAAGAAAGTTATGCGAATAAAAAACACACCTTAATTGTCGGACTTGCACGAATTGCGGCAACACCGTTTCGTTTCAAAATTTTCCATTATGATGGTGAAAAGTACGCTGAAATTGAACAAACGGCTGTGGATACGAGTTTGCCAATTCTTTTTAAACCAATGGGAACGCCGCTTCCAGAATCAAATTACATTGCCTCGGATGCTGATTACGTCGATTACATTACCGAATTGATGGGCGGTTTTGCGATTCCTGATTTCTTGAAAGAATACCGTAAAGGCAAAAAATATCTGTTATTTGGTTTGCCGCTATGCCGTGATTCTGAACGGATGGTGATGAGTGATATTGTGTATTCCGCTAGCGAACCGAAAGGTTGGTTTTTGCGTAAAAATCCCACGCCGAAAGAAATTCGTTATGCTGCAAAAATGGGTTTTGAATTGATTGAAGCCGATTGTCAGGATTTTTTGGATTTTGTGAAAACGAAATAACGCATTCACTTTTCATTCAACTAAAAAAGGCTGGTTTTCACCAGCCTTTTTTATGATTATCACAATGCAAATTGCAACAATGAAATACCTATCCAAACAAAACCGACCGTTGTAATCACAAAACTGGCGGCGGTGTAAATTTTCCAGAATGAATCTTCCCAGAATTTCGGATTAAACGCTGCGATAACAAAAACCATTGGATTGGCAATGCCGCCTATCACAACTAACCAACAAGCTGTCACGGATAATGGCACTTTGACCGCATAAAATCCTAAGCAAAATAACGCCATCAAGGCAAAATCGATGTGCGCTCTAATCAATGTTTTATAATCGGGCAAAAATTCACCCTCAATACCTTTAATCGGAAACCATCTTGCAAACGTCATCAACCATGCCGACGCTAAAACCGCAAAAATCATCAATGCCGCGCCTACTAACAAAATTTCCATTGTCTTGTCCTCATTTATTGTTTGATTGTTAATTAGTATACAGACCAGTCTGTCTTTTGTGATTCAGTATACTGACCTGTATAGTGGCAATCAATCTATTTTTTATCGTGTTTAGCCATGTCATTAACTTTAAAAGAAAGAATTTTAAAAGCCGCAACCGAGCTGTTTTACAGTCAAGGCATTAAAGCCACAGGCGTTGATACGATTGTGAAAGAAGCCAATACAACAAAGATGAGTCTTTATAAGTATTTTCCGTCTAAAGATGAATTAGTCGTTGCATTTTTGCGTCAGCGCGACGCAGATTTTACGGCGTGGTTTGTTGAGCAAGTGAATCAGAAAGCGGGTACCGCGCAAGTAAAATTATTAGCGATTTTTGATGTGATTGAAGAATGGATGGCAATTCCTGAATTTCGCGGTTGTGCGTTTATCAATGCCGCCGCCGAATTTCCAGTTGAAGGCAATCCTGTGCATCAAGTATCGGCAGAATTTTATGATAATTTTCGCGGTTATATCGCGGGGCTAGCGCAAGAATGCGGTGCAAAATCGCCAGAAATTCTAGCGTTACAATTAAGTTTATTGATTGAAGGCGCAATTGTGTCAGAACAAATGAAACGGAATTCAGGAACCGCCATTCATGCAAAACAGGCGGCGATTGTTTTGATTGAGGAAAGTTTAAAAAATTGACACAAAAAAAAAGGCTGGTTTTCAACAGCCTTTTTTTATGCACGTTTTTAAATGCGTGAATTAAATTTTGTCATAAAACAAGTTACAATTTAGCCCAGCATGGTCTTTTTTATAACAACTTTAAATGGTCGGTTAGATATGGGATTTCTTAGTAAAATTTTAAATTTATTTAGTGATGACAAACAAGCGGTCACAACCCCTCAAATGTATGAAGAGAAGATAGAAATTTCTCAAGAAAAGACGTTTAAAGAAAAAGGCGATGCGTTTGAAAACTATGTCATTGGAAAATTTGATAGGCGATTTTTTAGATTAAAAGATATGCGAAGTGATAAAGGGGCAAATGGTTTTTACCCCGAATCAAACAAATATCCTGATTTAGTCCTCGAATATAAACCTGCATCGTCTTCATTTGCGGTGGAATGCAAATGGCGAAGTCATTGGAGAACAAAAAACGACGGTAAAGAGAATATTGATTGGGCAGGTGGGGACAAAAAATTGCAAAATTATAACGATTATTCGACCAATAATAATATTCCTGTTTTTGTTGTCATAGGTATTGGCGGCGAACCTGACAATCCAAATGAATTATTTGTAGTTCCCTTAAAAGCCTTAAAGTATCGCTATGTTGATAAAAATTATTTATCCAATTTCATCAAAAAAGATAAAGTGAAAAATTTCTTTTTTGATGTTAATCAGATAACGCTAAGATAAATATCCTTAAAAAAGGCTGGTTTTCGCCAGCCTTTTTCAACGTTAAACGTTTTTCAATTTTCAGCACAATGTTTCATGGGCAATGTCAATATGACCGAAAAATCTGCCGTGTGTTCTATTATCACTTTTTTACTATCAGGAGCCTTGTCTTTTGGGATAAGCGATGTTCTTTCTAGTATCTTTGCGAAGTTGTATGCAATTAACGAAGGAGTCCCTTTAGAAACCTTATCTGAGGATTACGGTATGGGTATTTTATTATTCGTCCTGTTTTTATTTTTGTTTATTGTACTATTTCCGATAATGTACTTTTTTATTAGAAAACAAATAATTAAGATTACACGTCACCACTAACTTAAACAGTGTTTTTTATATTTAAAAATCCCACGCCTTCTCCAACCTCTGCGCTGACACAGGAATCGCCGTTTTCAACTGTTGCGCGAACAACGACACCGCAAATTCTTCCAACATCCAACGAAACGCTTCCGTTTCAGGCGTAACGATTTCCTTTTTCAACCGCTGCGAAACCGAATTCCAATAACGAATCTGAAAACGCGCGAGTTCATTCGCTTTTTGTGGCGTGTTATCGCGTTTGTCTAAACGATATTGCATCGCCTTCAAATAACGCGGTAAATGTTTGAATTGAGCAAACGGAATCGTGCGAATAAACCCCGCGTAAATCAAATAATTTAATTGTTCATCAAGACTTTTTGTCAGCGGGTCAGCCGCATTCAAGCGTTGCAAACTGGTTTTGAGTTCGCCGTAATTTTTCATAATTTCTAACGCCAAATTCGCAATTTCAACCGCTCGCGTTACTAACAAACTTTTGTTTCCTTTCAAACTTTCTTCAAACGCGGCTTGCGTGCGTATCGTTTTACCTTCCACAAAAACGCTGTTCAACATCAAGGTCATTAAATCGTTTTTATACTCTGCAACGTGTTCTAATTTCAAAATCGGATGCGCGGGCAAACGGTTATAAGCTAGTTCCAACGCGGCATTTTTAGGGATATTTTTCAGCGCGTAAGTACATTCTTTGCGCTGTTGCAATTGAAACAAACGAATCAGCCCCGCTTGGTGTTGCAATTCGGCTTTGCGTTGCGTATCAAAAATTTTCACGCCCACCGTTTCACCTTCATCAACCAGCGCGGGATAACCAATAAATGCCTGCCCTTTTTGCATAAAGCTGTATTGCTCAGGCAAATCATCAAACGCCCATTGAATGTAGCCCGTGAAATTCAACTCATCGGCGGCGATTTGGTCAAAACTTTCGCCCGCTTTGGTGACGTGTTTCGCCTGCAATGCTTTCAAATCACGCCCATAATCGAGCAATCGCCCTTCGTCATCAATCACGCGGAAATTCATTTTTAAATGGTCAATCAACCCATCAAAACTCCACGCATTGAGCGGAATCGCCTCGCCCGTAAGTTTGCGTAATCGGTTGCCGAGCCATTCTTCCAACGCGCCTTTAAAATCGGGTTCAATTTCTAAACACTTTTTCACCGTTTCAGGCACAGGGACAAAATGTTTGCGGATGTTTTTCGGCAAGGCTTTGACCAACGCAACACATTTTTCTTCGAGCATTCCAGGCACAAGCCAATCAAACGGCGTTTGCGTGATTTGATTGAGTTGATGCACAGGAATAATTGCCGTCACACCATCTTCATCGTGTCCAGGTTCAAAACGGTATTGCAACGCAATCGTCAGTTTGCCCACTTTTTTATGGTCTGGAAAATCCCACTCGTTGACATATTCCTCGCCTTTTTCGCGGGTCAAATCTTCTTTTGTCAAAAACAAAAATTGCTTATTTTCGCGTTCAACTTTTTTACGCCAAGTATCGAGCGTCACGCCACTGACGATTTCGGGCGGTAATTTATGGTCATAAAACGCATACAACCATTCTTCATCTTCGACCAAATCCACGCGCCGACCTTTGTGTTGAATCATGCCGACTTCTTCGAGTAGTTTTTGATTCGCCACATAAAACGGCGCATTGCTGTGATAATCATGGTCAACGAGCGCACTACGAATGAAAATTTCTCGCGCGGCTTTTGGGTCAACGTGGTCATACGGTAATTTTCGCCCCGCTTGCAAGGTCAAACCGTGCAACAACGTGCGCGAATACACCATGCAACGCGCATTTTTTTTCTCCCAATGCGGGTCGTAATAATTGTGTTTGACCAAATGCGACGCGCATTCTTCAATCCATTCGGGTTCAACTCGCGCCACGGTTCGCGCATAGACTTTGCTGGTTTCGACTTGTTCAGCGGCGACAATCCATTTCGGACGTAATTTGTGCAAGCCCGAACCTGGGAAAATAAAAAATTTCAATCCACGTCCGCCGAGATATTCATATTGTTCATGGCGAAAACCGATGTTTGACAACAAACCCGTCAGCAAGGCGCGATGAATTTGGTCATAACTCGCATCGTTTTCGTTGAGATGAAATTTCAAATCACCTTTTAGCACCTGCAAAATTTGCGTGTGGTTATCGTGCCATTCTCGCATTCGCATATACGATAAATAATTATCGGTGCAGTATTTACGCAATTTATTGTTGGATAAATGCTTTTTCTGCTTTTCAAATTCATTCCATAAATTTAATAGCGACAAAAAATCAGATTCAGGATGTTTAAATTGCGCGTGTTTTTGTTCGGCTTGCGCCATTTTTTCAGCAGGTTTTTCGCGCGGGTCTTGAATACTCAACGCCGCCACGATGATGCTAACTTCTTTTAAACACACCTGTTCTTGCGCGGCGATGAGCATTCGCGCCAATTTTGGGTCGGTCGGAAATTTCGCAAGCTGTTTGCCGACTTCGGTCAGTTTGCCTGCTTTGTCGAGCGCGTTCACTTCGAGCAACGACGTTTTGCCGTCTCGAATCATTTTGTCGTCGGGCGGTTCGATAAACGGAAAATCCGCAATATCGCCCAAATTTAACGCCGTCATTTGCAAAATCACGGCAGATAAATTCGTCCGCATGATTTCTGGTTCGGTAAATTCGGGACGCGCTTCGTAATCTTCGCGCGAATAAAGTCGAATACAAATTCCTTCTGCAACCCGTCCGCAACGTCCCGCCCGTTGATTTGCGCTCGATTGCGAAATGCGCTCAATCGGCAAACGTTGAATTTTACTTTTTGGACTGTAACGACTAATCCGTGCATGACCTGTATCGATTACACCGCGAATGTTCGGCACGGTTAAAGACGTTTCGGCGACGTTCGTCGATAACACAATCCGAATTTTTCCACCTTTCGGCTTAAAAACACGTTCTTGTTCACTGACGCTGAGTTTTGAATATAGAGGCAGAATTTCGTATTGATTCGGATGGTGTTTTTTGAGCGATTCGGTGGTTTCACGGATTTCGTGTTCACCGCTTAAAAAAATCAAAATATCGCCGCGCAAATCCCGATACAACTCATCGACGGCATCTAAAATCGCATTTTGTAAATCGTCAGTGGTTTCGTCTTCTTCCTCATCGTCTTTGGCTTCAATTGGACGATAACGCATTTCCACAGGATACGTTCGCCCCGAAACTTCAATGATGGGCGCATTACCAAAATGCGCCGAAAAACGTTTCGTATCAATCGTTGCTGACGTGACAATCAGTTTTAAATCGGGACGTTTGGGCAACAACCATTTCATGTAACCGAGCAAAAAATCGATGTTTAAACTGCGCTCGTGCGCTTCGTCGATGATGATGGTGTCGTATTGATTTAAATATGGGGCGTTTTGCGATTCAGCGAGCAAAATCCCGTCAGTCATCAATTTAACTAATGAATCTGCGTGCGTTTTATCATTGAAACGGATTTTATAACCAACTGATTTTCCGATTGCTTCTCCCAATTCTTCGGCAATTCTATCGGCAACGGTTCGTGCGGCAATTCGACGTGGTTGCGTATGACCGATAAAACCTGCCGCGCCACGTCCGATTTCTAAACAAATTTTCGGTAATTGCGTCGTTTTACCTGAACCTGTTTCGCCACACATGATGACGACTTGGTTGTTTTTGATTAACTCGGCAATGTCGTCTTTTTTGCCTGTGACGGGCAAATCAGGGAAATTTAAAACAGGAATGCTGGCGCGGCGTTTTTCATAACTGGCTACCGATTTTTCAATCCGAATGCGAAGTTTTTCACAATCCGTTTCAGACGCTTTTTTATTTCGGCGTAACAAATCGAGTTGACGTTTTAAAACGTGTCGGTCTTTGGCTAAACAGGTTTGAAGTTGTTTGGAAA
>JAQTXN010000212.1 GCA_028688755.1 Methylococcales bacterium | reverse complement strand
GAATGTGGAATAAAACTTGGGTAATTGGTAATCATCGGACGCACATTCGCTAACGCCCGTTTGATGCACGACAAAATAAAATCATGCACGGCGCGAGTTTCCCGAAAACGCACTTCTAATTTTGCAGGATGCGCGTTGACATCGACTTCTTCGGGCGCAAGCGTTAAATACAACACAAAAATCGGCTGCCGACCTGAAAAAAGTACGTCTGAATACGCTTGTTTTATGGCGTGTGAAACCGATTTATCTTTCACTAATCGCCCGTTAACATAAAAAAATTGCATATCCGTTTGGCTGCGCGAAAACGTCGGCACGCTAATCCAACCATCAAGCGTAAAACCTGATACTTCAAAATCCAGCCGCAGCGCATTGTCGATAAAATTTGCACCATAAATCGCTGCAACGCGCTGCTCTTGCTCGATTAAATCAAAAGCGGGAGCGACTTTGAAAACTTCTTTTTGTTGATGAAACAGTGCAAAACCGAGTTCAAAACGACTTAACACCATGCGTTTCACAGCGGTTTCAATGTGGGCAAATTCAGTTTTTTCGCTTTTTAAAAACTTGCGCCGCGCAGGTGTGTTGTAAAACAAATCACGCACTTCAACCGTTGTGCCTTTTGGATGTGGCGCAGGCTGAATGTCAAAAAATTGTTCTGCGCCATCGCTGCGAACCGACCAGCCATGTGGCGCATTTTCGATGCTGGAGGTGAGCGTTAATTTTGCGACCGAACTCATACTGGCTAACGCTTCGCCGCGAAATCCCATGCTGGTAACATGTTCTAAATCATCAAGCGTTGCAATTTTGCTCGTCGCGTGCCGCGATAAGGCTAACGGTAAATCCTCTTTTTCAATACCAATTCCATCGTCGCAAACTCGAATCAAACGCAAACCGCCTTGTTCAATGTGAATGGTGATTTGTGTTGCCTGAGCGTCAAAACAGTTTTCGACTAATTCTTTTACAATTGACGCAGGGCGTTCAATGACTTCGCCTGCGGCGATTTGATTAACGAGTTGAGGTGGTAAAACATGAATGTGAGCGTTTGGCATTGAAAACGTAGTTAAGATTACTTGTTGGCTTATTATCGTGCGTTTAAGTGATTATGCAAAATTGCACATAACAGTTTTTACTCAATTTACCCATACCAACGTAAGTTTTATTGCGAAAATTCAGCTACTAGTCCCTGTTTCAATAACTGGTTAATTTCATTCAAAAGTTCGTTTTCTCTAGCTTGCTTTTCGTTAATAATTATTTGTTTTTCTAATTCATTTTTAAGCATCAAATAATCACAACTGGCTTCATTGTTATTAAAGCTACAGTTTGAATAAATACGATTATTTTGCCCAGTCGTTTTTTCACAACCTGAATTTAGTTCTCTATTACTTGGTGTTGTTTGTGAACAGTCACATAAATCACACTTTCTAACACCTAAAACATTGGTAATTTGCCTTAATCTTGAAAGAGACATATCTGTTTCGCCACGTTCTATTCCACCGTATCCATTAACAGATATTCCCAATTTATCTGCCATATATTCCTGTGACCAACCATTTTGTAACCTAAAGAAACGCATTTTTTCATGTATAAGCATGTTTTATCCTTGTGTTTATTGAGAGATTTTGATTTTGCGGTAAAAGAAAAATAATGTACAACAAGCTACGCTATAGGTAATAACAAGTATGACTTGGTGTACATAAATCAAGGAGAGCGTATATTTTAAAAGTTAGGTTGAGATTGGCTACATACCGATATGAAAAAATCTGATTTTCTGTTTATTTTTGGAAGTCTTTTTGTGTTTCCAATGCTATTGCTTTCTTTTTTACTTTATTTATGTATGAATTTTTTACGTTTTTAACGGTTAACGGCAAGTTAAGAATAACTTCCTGTTTTTAGTATTTTGCAAAAGTATCAATCACGACAAATGGGGTTGAGATTGATGTTTAAAAAATACTCAAACAGGAAGTTATCCTTAACTTTGCTATAGACGCTATAAATTTTAGCTTTAGTTTTACACCATCCTTACGATAAAGTGCCATTCATTAGCAGTGCTTTATTTTCGGATTTTTATGGATATTCAAACTTCGTTCAACAATCAAATTTTGCAAACCATGAAATCACTTGTGGAAAGCAATTTGAATCTAAAAATTGGACAACAACTTGTAACAAAAGTTGTCGCACTTGATGCAACAGGCATTACGTTGAAATGGAACAATCAAACGTTAATTGTTGAAAATCAAAATCCACGCGCCACACTCACTTCTTACGTTGGACAAAATATCACGCTCCAAGTCGCAAAAATAACGCCTGAATTAGAATTCAAAATAATCAAACTCGATTCACAATTTTACGAAAGTCCACCCAGCGCAGAAAAATTAAACGTAATGCGCTTAACACTTGCCATCGCACCGCTCGCAAATCGCATTGATGAATCGATGAAGCAATTTACAACTCATGCACAAAATCAAAATCCGATTGAAGCAAAAGTTGTTGGGTTGGTCGGGCATAAAATTCAACTTGAGCTTATTGTTGATGACCATCAAGGCAGTGCAGGTAAAAAGATGCTCATTACAATTGAACCAAACCAATTACAGCTTTTAGCCTCACAAAAAGGTGAAATGTTAAAAGTGGGTCAAGCTCTGACGCTAGCAATTACAAAAATTGGGGCAATACCTGAATTTAAACAATTGCCAACAATTTTCTCGCCTAGTACAGCACACGAAGAAAAAATCGCGGCATTCATGAAACAACTTTTGCCCCGTCATGAATCACCGAGTGTTTTACTTTCACAATTAAAAACAGATTTACCACAACTCGAAATTAAAAATGAAACCCTCGCACAAACCTTAAAACAAAACGCGAGCGCGTTATTTGAGCATTTACCGCCCAACGAACAATTATTTAATCCACAAAAATTACGACATTTAATTTATTCATCAGGGATTTTTTTTGACGCAACAGAGAAACACGAATCGACATATTTAAAAACTACTGCACCTACTCAGGCGCAAACAGTAAAACCTGTTACACCCTCTGCGGATTTAAAAATGCCGCTTTTGAATTTAGTGCAGCATGTCAATGCAAGCAATGATTTAAAACAAGCTGCATCGAATTTGTTACAAAATTTACTCAAAAAAGAT
>JAQTXN010000211.1 GCA_028688755.1 Methylococcales bacterium | reverse complement strand
TGTGAACAATCCCTAAAACGCTGTAGCAGTGCATTAAATTATCCACAATCACGCGCACTGCCAGTAAATCGTAAAGTTCTTCAAAACGTAAATTTTTACGCTGCATTTTTTTCCAAATGCTGTAAATGTGTTTCGGTCTGCCATAACATTCACATTTGATATTTTCTTTCGCCAAAGTTTCTTGCAGCAATGTAATAAAACGCGAAATACAAGTTTCACGCGCCAATCTATTTGCGGCAAGTGATTGTGCGATATGTTTATACGAAGTGGGTTCAAGATACCGAAACGCCATATCTTCAAGTTCCCACTTAAATTGATGCACACCTAAGCGATTTGCAATTGGCGCGTAAATATCGAGCGTTTCATGGGCGATAAAGTGACGAATTTCATAAGATTCTTTAGGCAAGTTTCTCAGCCGCTGAATACGGTAAGCAAGTTTAATCAGCACTGAACGCACATCTTGCGTCATCGATAAAAGCATTCGGCGTAGAGTTTCAGCTTGATTTGGCTGGCTTGCCATTTCAGGTGAATAAACACGAATGTTATTAAGCCAATTTACATCTTGTACCAAATTTGCAACGGTTTCCCCAAATTCTGCGGTAATATCAATCGGCTCTTTGACCGTAATTAAACGAGGATCGCTAAGAATTGCCGCTAAAATCGTTTTTAAATCCACATGAAAAGCAATCAACACAGACGCTACATCAACGCCTTTGGGACGAATATAGGTTTCATCGTCAACAATCAAATCGACAATTTCTAATGCACGCTCTAACTGCGCTTTTTCTTTGCCGTGATATTGATGTAAATAATTTTTGAGTGGAATTGTGAGTGGTTTCATTATTTGGTCGCGCTGCGATTTTTAGAAATACATTTTTAATAAAAATAAAAAAGGTTGGTGATCAACTCCCTGATTTCTTTTTCAAATGCACTAATAAAAGCGAAATCGCCGCAGGCGTAATACCTTGAATGCGTGAGGCTTGCCCTAAGGTTTCAGGTCGTTGCTTTTGCAGTTTCTCACTTACTTCATTCGACAAACCTGACACATCTTTATAATCTAATGTTGCAGGCAATTTTAAATGGTCATAACGTAAAGCCTTTTCAATTTCAGCTTGTTGACGGGTGATATAACCTTGATATTTCGCTTGAATTTCAACTTGTTCTGCCACATCGTCAGCAAACGTTTCATCGTCCAAAAACGTCAGTAAATTTTTAATATCAACTTCTGGACGACGCAATAATTCAGTCAAATTTGCTTCTTTGTTTAAGGCTTTACCCCAAAATTGTTCGACTTTCGTCGCATTTCCAGTTTCAGTGTGAATCCATTTTTGCTTTAACGCAGTTTGTAATTTATCGATATTTTCACGCTTCATTTCAAAGGCTTGCCAACGTTCATCATCAACCAAATTTAATTCACGTCCTTTTTCAGTCAAACGCAAATCAGCATTATCTTCACGCAACAGCAAACGGTATTCCGCGCGACTGGTGAACATTCGATATGGTTCTTGCGTGCCGCGTGTAATCAAGTCATCAATCATCACACCGATATAAGCCTCTTCACGACCTGGACACCAACCTTCTTGTCCGCGTGTCAAACGCGCTGCATTCAAGCCCGCAATCAAACCTTGCGCGGCGGCTTCTTCGTAACCTGTCGTGCCGTTGATTTGCCCTGCGAAAAACAAGCCGTCTAAATGTTTATTTTCAAGCGAACTTTTCAAATCACGCGGGTCGAAAAAGTCATATTCAATCGCATAACCTGGACGCATGATTTCAGCATTTTCAAAACCTAACATTGAACGCACAAATTCATACTGCACATCAAACGGCAAACTGGTTGAAATGCCGTTTGGGTAAATTTCGTGCGTGTTCAAGCCTTCAGGTTCGATAAAAATTTGATGCGAATCTCGGTCAGCAAAACGGACAATTTTATCTTCAATCGACGGACAATAACGCGGTCCAATGCCTTCGATAATGCCTGAATAAAGCGGCGAACGGTCTAAACCGCTACGAATAATATCGTGGGTTTTTTCGTTGGTTCGGGTGATAAAACAAGGAATTTGGCGCGGATGATGCTGCGGTTTGCCCAAAAACGAAAACACAGGTGTTGGCGTATCGCCGTGCTGTTCTTCCAGAACCGAAAAGTTAATAGTTCGTGCATCAATGCGCGGCGGCGTACCTGTTTTTAAGCGGTCAATTCGCAACGGCAATTCGTGCAAGCGTTCGGCTAACGCAATTGAAGCCGCATCGCCAGCACGTCCACCGCTGTAATTTTCTAAACCGATATGAATTTTGCCTGCTAAAAAAGTCCCTGCGGTTAAAACAACCGCTTTTGCTGAAAAATCTAATCCCATCAACGTTTTCACGCCGACGACTTTTGTGCCTTCAACAATCAAATCGGAAACCGTTTGTTGAAATAACATCAAATTCGGTTGATTTTCTAACACATAACGCACCGCTTGTTTATAAAGTTGGCGGTCGGCTTGAGCGCGAGTAGCCCGAACCGCTGGACCTTTGCTAGCATTCAAAATGCGAAATTGAATACCACCTAAATCAATCGCTTTCGCCATGATGCCGCCGAGCGCGTCGATTTCTTTAACCAAATGCCCTTTGCCAATTCCACCGATGGCAGGATTGCAGCTCATTTGTCCAAGTGTATCGATGTTCTGGGTAAGAAGTAATGTTTGTGCGCCTGTTCGCGCAGAGGCTAAAGCGGCTTCTGTTCCTGCGTGACCACCGCCAACGACGATAACGTCAAATTCTTTTTTAAATTTCATTTTTGATTAAATCTACAATTTCTGACATGGCATTTACTGTGTAGTCAGCGTTTAAATCTGCCATCGTATATTGTCCTGCGTAGCCGTAAGAGACCGCGATTGTTTTAAAGCCTGCGCGTTTGCCTGCAGTGATGTCGTTAATCGAATCGCCAATCATCAAGGCATTTTCAGGTTTAACATTAAATTTTTTTACTGTTTCTAAAAGGGGTAACGGTTCAGGTTTCATTGCCGCAAAGGTATCGCCTGAAGCAATAAAATCAAAATACGGTGCAAGCCCTGCTGTTTCCATTAACGGATTGGTAAAACGCGCCGTTTTATTGGTCACACAAGCAAGTTTAAAACCTAAACTTTTCAAAGTTTGCAACGTTTCGAGTGTGCCATCATAAAGATGACTATGTACCCAATCATGCGCGGCGTAATACGTTTTAAATAGTGTA
>JAQTXN010000210.1 GCA_028688755.1 Methylococcales bacterium | reverse complement strand
GCCATTATTATTTTGGCTGATGCAACTGAGTTGGTGGATTTTCGGTGTCAATGACATCACGCCTCGTCTTATTTCACCATTATTTGCATTGGGTTCAACGTTATTATCAAGCTGCGTAGCGCGTGAGTTGTGGCGCGACCGTCCACAAATTTCTCAAATTGCACCGCTCATTTTGCTAGGCACATCGTTTTGGCTACTGTTCAGTACAGTCACCATGTTCGATATGTTGCTGGCGTTTTTCGTCTTACTGGCAATTTTTAGCGTATTAAAACTTTCACAGACAAATTCATGGCATTTTGTCTTATTGTTCGGTTTTGCCATCGGCGGAGGCGTATTAAGCAAAGGACCTGCGGTATTACTGCATGTTTTGCCGATTGCATTGCTTGCGCCTTGGTGGCTGAAAAACACCTCGATAACAATCTGCTGGAGCGAATGGTATTTGAAATTACTTGCAGCTGTTTTCATAGGGGCAAGTTTGGCATTAGTTTGGGCAATTCCTGCTGGCATTTCAGGCGGTGAGGAATATCGAAACGCTATTTTTCTAGGGCAAACAAGTGGACGTTTAGTCGAATCTTTCGCGCATAAACTGCCTATTTGGTGGTATTTAGAATGTTTGCCTTTGTTACTTTTGCCTTGGTTATTTTTTAAACCACTTTGGCAAGGCGCAAAAAAACTGAATTTAAACGATAACGGCGTGCGTTTTTGCCTTGCATGGGCATTGCCTGTTTTTATTGCTTTTTCGTTGGTTAGCGGCAAACGAATTCATTATTTATTGCCCTTAATTCCTGCTTTTGCATTATTACTTGCTCGCGCAGCTGACGAAATTTCAGACATTACATCTTGGCAAAAAGCGCATTCAATCGTACTGATTATTTTCAGCGTCATCGTACTCGCGGCGAATTTATTTTTGATGCTAAACGGTAAAACTCATTGGTTGCCAACGCTAAATTTCACGCTACTTTCGGGTATTTTTGGCTTGCTAATTATTGTAGCGACATTATTGAGTTTGTATTTGCCCCCTACTCAAACAATCAAAAATCTACTTTTTCAAACAACCGCTTTCTCAATTATCGTACCGATATTTCTGGCTTCGTGTTATTTAGAAAATAATGCTGTGCGTTTTGACACAAAACCTGTCGCGCAAAAAATCGCTCAATTTCAAACTCAAAACCAGCCTATTGCTTTTTATACGGGAAAATATCACGCGCAATTTCAATTCACGGGACGTTTAACGCAGCCGTTGACGCTTTTAGAATCGCGTGAAATTTTGCACACTTGGGCGCAAGCACATAAAGACGGCGTAATTTTGCTCGATTCAGAAAAACTGCCCGACAATTTTTTGTTTTATTCACATCCGTATCGCGCAGGAGAATTAGGCTTTATCGAGGCAAAAACCTTGCTTGAACATTTTACTTACATTCCCTGATGCACACGAAATAGCAACATTCGGGTTAAAATGACCACTTTCAAATTATTTTCATTTTTACAAAAAGGAACTCAAATGAGCCAACAAGCCGCATTAACGTTAATCGAAAACTATTACGCCGCTTTTAACGCAGGTGATATGGACACATTTTTAAATTTGCTCACCGATGACGTAATTCACGACATCAACCAAGGCAAACGCGATATTGGCAAAGACGCTTTCACGCAATTTATGGCGTGCATGAATTCAAATTACAAAGAACAACTTGTTGATATGGTGATTATGGCAAGTGCTGACGGCAAACGTGCGGCAGCTGAATTTGTGGTTTTAGGCGAATACTTAAAAACTGACGAAGGTTTGCCTGAAGCGCAAGGACAAAAATATCGCTTGCCAGCAGGCGCATTTTTTGAAATTCGTGATGGAAAAGTGGCGCGTATTACCAACTATTACAATCTTCAAGATTGGATTGCTCAAGTTAGCGCGTAATTAAAAAAATCGTTCCCGCGCAATGCGGGAACGATGTGGTGCGATTATTTCATTTCGATATTTTTCAAGTTTTCAAAAGCCGTTGTTTTAAACTCGGTAAATTCATCGCCTTGTTGCTCAATGAATAACGCCGCAATACCTGCTTGATTTGCCACTTCAATTCCCGCTTCACGACCAATGCAAAGCAACGCTGTGTCCCACAATTCAGCCGTTGTCGCGCTTTCGTTAAAAACACTCACCGAAACCGTTTGATGCGTAATAGGTTCGCCTGTTTTTGCATCCAAAATGTGACTGTACCGTTTGCCGTTCGCATCAAAAAAATGGCGATACGTCCCAGCCGTCGTAATTGCAAAGGGATCAGCTTGGTTCACGCTGATAATTTTGTGCATCGAACGCTCACCTGATAACGGTTTTTCTAACGCCACGCGCCACGATGAACCATCAGGTTTTTTACCGCGTGTTTGCAGTTCACCACCGATTTCCACCAAATAGTTATTCGCGCCTTGAGCTTCCAAAAGCGACGCAATTTGAGACACGCTATAACCTTGCCCAATTGACGACATATCAATTTTTAAGGTCGGAATTTTTTTTGCAATGTGCGTCGCATCAAGCGTTTCCAATTGTGCTAAACCGACTTGCGACAACGTTTTTTTTAGCGCGTCAGGCGTTGGTTGGGTTAACGTTTCGCCTTTAAAACCCCACAAATCAAACAGCGGTTTAATCGTCAAATCGTAGCAGCCATGCGTTGCTTCACTCACGGCACGAGTTTTTTCAATCAAACTGACAATTTCTGCGCTCACTTCTTGCGGCTGGGTCGAAGTTGAAACGTTAAATTGTTCAATTGCTGAATCGGCACGGTAATTTGAAAGCTGTTTATCAAGGCGTTCAAGTTCTGCATCAACCGATTTGTGTAATTCAACAGCATCGATATTTTTATCCGCCGACCAAAAACTGACGTGATAGGTTGTGCCTTGCGTGTTGCCTTCAAATTTTTGCACTGTTTTTTCTGGTTCGCAGGCAGTTAAGGCTAAAACAGAAACGACTAAAATTTTACGAATCATTTTTACGCGCCAATGTGTTCAATCGCACGCTGCAAACGCGCCAAGGTTTTTTCACGTCCTAAAAGTGCAAGCGTAATATCAATCGATGGTGAAACACCGCTGCCACAAGTTGCTACGCGCAACCGTTGTGCAACTTTGCCTAAACCAAGTTCTAATTTTTCAGCGGTATTTTTAACTACGCCGTGCAAGGCTTCTTTTTCCCAGTTTTCAAGCTGTGCAAAAGCCGTTTTTAATTCGGCTAACACGTTTG
>JAQTXN010000067.1 GCA_028688755.1 Methylococcales bacterium | reverse complement strand
CGCGGCGCAAAATTTCCGTTTTCACACCTTTATTGATTACGCCTATTTGCATATTCAAAAACCACTTGCCCCTAATCCATCGTCTTACGAATTAGCAGGTGCAGGCGCGGGATTACGTTTTGAATTATTCAAACATTTCATGACTGAACTCGATTGGGCGTTGCCGCTTTATAAACAAAATACCGTTGGTGTCGGCGACCAACGGATTGATTTCCGCTTTGCTTACGAGTTTTAAGCCATGACAAAAATTAAACCTCTCACGTTAGCAATTCGTACTTTAATTAGTTTTTCGTTTGTGTCGCCGCAAGTTCGCGCTGAACTACCTATTCCGAGCGCAAATGTAACGCTTTCGAATAAACCTGTTGAAATTGCCACGCAAGGACAAGCGACAGCAACCATTTCAGGACAAAATTTAACGATTCAACAAGGCAGCGAAAAAGCGGTTTTGAATTGGCAAAAATTCAACATCGGTGCAGAAAACGCGGTGAATTTTCAGCAACCATCCGCCAATTCAGTCGCGCTCAATAACATTCATCAAGCCGATGCCAGCAAAATCATGGGCAAACTCACGGCGAATGGGCAAGTTTATTTAGTCAATCAAAACGGTTTTGTGTTCAGCAAAGATTCGCAAGTCAATGTGAATTCGCTGGTGGCTTCAACGCTTGGCATTTCAGATGCGGTATTTCAAAAAGGTATTGCTAATGCGTTCAACAACGACGGTTCAGCCGCGTTAGAAGGTGGCAATGTTGTTTTAAAAGATGCGTCTGGAAATCCGTTAAAAGATGCAAACGGCAATCCGATTAAAGTTGAAATTTTGATTTCCAAAGGCGCAAGCATCAAAACGAATGCCAATGGCGGACGAGTGATTATTGCTGCGCCTGTAATTACCAACGAAGGCGATATTGAAACGCCAGACGGTCAAGCGATTCTCGCGGCATCGAAAGATAAAGTGTATTTACAAGAAGCAGGTGCAGATTCAAGTACACGAGGTTTAGTCGTTGAAGTCGGCAAAGGCGGCGAAGTCAATAACGTCGGCAAAGTGTTAGCTGAACGTGGAAATGCGAGCTTGCTTGGTTTTGCAGTCAATCAAAAAGGCATCGTGTCGGCGACAACGTCGGTGAAATTAAACGGCTCTGTTCGTTTATTAGCCCGCGAAGGCATTCAAGATAAAGCTGCAACAGGTGGAAAACTCTTACCACAAAGCACAACTCGTGCTGAAAACGATGGCGACGGTTTAGGCACAACTGCCAAAGTCACGTTAAGCGAAAACAGCAAAACCAGCGTTGATTTATCAACCGATAAAACTGAAACCGCTATCGATGCTCAAGCACAAACGCCATCCAATATCGAAATCAGCGCACATGATGTCAATGTACAAAAAAACGCGACGATTCAAGCTAAATCAGGCAACGTAAAAATCGAAGCAATTGACCACGTCAACGACCCACTCGAAAAAGGCACGGCACGAATTTCGTTAGACGAAAACAGCAACATCGACGTTTCAGGCGTTAAAGACGTGGCATTGCCTGTTTCAAAAAATATCGTCACGGTCGAAACGCGCAAAAACGAATTACGCGACGCGCCGTTGCAACGCGATGGCATTTTATACGGTAAAAAAGTTACCGTTGATGTGCGTGAAGCCAGCGTAAAACGCGACACTGACGGCAATGTGACCAGCGCAACGATTCCTGTTGCTGACATCAAAGGTGCGGTCGATAGAATTGAACGTAACATTGATGAACGTTCAACGTCGGGCGGCAAAATCAGCCTTAAATCTAGCGGTGATGTAATTGCAAAATCAGGCAGCAATGTTGATTTCTCAGGTGGTTCAATCAAATACCAAGATGGCACAATCGAAACCACTCAACTCACCTCAAACGGTCAAGCGTTTGCGATTGAAAAAGCCGACCCGAATCTTAAATATGACGGCATTCTCACTCAACAATACACCGCAAAAGGTTATGTCGAAGGTAAAGCGGGCGGCAGTTTAAACATCGAAACCTACGAAACAAAACTTGATGGTGCGTTAAAAGGTGAAACTGTTTCGGGAATTTATCAACGTGACGCAAATGCTGTTTCTGGCAGTACGTTAGCAATCGATTTAAGTCGTAATAATTTACTGAGCAAACAAGGCGTAAATTTTGTTGATAATTCACAATCTCTCCCCCCTTTGAAGGGGGGCGGGGGGGATGTGCTTTTATCAACCCAAAACTTAAAAAACTCAGGTATTAGCAACGTTCAAATCAAAGCTAATGGAGCAGTTTCACTCGAAAAAGACACAAAAATTAGTTTGCCAAATTTCGGCAGTCTAACAATTGCCGCAAAAAATTTTGATATTCAAGGGCAAATTACCGCGCCTTCAGGTCGCGTCAATCTTTCACCAATCAAAGTAGATGGAAATTTTTTACCTAGTGCATTGACGTTAGGTGAATCAGCGATAATTGATGTCGCAGGCTTTTGGGTGAATGATTACGCAGATACTGAAAATGGCAAAACACTCAGTCAACTTGCTCTAAATGGCGGCACGGTTGCTTTGCAAACCGAGCAAGGAAATTTGAATCTTGCAAAAAATAGCCGCATCGATGTAAGCGGTGGCGCGTGGCTAAATGGTCAAAACAAAATTGTTTCGGGGCAAGGCGGCGCGATTTCATTGAATGCAAATAGCCATGATGCAAGCGGCAATGTTTCAAATCTTTTACTCAATGGCACAGTCCAAGGTTATGGTGCAACACAAGGCGGAACGTTAAATTTGACCAGCAATGAAGTTGTGATTGGTTCAAAAACTGAAAATAAAACAACCACGCCTCTGCTTTTAAATCCAGAATTTTTCAATCAAAACGGTTTTGCCAATTACAGCGCGACCAGTTATTTGAACGGCGTTACGGTTGCCGATAATTCGCAAATCAAATTACAACAACAAAATATCCAATTCAAAAGCAACGCTAGCAGTCAGCAGACAGGTTCTCGTTTGAGCGACATTGGTGACATTGTAACTTTACCCAACGAAGTACGAAATCCAACCGATTTAACGCTTTCGGTCAGCCAGACGCTTTCGCAAAATCGAGATAGCGTTTTGACAATTGGCAAAAACGCACAAATTTTAGGCGACCGCCAAGCCACCATTAACCTCAATTCGGATACTTCAATTTTGGTAAATGGCAAAATTGATGCGCCTGCGGGAAATATCAATTTAACCATCGAACCACCAACAGCAGGCGATAGCGGTTTTTTTGCAACGCAAGGCATTTGGCTAAATGAAGGCAGTCAACTCAGCGCAAAAGGTGATTTCAAACCTCAACTAAATTCGCTAAATTTAACAATGGGCGACGTGTTAAATGGCGGCAATGTGAATTTAATTGCCAAACGCGGCTTTGTTGTGACGAATGAAAAATCCACAATTGACGTTTCAGGCACACAAAAAGAATTAGACTTTATCCAAGTCGAAAACGGACAGCAAAAATTTGTAAAACAAATCATTCCTTCACGCGGTGGTGCAATTGGGCTTAAAGCAGGCGAAGGCATTATTGCAGACGGGCAATTACTCGCAAAAGGAGCAGTCGGCGGCACGTTGAACGTTGAATTAAATAGCGGCTTGCGAAGCAAACCCGATATTGCCATCGACAGCGGCTTATTTCCTGACGATGAAAACAGTGCGTTAGAAAGAGTTATCGAAATTAGTACAAATTCAAACAACTTAACCGCCCAAAGCGGACGCGCATTTTTTAGTAATCAACGCTTAAATGATGCAGGTTTTGCAACGTTGAATTTTAAAACTGACGTGATTAACGCCAACGGCGATTATGCAGGCGGCGTTTTATTTAACGGTGACGTAGTTTTAAACGCACCAGAAAAAATTACCCTCGATACGCCTCAAATTCAAACCGTAAATGCCAAAGTGATTTTAAATACCGCTTATGCGGCATTGGGTTCAACGCAAAGTCGTTTAGATACCGATTTAGGCGATGGAACATTTTCAACTACGCTCGCACCTGATTCCATTCGTGGCGATGGACAATTAACCGTTTCAGCGAAAAACATCGATTTAATCGGTGGATTGAGTTTTAAAAATTTCAATCACGTCACGTTAAACAGTGAAAACGATTTACGCGCCACAGGCATTCGCATTCGCTCTGACAGCAAAAATTATTTGGGTGAATTGAAATTAGACGGTGATTTAACGCTTTCTGCCGCGCAGGTTTATCCATCAACATTAAGTGATTATAAATTCTCAATTGCTGGCGATAACAGCACCGTGACTATTCAAAATAGCAGTGCGAAAACAACACCTGTTTATTCAGCAGCAGGACATTTAACGATTAACGCAGCAAACATCATTCAAAGCGGAACGTTAAAAGCACCTTTCGGAACAATCAATTTAAATGCAGTCAATAAATTAGAACTCACCGACGGCAGCGTCACGTCAGTTTCTGGCGATGGCGTAACCGTCCCATTCGGCAAAGGTTCGGGTGGTTTGAATTGGCTTTATCCATTTGATGACGCGGGCAGTGTCGCGCTCGTTATCGATACGCCACCCGAAAAACGTTTGGCATTGTCTGGCAAAGACGTATTGCTCGACAAAGGCGCAAATGTGAATTTAAACGGTGGCGGGGATTTATATGCTTATGAGTTTATTCCAGGTATTGGCGGCAGCACGGATACGTTGAAAACAAAATCGTCGGAAAAATTTGCCGTCATCCCTGATTTAGGTCACGCACTAACGCCTTATGACCCATTGGAATCAACAGATTCAAATATCAAAGTCGGCGACAGTGTTTATCTGAATGCCGCTGATAACTTGGCGGCTGGTTGGTACACGATTTTACCTGCACATTATGCCTTATTGCCGAATGCCTATTTAATTACGCCGTTAGCCAATACCAAAGATTGGTCGCCTACCCAAACCGCGAAAAATATCGCAGGAACAACGGTTGTTGCAGGACGTTTTGGAAATGCAAATGCCGACATTAAAAACCCACGTTGGCAAGGATTCGCTGTTGAATCAGGAAAAATAGCGCGGACTTATTCGGAATATACCGATTATTTCGCGAATGATTTTTTTGCTGAAAAAGCCGTTAAAGCCATTGAAAGCGTGTCACAACAATTACCGCAAGATGCAGGTAATTTAGTTCTGAACGCGCAAACCAGTTTGAGCTTAAACTCGAATTTATTCACATTGCCCGAAGCCAAAGGCAAAGGCAGTTTTGTTGATATTAGCGCGAACAATTTAGCGATTGTGTCGCGCCGTGAAGATGTTGCGAACAGCAAAGATTCTGATGTGGTGAGTTTATTTGTTGATGATTTAAATAATTTAAACGCACCAAGTTTGCTACTTGGCGGCACACGCAGCAAAAACAAAAATGGTGAAGTCGTCACTGTCACCGCACAAAATGTCACGATTGCCGAAAATGCAAAATTAAAAGGTAGCGAGTTGCTTTTAGCTGCAACAGATTCGCTGACAGTTTCAAAAGGGGCTGAAATTCAAAGTACAGGCAAAAGTGATTTAGCATCGTCAAAATTAGAACTGACAACTAACAAACAAATCACTGAAACCGTTACGGATGAATTTGGTATCGAAACTGAAAATGTTGTTAATTCAAGCGATAGCGCATTTTTGTGTGTGTCGTCAGCTGAGCAATCCGATTTAGTTCGCACAGGTAGAACAACAGGAGAAACAGGTGTTTTAACCGTTGAAAAAGGGGCAATTTTACAATCTGGAAATTCGATGTTGCTTGATGCAAACAAAGACACGATTTTCGCGGGTGACATCAAAATGGATGGCGGTTCGCTTGCGTTAAATGCCAACAAAATCAGTTTGGGCAACGCGCCTGAAAACACCGATGGTTTAGTTTTAACCTCGCCTAAATTTACGTTAGATGAATTGAAATTAAACAGCCGCACCAGCCTTGATATTTACGGTGCAGTCGAATTAACAACCAAAGAGTTATGGCTTGATAGCGCGGCGATTCGTGGTTTTGACAATTTGGGAAAAACAGCAATCGTCACCGCCGACAATTTAACGTTATCCAATTCGCACGCACCGTCAGTTTTAGAAGATGGCAACGGCACAGGTTCACTCGCTTTTAACGCCCGAAATATCCAATTCGGTAGCGGTGATTATTCAATTAGCGGTTTCCAAAATATAAATTTCAATGCGAGTGAAAACATCAAAGGCATCGGTCAAACTTTTGCGTCCCAAACAGGAAATAGCATTTTAAGTAACGCGGCAAATCTTCGCGTTGCCGCAAATGTGAACGCGACCTCTCCGCAATTTATCAGCGGCAACGGCGCAACCACGAACATTGATGCAACGGGTTTTGAAGTTAAATTAGATTCTGCAACGCCAAATAATAACTCTACACAAACAGCAGGCTTAGGCGGTTTATGGAACATTCAAGCCGATAAAATCGACAGTTCAGCAAACTTTGAGTTGCCTTCAGGCGTTTTAAAGCTCAACGCTCAGAAAGGCGATGTCGCATTAAACAGCGGTTCGGTTGATGTAAGCGGACGTGAAATGACATTTGGTGATTCAACACAACTTTCACCCGCTGGCAAAATCGAATTAAGCTCAACAAACAATGTCTCGCTTGCAAATTCGGCAACTTTGAACACAGGCGTGTTAAGCGTTTCAGCACCACAAGGACAATTTAACTGGAATGGCAACGTTAAAAGTAATCAAGGTTCGCTCGAATTAAACGCTAAAAATTTAGGCAATTTTTCAACATTGAATACGAAAATCGCTGCCGCTGGTTTTTCTGACAAAATCGATTTAACTCAAAATTCGGGGAACGTTACGATTTCGGAAACCGATAAAGTCAAAGCAAACGAATTTAACCTCGCTGCAAATCAAGGCAACGTTGCGATAAATGGTTCGATTGATTCAAAAGAGATTGCGATTCGCGGCAATGATGGAATTTCACTTTCAGGAAAAATCTTTGCAACAAACGTCACGTTAGACACAGTTCATCAAAATGATGCTGGTAGCGGCTTATTAGATTTATCAGCAAAAGGCAGCATCGATGCCTCAACGGTGCATTTACGCACAAGCAGAAATGACAATGCAAAAACAGTGAATGTCAGCGCAATCAACACCACAATCAAAAGTGAAAATGTGGTGCTAGAAGCCACGCGCGTTTATGAAAATCAAAGCGATATTAACAGCGAAACGATTACACAAATTCAAACCGACACTGCTAATTTCATGAACGTAGCCCCCAAATTAAAAAATAATTCGGGAGCGAAAATTTCACTTTCACCAAGCGTTGAACTTCGTAGCGACGGCGATTTAACACTTTCAACAACATGGGATTTTGCAAGCAAAATCACCAACGAAGAAACAGGCAAATCAACACCAAATTGGCGTTTTGACGACGGGCAAGGCAATAAAAATGTCGCAGGCTTTTTAACGCTAAATGCAAAAGGCGATGTGTTGATTAACGCTTCGCTCACCGATGCGTTTGCAAATGGCGCGTTGCTAGGCACAGACCCAGAAAACATTTATCAAGACGTTTTGCAAACAGGCGCGTCATGGAGCTACAAAATTTCTGCGGGCAAAGATGTCAAAGTAGCAAACGCCTATTACCCACTTGATGAATATGGCGAACCTGCTTACGACGCGGCGCAAGTGCTTGTCAGAACGGGAACAGGCAGTATTGCTGTTTCAGCTGGGGGCAATATCGAGTTTGTAAAAGATGCAGAAAATACGAAGGCGTCGGCAGCCATTTATACAGCTGGCAAACCTGCTGAATTTACCAAAACGCAATTATTGAACGGTGAAATTGCAGGCGTTCCCGCTCAAAAAACAGATGAAAGTGAAGCGGATTATCTAAATCGTTTGGACGCAAACGAAATGAACACCCTTTTACGTTACGGTTATGTCGATGAAAATTTAATCGGTTTGCAATTCCGTACTGCTGAATATCCAACGCAAGGCGGTTCTGTTTCATTAAACGCAGGCAAAAACATTTCAGGCATCAACACGGGGCAAGAAATTAGCGATTGGCTCGTGCGTAGTGGCGTAATTGCTGAAAATAATCGTCCAACTGCGTGGGGACTAAACCTCAGCGGCGATAGCGCAAATGGCGACAAAGGCGTTCACTTTTTTAATCAAAATATCGGTGCATTAGGTGGCGGCAATGTCACGATTAACGCAGGCGGTGATATTTCAAATTTATCCGCCATGTTGCCAACCACAGGCAAACCGTTTGGCAAACTCAGCAACGAATCTACAAATCAATGGACGCAAACTGGCACCGTTATCAATGGTGGCGGAAATTTAACGATTAACGCAGGCAATAACATTGTTGGCGGCGAATACTTTGTGGCATTGGGAACGGCAAAACTAAATGCAGGCGGCAGCGTTTTAGGTTCTGGCAATACAAATTTAGGGGCATTGGTTGAGTTAGGCGACGCTGATTTCAACATTCAAGCACGACAAAATGTCGTAGTCGGTTCAGTTTTCAATCCAACAGTTTTGCAACAAAACGTGTTGCTGCCAAATCGCATTGGCGAATCACGCTTTTTCACTTATGGCGAAAATAGCAGCGTTTCACTTTCATCCACAGCTGGAAATATCACCCTACAAAACGATATTGCCGCGATAAAAACCGCAAAAGGTCGTGAAAACGATTCAGAAACAGGTTTTGAATATGCCGTTTATCCTGCATCGTTAAAAGTTGCAGCGTTATCGGGTGACGTAAATTTAGACCATTCGATGACTTTATTACCTGCCGCGAATGGAAAATTGGAATTACTTGCTGGCAATAATATCGGTGCCGACGAAACGGCAGGACAAGTCATTTCAATCAATATGTCAGATGCTGACCCTGCATTATTGCCGTCGGTGCAAAATCCAACTCAACAAATGGAAGGCAGTTTAAGTGATGGGCTAATTCGCACACGCGAGTATCTCGATGCTTCAACGCCAAATCCACGCCTTGTTCACGCTGAAAAATCGCTATTTTTGAATAACGAAAGTACGCCAAAAATTATCGCTAAATCAGGCAATATCGCGTTTTCATCCAATTCTGATGTGACGTTTTTCTTACCAAAAGCCGCTCAGTTTAGCGCGGGACAAGATATTCAAAATTTAAGTTTTGCGGGACAAAACTTAAAAGACAGCGACATCACCAAAGTCAGCGCAGGACGCGACATTACGTTCGATGCGATTGTCGATGAAAACGGCAATGTGCAAGCTAATGACAAACAATTTGAACTCGCAGGTGCAGGTGAATTGCAAGTGCAAGCGGGGCGAAATATCAGTTTAGGTGGCAGCGCGGGGATTAACACGATTGGTAACACCAAAAACACGGTTTTATCACCCGAAGGCGCAAGCATTTCACTTATTTCAGGTTCAACGAATCCCGTTGAAAAATCTGCCTTAACATCACTTTTTGAAACAATTAAAACATCTGCGGCAAGCGCAGCCGCTGCAACAGATGCTGACCGCAAAGCCCTTTATCAAAAAGGCTACGATGCCATTGAGTTGTTATTCCCTAAAAAAGCCGAAGCCGCAAGCGGCAATGTGTCTCTCGTTTTCAGTCAAATCAAAACCTTGGCTGGTGGCGACATTAACTTAGCCGTGCCAAATGGCGAGGTGAATGTCGGTTTAGCGGGTTCGCTCGGCGGCATTAAAAAAGGCGCGGATAAACTCGGCATCGTGGCGCAACAATCTGGGGATTTAAACGCCTTCACATCAGGCAATTTCAATGTCAATCAATCGCGTGTTTTCACAATGGGCGGCGGCGATATTGCGATTTGGTCATCGCAAGGCAATATCGATGCGGGTAAGGGTGCAAAGTCAGCCATTTCAGCTCCTGCACCGATTACGTCGATTGATTCACAAGGCAATATCGTCACGATTTTCCCGCCAGTTGTTTCGGGTAGCGGGATTCAAACCATCACGCCACAAATTGAAAACGCCAAACAAGGCAATGTCTATCTTGCTGCACCGTCAGGCATCGTCGATGCAGGCGAAGCGGGGATTAGTGGCGGCAAAATTGTGATTGCGGCAAATGCCGTAGTTGGTGCGTCAAACATTTCAGCATCAGGCGGAAGCGTTGGCGTGCCAACCTCTGTGCCTACGCCATCGGTTTCAGGTGCAGCAAGTAGCGCGGCAGCAAGTGCCGCCAAATCGGCGACGCAAACAAATGAAGATTCACAAAATAAAAATTCAACCGACGACAAAAACGGTTCAAACAAGAAAAAAGCTGTTGTGAGTTTTATCAGCACTGACGTTATCGGCTATGGAAATTGTAGCGCGGCGGAAGTTCGTGACGGCAAAGAAGGCTGCGGCAATTAAAAAATTATTCTTTTAAAAATACAAAAATGAAAACAATGAAAAATTATATTTCAAAATTAGGTTTGCTTTTGCTACTCGTGCCAATGGTGGCGTTTGCGTGGTGGAATAACGATTGGTCGTCGCGCAAAGAAATCACGCTCGATGCAGGTGCAACAGGTGCAGACATTCAAGGTACGCTTTCCGACGTTCCAGTTTTAGTGCGTTTGCACACAGGCAATTTTGGTTTTTTTACTGAATTGGCAGAAAACGGCAAAGATTTACGTTTTGCACTCGACGATAAAACGCCGCTAAAACATTCGATTGAAAAAATTGACCCACTTTCTGAAATTGGTTTGGCGTGGATTAAATTGCCAACTGTTCGAGGCGGTGTCAGTACCGACACACTTTCGATGTATTACGGCAACGCAAATGCTGTGGAGGCTTCGGATAGCAAAGGGATTTATGACGTAAATCAGTCGCTGGTTTTTCATTTCAACGAGAGCGAAACCTTGCCGCAAGATGCGACGGCGTATGCGAATAACGCCAGCGAATCGAAAGCCATTATTTCGCCAGCAGGTTGGATTGGTGCAGCGGCACAATTTAGCAACGGCGGCATCAAAATCAATGCGAATCCTGCGTTAGAAATCAATCCTGAAAATGGTTTCACGTTCAGTAGTTGGGTGAAAATTCCTCAGCCACAAAATGCCACGATTCTACAACTCAGCGGCAGCGCAAAATTAGAATTACTGGTACAAGGCGGCGCATTAGTCGCACGTTATCAAAACGTCAGCACAGCACCTGTGAATTTTGCTGCGGATAAATGGCAACACGTCGCCGTTGTCGCTAGTAAAAACAAATTGGAACTTTATGTAGACGGACAACTTGCGGCAAATTCACCCATTCAATTAAGCGCGTTAAATCCAACTGTGTTTATCGGAAGTTCAGAGGGAGGGCAAAATTTTACAGGCGAACTCGATGAAGTTCAGTTTTCAAAAACGGCGCGTAGCGCAGATTGGATTAAATTCTCGCAACGTTCACAAAGTCCCGATTTCACCGTTTTAAACTTTGGCGGCGATGAATCGAATTCATCAGCCAATGAGCCGAATTACTTTTTGATTATTTTGCAAAGTTTGACCGTTGACGGTTGGGTGGTGATTGCACTTTGCGGCGTGATGTTTGTGATTAGTACGCTCGTCATCGTTGGCAAAAGCGTTGCGTTAAATCGTGCCGCAAAAGACAACGACGCATTTTTAAAACAATATCGCAATGCAGATTCGGAGGACATTGGCTCGCTCGACCGAGAAGAAACCAGCGAAGAGGAAGAACTCAGTAATTCGGAATTTTTAAGCGCGTTAGTGGGCAAACACGACCATTTTCAAGGTTCGCCGATTTATCACGTTTATCACGCTGGTGTTCAAGAACTCAAAAAAACCTTCGGTAGTACAAATAATTTGGTACTCAGCGACGAAGCATTAAATTTAGTTCGCACTCGTTTAGATGCCGCCGTCGTCCGTGAAAGCCAAAAAATTAACAAAAATATGGTGTTGCTCACGATTGCGATTTCGGGCGGGCCTTTCTTAGGACTGCTTGGAACTGTAATGGGCGTAATGATTACTTTCGCCGTGATTGCCGCTACGGGTGATGTCAATATCAACTCCATCGCACCAGGTATTTCAGGCGCGTTAGCGGCGACCGTTGCAGGTTTAGCGGTGGCGATTCCCGCGCTATTTGCTTACAACTATTTGCTCACCCGCATCAAAGAAATTACCGCCGATATGCAAGTTTTCACCGATGAATTTTTAGCGGTGATTACCAAACGTGTCGCCGACCGTCAACGTGAAGACGATACGAAATACATCGTTTTAACCGACGAATTCATCGCCACGATTAGCAAACGTGTCATCGAACAACAGCGAGGATTAGCACAATGAAAGTCGGCGAAGAAGGCAAAGTTTATGACGACATAAACATTACGCCGATGCTCGATGTCGCGTATGTGTTGTTACTTATTTTTATCATTATGACGACCGCGACGGTGCAAGGCATTACGGTGAATTTGCCGAAAGCTAGCAGCACGCCTGCGCTTTCAAAACCTAAAACCAAAGCGATTTCAATTACCAAAGATGGCACGATTTATTTAGACACTTATCCTGTTTCAATTGAAGAACTCGAAACTCGTTTGGGGCAATACAAAGCGGCAACGCCTGATTTACCCGTTGTTGTGAAAGCGGACGGCGCGGTGGAATATGAAAAAGTCGTTTCAGTTCTTGATGTGGTGACGCGCCTTGAAATTAGCCAACTCGGTTTAGTCACGCAAAAATTGGTGAAATAAACGATGGATAAAAAAACACAGTTTTTGCGTCGTTTGCCTGTGATTATTGGCGTGATTTCAGCGTTAGTGATTGGTGTGGGCGTGTATTTTTTACAAGGTATGTTTGAAAAACCAGCTCAAGCAAAAAAGCAGGTGCAACAAATTACTATGATTCAGCCGCCACCTCCGCCACCACCTCCGCCACCCGTACAGAAACCACCTGAGCCAGAGCCTGAACCTGAAAAAATTCCAGAGCCTGAAAAAGAACCTGAGCCAGAGCCGCAGCCCGAAGAAGCACCAGAACCTCAAAGTGACCAATTAGGTGTTGATGCAGATGGCGCGGCGGGAAGTGATGGTTTTGGATTGGTTGGAAAAAAAGGCGGGGCAGGCTTACTCGGCGGCAGTGGCGGTAGCACGATTTTATGGTACGGCGGTTTAGTGAAACGCGGTTTAGAAAGTGGTTTGCAAAATGCGTTAGAAGGCGCGGCGCGTGAAAGCAGTTACAGCGTGCAAATTAACATTTGGATTAACGCCAGTGGTCGCGTTGAACGCGCTGAATTAGGCAGTTCCAGCGGCAATGCGGAAGTTGATAGTGAAATTCGCGCGGCATTACCAAAGTTACATTTTGCACTTGAAAAAGCACCGCCTGAAAACATGCCTCAACCGTTAAAAATTCGCGTGACCTCACGATTA
>JAQTXN010000066.1 GCA_028688755.1 Methylococcales bacterium | reverse complement strand
ATACATCGCCCAATTTAAAACCTGAAATGGTGTAATTGCCTGTTGCCATTTCGATTAACTTGTTATCACCGCTTGCATTTGTGGTTTCTGTTGCCGTAAGTTTCGACAAATACCAGTTATCAATTTTATGTTCAGTGACTACTGAATCAGTTGTCGTTGTGGTATCAATGAAATGAATGGGTTTTACCGTATCCAAACCAAAAACACCGTATCGAGTAGCCGTTGCACTCGCTGTTTGATAAAACACAGCATCGCTTGCAGTAATAGTTAAAAGCGCAGTTAACGATGAGCCATACGCGGTTTGAATATCGGTGGTGTTAGGGTCTTTCAGAGCATGACTTACGGTATAAGTCACTTTTCCACTCGCGTCACTCGTAGTCAAATTACTCATTAGTTCTTTGGAGACATCTATCGATACGCTTCTTAAATCCGTCACTGAACCCGAATAAACCGATTTTGCAAAAACGCTGCCTGTATTATTGTTGTTCGAATCATATTTATTGACCGAAAAACCTTTTTTTGAATCGTCTATCCACAAAAACGTCGTCGTTGTAATACTGGCTGCGGTGCTTGATTCAAAGCTAGACCATGCTTTTTCTGTGCTACCAATTTTTACCGTATTTAAAATGCTACTTCCCGTTTCAACATTGCTAGCATCGAACGTTTTTGACGCGGTAACGGTTTGCTGTTTTCCCGTTGCATCTGTGTATATGTAAGGTTTTTGCGTGACCACATAGCTAGTTACCACACCATCAGTATGATTAGTCGTATCGCCATAATTCACATAGTATTTAGTTGTAACGCCGCTGCTATCGGTTAATTCATAAGTAGCCGTTTCTATAGCCGCTACATTAACCGAAACACTTGTAACGACCCCTTTATCATCATAAGAAGTCGTTTTGATACCATCTGATTGCGAACTCCTCAAAATACTGTCATCACCCACTTTGCGAATGACGGTAGAGATAAAGGTTTTTCCATCTGAAATAGTCGTATCTGTAATGGTTTTTTCTGTGCCTTCACTGTTGAACGTTATCTCATTTGACAATCGATTTGCACCTTCTATTTCTGTGTGAGTTTTTGCTGTTAACACGCCAAGATTGTTGAATGTGTTTGTGTCGGAAATCGTACGACCACCTACGGTTGTAGTTTGTTCGGTTAAAATTTTAACTAATTGGTTACTCGTATTTTGCAAATAGTAAGTTGTCGTGACATTGCCAAGCGTTTCTTTGAAAGCTCTGGTTGTTAAATCCGAATCAATAAATTCACTTAATGAAGGACTTAACGTTGTATCAATCGTAATTGCTGTTAATACGCCACTTGCATCATAAACACTGACTTTTCTCCCTTCAGTTTCAGTATGTCCCGTTACAAGTCCTGCTGCATCATAAGTAAATTCTGATGACGAAACACGTCCATCAATGTTTGAGAGGTTCGTTTCTGTGCGACCATTAGCGGTATAAGTAATAACTGTTTCTAATCGTTTCGAGCCATCAACACTGAATCTGCCAATTACAATATCTCCAGCAGCATAGATTGTGGTGCTGTAATGCGTGTCATCTGTTTTTTGGGTTAGGCTGTAGTGATCAAGTAAATAACTACCATCACTTTGCAGCGAGCCTAAATAATAGGTTGGTGTAATACCATTGATGGTTTCGCTATAAATTCCCTCGGCTATTTTAGTCAGTGCCGAATCAACAAAAATGGAAACTTGCGTGACTTTTCCATCGCCATCAAAAGCAGTCGTTTTATGTCCAATAGTTTGTATCTTATCGACCAAATCACCCGTTGCGCTGTAATTCGAGACAGTTGTGGAAATAAGATTGTTGTCGTTAAAGTACCTGACGACTTCATTAACGCTTCCATTTGTGTTGTTTGTTTTTATCGATTCACTTCTAATCGTTCGTAAAACGCCGTCTGTTGTGAAAGAGTCAACACTGTTGTTCACAGTGCTAGTTAAAAAACCTTTGTTGTCAAATTCATTCGTAATCGTAGTTTGATGTGAGACATTCACGTCCACTGTGCTGTCACTGGTACTCAAACTGTATTTACTCAAATTCGTTCCATTTAAGTAATAACGATAAGTTCCATTATCACTTTCTTGTTTATAAACGTTTATGCCGTTTGTTGTTGATTCTGGTGTTAAACCTGTGACATCAAAAGCAATGCTTATAATTTGTTTATTAACATCAAAAACAGTCGTCATTCTGTCTTCAATTTTTGTCTCATTAACGAATGTACTGTCAGCGTTATATTGTTTTATGGTTGTAAAGTGGTGTCCATTTACCGTCGATTCGTCTGTTACTTTGCTGCCCGTTAATTGCCCGTTTTGGTTAAAAGTTTGTGTGCTAGTGACATGATGAACAAAACCTTCAATAACCTTATCGCTATATTGATTGATTTCGTAATTAACTAAAATGTTTCCTGCCGTAACGGTGTACACCGTTTCTACGCCGTTGCTGTCTGTCGCGCTGTATTTGCTTCCTTGCGTTATTTCATTTAGACCGCTCACGTTAATTTGCACTTTATCAACATTGCCATCCGTTTTATAAAACGTTGTTTTTACCCCTTCAGTTCGTGAACTATTCAGCAAATTACCGTTTAAATCATAATTTTTTGTCGTCGAAGTTTGCACACCGTCATTGTCGTAAAAATCGGTGATAGATTTCCCTGTTGACGTTTTAGTAATCGTCGATGTCCACGATTTAACGTATTCAATTCCATCTAAAGTGAATCTATCAATGCTGCCATTACCGATAAGTACATCTTTTTCGTTATAAGTAGCGATAGTCAGCAATGAATGAGAAATTTCATTTACGTCCACAACCGTATTTGTTTGGCTAATGACATATTTCATCACGGCTTGATTCGCATCGAGCGTGTAAATAATCGTATCGTCGCCTTTTATAACCGTGTAATGCGTTCTCGTTGAATCCGTTGCATCGGGCGTTCCTGTTAATCCCGTCACGTTAACCGTAATGAGTTGCACATTCCCTTCACTGTCATAAATCGTGGTTTTTCTTCCATTGACTTCGATTTTATCGATAAAAGCACCGTTTTGATCGTAGCGTGTAACAGCCGACAATTGCGTTGTGATTTCTGTGAGTGAACTGCCTGTTAATACGCCTTTGGCATCGTATAAAAAAGTATTGATTACCGTCGCCCCTGAATTGGCAACCGTTTGAATGCTTGAACTGTATTTTATTAAGGCATTTGTTGATGGATTTAAATAATAAGTCGCATTGGTTGCTGAATCGGAGTAAGCAACGCCTTCATCAGTTGTTGTTGCCGTTAAACCTGTTGTATCAATGGTAATACTCAGAACATGCCCACTGGCATCATAGTTTGTTGTTTTGATACTTTCTGTTTGCGAACTGCTAACTAAAATGCCTGATGCGTTATAGTTTTTTGTGCTGGCTGTCACTACGCCATTTTGTGTTGATGTAACGCTGACGGATTTGCCTGTAAAAGTTCCCACTTTGTCAAAGAACGTAGTGGTTTTCATCGTGTTATCCGCGTTTTCGTTTGTTTGTGTTTTGCTGTATTTTTCTAGTGCGTTACTTGTTGCATTGAGGTAGTAAGTATTCACATTTCCCGCATTATCGCTGACGTTATAAGCGTTATAGCCCTCAACCGTTGAACCCGTTAATCCCGTAGCATCAATCGTAATGCTTGTGACAACACCTTCTGCGTTAAAAAATGTCGTTTTAATGCCATCAATTTGTTTGCTACTGAGCAAGATGCCGCTCGCGTTATAAAGTGCAACCGATGATATTTGATAACCGTCGTTGATAACGGTATTTGTCACCGTTTTGGTGCTATCGCTATTATGAACTGTCGTCGTTTCGGTGTAGTTTGAATGAGTCGCTTGCGTGCTGAGTTTGGCATCGCCTATTTTTAAACCAACATTGTTATAGATTTGGCTAATTTTCGTCGTCACCTCACCTAACACCGTTATAGAAGCGACCGCACTGTATCGAACTAAATGATTTTGAGTATCAAGGCTATAAGTTGTATTGCCGACCGTGTAATTAACTACATTCGTGTTATACGCATCTGGAATACCTGTTAACGTTGTCGTATCAATACTGATATTTGTCACGCTACCGCTAGCATTTTTGGTCGTGGTTTTCACACCATCAATTAACGCACTACTTGTTAAAACATTTGCTGAATTGTATTCACTAATCAATGTTGTTTGATGACTATCG
This sequence comes from Methylococcales bacterium, assembly GCA_028688755.1. Lineage (GTDB taxonomy): Bacteria > Pseudomonadota > Gammaproteobacteria > Methylococcales > Methylomonadaceae > UBA10906. Next base: position 9,098 of record JAQTXN010000066.1, on the reverse strand, counting down.
GCATCAGTTGTGATTGTTGTTTGGGTACTCGATTGCAATATCCCTTTTTCGTTATAAGAACTTATTTTAGTGGTACTGCTAGTTGCTGTATTTGTACTGCTGCTAATCGTGTATTTAACTAATGCGTGGCTTGTTGTATCTAAATAGTAAGTCGTTATCGAACCATCGCGTTCAACGATTTTATATGTCGTTTGATTATTTGCGCCAACGTCACCTGTTAAGCCCGTTGTATCGATTGAAATAGTGGTATTTGTTCCTTCTGTAACCGTTGTTTTAATGCCTTCTTTTGCGGTCGTTTTTAATAACGTATTGCTCGCGTTATATTCTTGAATCGTTGTTTTTAAATAGCCTTTGTCATCGGCAACGCTCGTGATGGTTGTGCCTTGTAAAACTTCTGTTGCACTGCGAGCAATAATTGTCGTGGTCGTTGTTTTCACGCCTGTTGCAGCGACACTAAAACTACTGTCCAAATAATAACGTTTAGAGGTTCCCGATTCGGTAATAACAGAGGTTAATTTGCTGTTGGCAGGCACATCAGCATTGAGAATGACAAAATCGACACTTTGAGAACTATTCGCCAAAGTGACCATTTTTTGAGGGCTAAACGACGCGCCATTTTTCAATACTTCAACCGTATTACCCGAAACGGCTAATGACGTGGGTAATTCAACACGGAAGTTAGTTGTCGTCGTTGAAGTATTAAGGACAAATTCAACCGCTTTGCTTGCAGCACTTACGTTGCCAAAAGTATCTGTAATTTTGGCTGTTAAGGCTTTATTACCATCGAGACCTAAGTCTGTTTTTACCACCGTAAAATTCACATAGCCATTGCTAATAGCCGTCGCATCTAACGTAACTATTTTTGTTGTGCCAAAAGAATTACCGCCAAGCAACAACTCGATTCTATCGCCAACAATGAGGCTGTTTTTTGGAAAACTGACTTGGAAAACAGAGCTAGTTGCCTCGGCATTATTGAGTACGCTGTCGCTTAAATACGAAGTGCCAAATTCAGAAACGGCTGGTGTTGGTGGCAACGTGGCTTTTAATTTAAAACTTAACGGCGCACTCGCAGGGCTTATGTTTCCTGCTCGATCTGTCATCACAGCAGTTAAAACCTTATCCCCATCAGCACCTAAATCGGCTTTTGATAGCGCAAAATCAACATAACCGTTTGTTAAATTATCGCCATTTAACGTGGCAAATTTTGGTGTACTCAATGACGCGCCGTTTAAGAGCAACTCGACTTTATCGCCTGTTAAAGCAGAAACACCAGACGTTGGCAATGCGACGCGAAACGAGGTATTTACTGTGGTTTCATCGTAGTTTAATTTGCCATCGTTTAATTTATTTGAAGAAACTTCTGTTACCGTTGGGGCGTTTGTGGCAACGGTATCAAGTGTGAAAGTCATTGCTGAACTGCTTGATGAATTGCCTGCAATATCGGTAATTTTAGCGGTGACTGACTTGCTGCCCTCACCGTTAAAGTCATTTTTCAAAACCGTAAAATCAACAAAACCTTTTGTTTTATCAGCCTCGCTTATCGTGATGAATTTTGCCGTGTTAAATGCGTTTCCACCTAGCAACAATTCGATTTTATCGCCGACAAGATGGCTATTATCCAAATTTACGCGGAAAGTTGTAGTGACCGCTTCGGCTTTATTGATAAAGCTATCGGTTAAATACTTGGTCGATTCCACTAAAATTGGTGAGTTAGGTGCGGTGCCATCGTAAGTAAAACTTAAATTTCCCACATTTGAGATATTGCCCGCTGCGTCGGTTTGACGTACCAAAAGAGATTTCACGCCATCACCTGAAACATTAAAAGAACTGCCACTGCCTGCTTGCCAGCTTAATCCTTTATCAGAACTATATTGCCACGTTGCTCCCGTATCCAATCTGCTAACAGTGACTTGTGGATTATTGGTAATGCTGTCTGTTGGGATTCCTGTTTCGGTAAAACTTAATTGTGGCGTAGTCGGTAGCGTTGCTTTTAAAACAAACGTTTTCGCTAGACTTGTGCTTTTATTGCCCGATAAATCCGTAATCATGGCAGTAAGTGATTTAGTGCCATCCGTGCCTAAATTAGCCTGTGTCACAGTGAAACTAACGTAACCGTTAGAAATATCGGAAGCGGTCAATTTTGCGATTTTTGGAATCCCAAAAGAGCCAGCATTGAGTAATAACTCGACTTTGTCATTTGCAACAACAGCACCCGTACCCGTTGTTGTGAGATTGACGCGAAACTCAGCACTTACCGCTTCAGCATTATTTAGTTGACCATCCGATAACGTGGCGATTGTCGCAAACGTAGGAATTATTGGTGCAGTCGTATCAAGCGTGAAAATGATTGGACTGCTAGTCGCACTTACGTTGCCTGATTTATCGGTAATTTTTGTGGTAAGCGATTTTGAACCATCCGTGCCTAAATCGGTTTTCAAAACCGTAAAATCGACATAGCCATTTGCAATGTCGCTTGCTGACAACTCAACACTTTTCTCTGGACTAACTCCCAATAGTTGAATTGTATCGCCTGCAACAGCGCGTGAACCTAGCGTTGGCAAAGTTGCTCTGAAAGTCGTTGTTGCCGCTTCGGCATCATTCATGAATCCGTCGGCTAAATCCGTTGAACCCAATTCATTAAGTGTTGGAGCCTGCGTTGCATTTGTGTCCAGTGTAAAAATTAACGCTGCACTCGGACTACTTTTATTGCCTGAAACGTCAGAAATAACGCTCGTTAGCGATTTGATACCATCACTGCCTAAATCCGTTCTTGCTACGTTAATTGTCGCGTACCCGTTAGTTATATCGCCACTTGCTAACACAACATTTTTAAACGCTATGCCATTTAGCAATAACTCAACGGTATCGCCCACAATTGCTGTGGCATCTACGTTTATTTGAATCGTTTTGCTTGCAAGTAAGCTATTCCAAAAATCAAACGCCGTTGTGGCAATACTTGAAGTTGGCGCAATGGTGTCTAAAACGAATGCTAATGGCGTACTTGCATTACTGATATTTCCTGCAATGTCAGTCACTTTTGCCGTCAACGATTTGCTGCCATCCTCACCTAAATCTGCTTTCGAAACGGTAAAATCCACAAAACCATTAGCGATATTTACGCTACCTAGTGTTAAGGTTTTTGGAATCGCAAAACGGCTGTTATTCAAAAATAATTCGACGCTATCGCCAGCTACAGCTTCTGTGCCAAGCAAGCTAATTCTGAAAAGTGTTGTGACCGATTCAACATTGTTTAGTTTGCCATCGATTAAATCCGTTGAACTGCTATGTTCCGTGACACTCGGTGCATTAGGAATTTTGGCATCTAAGGTGAATACAATCGGTGCTGTTGATGTTGTCGTGCCAGCGTTAAGCAGCTGCGCTGCAATGGATTTTGTTCCATCAGAACCTAGTTGCGCTTTCGAAACAGAAAAATCCACATAGCCGTTAAAGATATTTAGATTATTGATTGGCTGACTGATAAATGACGTACCACCTAGCAACAAACTAACCGTATCGCCAAGAACCACATCACCAATTAAATTAGCGCGAAAACTAATTCCCGCTGTGGCTTCTGAAAGATTAAGTAAATTGTCATTTAACGCGATGCCTTGTGCAGCAAGCGTAAGGGGCGCACTGGTATCTAAAACAAAATTCAAACTGCTCTGCGTTGAGAAATTTCCCGCTGCATCAACTTGCCTTGCGAGAACAGTTTTGCTTCCATCACCTTTGACGGTGAATTCATTTCCAATGCCGTCTAACCAGTGACTACCGTTATCAATACTGTATTGCCACTTCGCGTTTGTAACTAAACCTGAAATGCTAACTCTGCCAACACTGGTAATAAAATCCCCTGCTTTTCCCGTATCAACGCTAAGAGCTAATACAGGTGCCGTGGGTAGTGTGGTTGTTAAAGTAAAAGAAAGTTGTGGATCAGGTGAGCTAACATTTCCAGCAAGATCAGTGATTTTAGCGGTTATTACTTTGTTGCCATCAACACCTAAATCTTGTTTGGTTAGCGTGAAATCAACAAATCCAGCTGTGATATTTCCACTACCAAGCGTGATGGTTTTGGTAACTGAATCCAGCTGCAATGTAACTTTGTCGCCGCTTACGGCAAGTGATCCCGTTGTTGGCAAATTCACTCTAAAATTCGTGCTAACTGCTTCGTCGGCATTCATTTTTCCGTCGGCAAGGTGAGTTCCCGTTTCTGCAATCGTTGGTGCCGTTGGAGAAATGGTATCCAACACAAATGAGAGTGGTTGACTCGCAACGCTACGATTACCTGCAACATCAATCGTAAATGCGGTGAGTGTGTTCGTGCCTTCAGTGCTAAAAGGTGGGAGGATGAAATCAGCGTAACCCGCGCCACCGATTGATAACGTTTGTGTTGATAAGGTTCCTACAACATTATCATTTAGGCGCAATTCGACTTTATCACCTGAAACAGTAGGTAGCAGGGCGCGAAAAGCCGTGTTGGTCACATTTTCAACCGCATTGATTCGACTATCTGCGAGCTTGCTTGTTATTTGCTCTGCAAGCATTGATGCACTTGGCGCGGTGGTATCCAAAGTAAAATTCAAACTGCGTGTCGCCGAAACATTGCCTACGGTGTCAATTTGCCGAACTTGTATGTTTTTAACGCCGTCGCCTGTTAAAGTGAAATCTGACACGGTGTAATTTTGCTTCACACTCCAACTCGAACCATTATCGAGACTGTATTGCCACGTTGTGCCAGAAACTTGGTCTACGCCCGAAACAACCACTTTGCCATTACTGGTAATGCCATCAGTGGTACTTGTACCTGTGTCTTGAAATAAACTAAGCGTTGGCGCAAGAGAAGGGCTTGCTTTTAATGTAAAGTTAAGAGGCAAACTGGTTGTGCTATTGCCTGCAATATCTTGAATTAACGTAGTTAACGATTTTGCACCGTCATTTCCTAAATTCGATGTTGTGATCGCGAAATCAACGTAGCCCAAACCAATTTCGGTGCTTGTCAAAACGACTTTTTTAGGCGGAGAAAAAGGCGAGTTGCCAAGCAATAATTCAACACTATCGCCTGCAACGAAACTCGCAGGCAAAGCGGCGCGAAACGTGGTTTCGCTCGCTGATTCAGCAAGACTTATTACGCTATCGCTTAATTTCGTTGAACCTGTTTCTGCCAGCGTCATCGGTGACGGCGCAATGGTATCTAAAATGAACGTAATGGCTGTACTTGCTGAACTTGCGTTGCCTGCAATATCGGTAATTTTTGCCGTTAATGATTTATTGCCATCACTGCCTAAATCGGTTCTTGAAATAGGAATATCAACATAGCCTGCACTCACGTTGATGCTGCTTAATGTCGCCGTTTTGAACGATACGCCACCCAGTAATAATTCAACACTATCACCCACAACCGCTCTTGATCCCGTTGTGGGAAACGTGACACGAAAAGCGGCACTTGTCGCTTCCGTATTATTGAGTAAGTTATCGCTTAAATTTGTTCCCACTTCTGAAAGAATAGGGGCTGCTGGGGCAGTCAAATCTGCACCAACAGTTAAAACTAAATTCGCGCGTGAATCGTAAACTGTCGTGCCATCTACTGAGGTAGATTGAAGCGTTAAATTTTTACCGTAATAAGCATTCGATGTTGACGTAAAAATAACCGTCCAAATGCCTAATTGCTCATTGAAGATGTTGCTCGAAAAACTAGACGTAATGTCTGTTGCACCATCAAAAATTTTTAACGTGGTATTGGCTTCCGTTGTAACAGTTAGCGTTGCAACCGCGCCTTCAACAGGAACGGTTGCAAACAAATCGGCAACCATCGCATTTTGCACTGTCACATTGATGATTTTTGTTTCACCAACAATTTGCACAGGAATGTCTTGCCCGATTTCATTACCCAGCGAATCGTGAGCAATCAGGTGATACGTTAAATTGAGCGATTCGCCAGTGAGTAACGCTTCAAAATAAGGCACATTTGAATTAAACGTCCACGTCAGAGTACCCGCTCCCGCGAGTTCCCAAATGTCAGTACCTGATAATTGACTAACACCTGCGCCTGAACCCGATAACGAAAATAACCCCGTCAACACCGCTTTTGCTTCTGGACTTTTTAAATAAGCCTCCAGCGCAAAGGCATTAACATTTCCAGTAGCGACGCTAACAGAAACAGGATTTGTAGCATCTAACTCAAGCGAAACTTTCTCGACGGTCGGAAAATCATCGTCTATCGAAATAGAATTGCCTGAAACGGAAAATTGTAGATTTGTTGCCACTGAATTCCCCTTCTTTAAATAATAGAGCCAGCACCAAATACGCTATTGAAACTAGGTATATCGAAAATTGCGCTATCTTGTGCATTAGTTAAGCCTGTCAACGTGACAGTCATCACAGAACCTGCACTCGCCCATTCCACGGTCACATCACCATCGGTAGAATTAGTATTAGTGAGTGTTGGATTTTGATAATTTGGGAAAATCAACGCATCACCTGCACCAAAGTTAGAGACACTATAATCGTAAGTACCTTCAGCAAACTCGAGTCTTACGTTGCCCACTGACGCATCGCTTGAACCCGCCCCCGTTACGAGTATGGGCGCAAAAATAAAATCCGTATCAGCAAGTGCCGTCACACCATTCAATTTAATTTCAAAATCGACCGTTGCAGGATCCTCATTTGTATCGCCTTGTACAACAGCATAACCACCATAAAACGTCCAACGAATTGTGAACATATCCGCTAATGCCCCAGTACCTGCCGAACCCACAATGTTCATTGCAGACAAATCAATTTTGTCTGTGCCTGTTGTGAAATCGGTAATTACGTCACGGCGTGTTGCTCTTCCCATTTCTGAAATGTTACCAAAAACAAAAATGTCAGCTCCATCTCCACCTGTTAAGGTATCAACGCCCATGCCGCCAATCAAGGTGTCTGCTCCCACGCCGCCATCTAAGGAATCGTTTCCGCCCATACCACTCAATGAGTCAGCACCTGCACCGCCTGCAAGCATATTTGCTACGTCATTCCCTGTGATTGTATTACCAAGCTCATTACCCGTGCCGCTAATTGCTGCAAGTCCTTTTAAAGTGAGATTTTCAACATTTACAGGCAATGTATAAGTCACAATCGATTGAACAGTGTCTGTTCCTGCATTAGCACTTTCGATAACTTGATCTGTTACACGGTCAATAATGTATGTGTCCTCACCAGCCCCACCAGTAAGCGTATCCGCACCAGCCCCACCATCCAATGTATCCGTGCCTGCACTTCCCGTAATGCTATTAGCTAAATTATTACCTTTACCAAAATTAAAGCTTCCAAATAACTCCAAATTCTCAATATTTCTAGGTAATTCAAAACTGCTCATATAGCTTTGAACTGTATCGATGCCACCAACGTTAGTTTCGATAACCAAAGTACCAGAGCTGTGAACAACATAAATATCGTTTCCTTTGCCGCCTGATAAATTGTTGGGGGTTGAACTACCGTTGGCATCACCATCATCAAGTGTGTTTGCCGCATCATTGCCATGAATGTTGTTAGAAGCTGCATTGCCAGTCCCATCGATAGCAGCCGCGCCATCAAGATAAAAATTTTCTATTTCAGCATTGGAAGGAAGTGTATAAGTGACCGACGAGTGAACGGTATCGATATCCCCGCTTTGAGTAGCAGCAGTTAAAATGGCAACGGCTGCTGTCGTTCCAACACCTGTTGTGACAGAAGTTCCATCAGCAACAGTGGCTGTTACGGTAAAACTTGTACCTGCAACTTTTGCAGTTAATGTCACAACGCCCCCTGAAACTGTGACATCTACCTTTGATCCACTAGCTGCATCAATAGCCGTTTTGATTGCAGCTGCAGTTGTTGCCGCATCTACACCTGTTGTCACAGACACGGCATTTGTTGCAACCCCAGTAATACTTAATGTTTCATTTACTTCAACAGCACCTGCAATCGTAATCGTTGAAACCTGAGCTACACCTGTGGTTTCAAAAATTGTATTTGCCGCATCGCTAATGAAATATACATCATCACCAATACCACCAGATAAGGTATCAGAACCAGTCCCGCCAATGAGCGTGTCAACCCCTTCGCCACCCTCTAATGAATCGTTGCCATCACCACCATCTAACAAATCATTACCCAACAAACCAAACAACGTGTCATTGCCCAAACCGCCAAATAAGGTGTCGTTTCCAGTTGTACCAACTAAATTATCGTCACCATCTGGAAGTGTTAGACTCAAACTCGCCGACGTACTTTGAACCGTGTTTGGATCACCGATTAAAAATGATTTTGCAAAAAGGCTTTTCGTTCCGTTATATCCACTATTTGGATTAACAGTAAAAGTAATAGTTTTAATGCCCGCCGAATCAATACTAAAATCTTGATTAAATTTGTTCGTGACATCTGTTGCTCCTTCAAACAACCTAATGTCAGTGCCATTTTCAGTTTCAATTTGAATGGTATCTGGCAAGTCGGCACTCGCAGGAATGACTGTTGCGCTGATAATTTTCGTTTCACCTTGAATGGTGAAAGTTAATGTTTGTGACGTGAGATTTAAATTTTCATCTTCAGCATTAACGATATAAGACAACGTAATCGAATCGCCGCTTAATAAATTCGCAAAGTTGGGAATACTTGAAACATTAAACGAATAGTTAAGTGTTTTGTTTTCGGCTAACGTGATTGTTGCACCGCTTGTTGTAAAACCCGTTCCTGTCGCGGTTAAATCCAATGCGTTAAACAACAAAGATTGATTTTCTGGTGAACCTAAAAGGGTTTGCAATGCACTGGCATTTGAACCTGTTGACGCAAGACCAACGTTATTTGAAACCTGAACAATAACATGTTCGCTATTTGCAAAATCCAAATCTTGAACGTCAATCGTGCCAACGCTTGCTGTTGTAATCGTTGATTCTGCAATGTTTTGAGTTGCTGGTAATACATTGATGGTTGGAACATGGCTAGTCACACCCGCAAAATCCGCGCCTAGTGTTCCCGTAAAGTTCGCACCAAGAAGTGAAATTGCAGACACATTGTTAAGTGTAAGCACAGTCATCCAAGAATTGGTTGAACCTGCTGCACCGTCTTTATCCCATTGCAACTGAGCA
>JAQTXN010000209.1 GCA_028688755.1 Methylococcales bacterium | reverse complement strand
GGATAACGGCAACAATCATGTACAAATCTAAATCGTATTCACGCCCACAGACTGCTTCATCCCAACGCATTGCATATTCAAGTGAGCGCATGGCATGGTCACATTTGTCTTTGTCGTGCGCTTCGACAAAAATTTCTAAATCGATTTTTCTGCCTGACTGCGTGATAAACGTGTCGGCGACGCATTCTAATTGCCCTGCAACCAGTGCGAATAAATAACACGGCTCTGCAAATGGGTCGTTCCATGTGACCCAATGTTGGTTATTTTCAAATTCACCGCTAGCAACTTTGTTCCCATTTGAAAGTAACACGGGATAATCGGTTTTATCAGCAACAATCGTGACGGTGAATTTGCTCATCACGTCGGGACGGTCGAGGAAATAAGTGATTTTTCTAAAACCTTCCGCTTCACATTGCGTACAAAGCATTCCGTTTGATAAATAAAGCCCTTCAAGCGCAGTATTTTCTTTCGGGTTAATCATATTTTCGATGATTAACGTGAACATTTCAGGCACATTTGAAATCGTCAATGTCTCAGGTGTCAAAACGTAATCGGTTAATTCGGTTTCATTCAAAATGACTTTGTGCAAAACCAATTTTTCGCCGTTTAAAACTAGCGAGGCAGTTTGATTTTTACTTTCAGGATTACGTTGCAATGTCAGCGTTGAAAGCACTTTTGTATTTTCAGCATCTAGCGAAAAATGCAGTTTCACATCGTGAATCAAAAAGTCAGGAACGGTGTAATCGTTGCGATAAATGGTTTTAGGCGTTTGGGTTGTCATGTTATTTCTTTGAATCGTGAAGTAATTGTTGAAATGCGGCAAATAATTTCGCCATGTGCGCGGGTTTATAAGGAAATAAATCAATCGGGTCGATTGCATGAACAATCATGCAGCTGTCAATTTCAAAAATCAGCAATTTGCCATCAGGCGTTTCGCTGCAATCCAATCCGACATAATCTAGCCCAGAGCGTTGATAAATTTTTTGAAAGGCGGCGGCGTGTTTTTGAGCAAATGTTTCGTTAAATTGCGCCATCACTTGTGCTTCTTCAGCGCGTTTTTTCGCATCTTCAGCCATTCCTGCATTTAAATAATGAATCATCCAATTTTGCGAAATCGCCAAATGCGCTAAAAATGGTTTTCCAGCAATCAGCATCACGCGATATTTACGAAACAAGCCATCCGCATTGCGATAATCGATAAATTTAGCGACAAAAAACTCGTTGTAGTTTTGCTGTGTTAGGTAATTTTTCAAGGCATTTTCAGATTCAATTTTGTCTAAATCATGTCCCGCGTGCGAATCAATCGGACGAATAATGATGGGATAATCAAACGATGCAGAATTCAAACTTTCAAGCGAATAACGCAACGTTTCAGGCATTGAAATTTCATCGATATTTGCCAGTAATTGACATGCTGCGTCACGCGACATGTTAGTGATTTTTTCAGGTTGATTTAGAACAGGTTTGTCCCAGTTTTTTAAAATCGGCTCAAGTTGTTTTAACAGCGGCAAATTTTCTTCTGATTCGGCAATCGCGACAAATAACACGTCATGCTCAGGCAAATCTTCATTCAAATTTCCAGCAACAGTAAATAAATCTTCGGTGACAAAAAACTGAGTCAGTTCAATGTCAGAATTTTCAACCAAAAATTCAATCGGTGTATTTGCCATTAAATCGCCTGCACTCATTAACGCAAGCACTCGCAAAGTTGGATTTTTTGCAGGAAAAACGTAAGCGCGTTGCAATTCAATGGCTTGCTGTTGCACTTGCATTGCTAATTCTCGATTGCCGCGCAGTTGCAACACAATTCCCAAATCAAGCAGCGCATTGGCATCGTTGGGATTTTCAGCCGTTTTTTCAATCAGCATTTGTCCAATTGGCGAAATATCAACGCCTGCGTGTGCAAGGCGCATCAATTCAACTAAACCAATTAACGGTTTTGCCGCCAGCGCATTCAAATTTAATTTCATATTTTTTAAGGGGTAGAAGTGGTTAACACATTGCCAAATTTCAAAACAGCTTCCAGCAAAATTGCAATATCGTTTTCAGTCGTACGGTGATTCACAATTGCGGTGCGAATTGCCACATTTCCATTCAATGTCGTAGAGGAGGGCGCAGCAATGCCTGATTCTTGCAAGGCAATCACAATTTCAGTATTTACACGGTTCGCATCATCGCAACGATAACGAAAACACACGATATTCAACGCCACAGGCGCAAGCAACTCTAATTCGGGCGAGTTTTCAATGTTACGTTTTAAAAGTTGTGCTAATTCGCAAGTGTGCGCGATGACTTGCCCCAGTTTTTCATTGCCATAAACGCTCAACGTGAACCATGTTTTTAATGCTCGAAAACCACGCGACAAATCCAAACCTAAATCACACGCCCACGGTGAATTTGCAGACAATCCACGCTCGTGACGTTGCAAATAAGCGGCAGGCGACGAGAAAGTTTTTTGATGAATTTCGCCATCTCGAACCAAGATAAAACCCGCGTCATAAGGCACTTGTCCCCATTTGTGAAAATCGAACGCAATCGAATCGGCAAGTTCAATGCCTTTCAATCGTGGGGCAAGTTCTGGCGACAGCATTGCCAATGCACCAAATGCGCCGTCGATATGAAACCAAACTTTTTCACGTTCACAAATTGCGGCAATTCTTTGTAAATCATCAATTGCACCAACATCGACTGTGCCAATGGTTGCTACAACTAGAAACGGTGTTTTGCCCGCTTTTTTATCCGAAATAATGGCTTGTTCTAAGGCTAAAACATCGATTTCGTAATTTTCATTAACGGGAATTTTTCGCAAAGCAGCTTTACCAATTCCTGAAATATCGAGTGATTGTGCGACGCTGATGTGTGCGGCAATTGAAGTGTAAGCGGTTAAATTTTCAGCATCATTAGCTTGCGATTTTGCACACAAGCAGCCAATCAAATTTGCCATCGATGTTCCCGTGACAAACAAGCCGCTAGCCGTTTCAGGGAAAGCAAATAAATCACGCACCCAGCGCATAACTTGGCGTTCAATTTCAACAGGAGCTTGATTACGACCGCCTAAATTTGCATTCAAGCCAGCCGCAAGCATTTCAGCCACCATGCCAACAGGTGTGCCGCCGCCGTGAACCCAACCCATAATACGCGGATGTGCGTTACCGACCGCATAAGGCAAAATGTTTTGCATAAAGTCGGTGTGTGCGTCGTCTAGCGTTTTTTCGGTAAGCGAACCACGCAAATGTGTTTGAACTTCAGCAGGCATAGGTTG
>JAQTXN010000065.1 GCA_028688755.1 Methylococcales bacterium | reverse complement strand
AAGCCTCAAGCGGCTGATAAAACATCGCCTAATCCTATTTCTTCTAATCCGAAGGCTGGAGCAAAAGATGTTGATGTCGGGCAAAATATCGTTTTAACGTTTAATGAAATCGTCAAGGCGGGAACAGGCAATATCGTTATTTCAAACGAAAAGGGTTCATTACGCATTCCCGTATCTGATAAAACGCAAGTTTCGGTCAATGGACAAGAGGTTGTTATCAATCCGAGTAAGGATTTAGAGGCGGCTTCTATCTACACGTTAACGATGGACGTTGGGGCAATTAAAGATACCTCTAATAACAATGCTTATGACTTAAAAAAACTCTTTCCCTTTAGTTTTACGACATCAGCAACTTCAACCCCAAGTGATACCACTCCACCCGCGTTAGTTTCGTTGTCGCCAAAAGATGAGAGTAACGATGTTGCACAAAATGCCGATTTTATTTTTAAATTTAACGAACCTGTTATTGTCGAAAAAGGCTTCATTACTATCAGTGATGGCGCAAAAGATGTGCGGAAAATTGATATTAAAGATAAACAAATCACAATTGATAACGATCAATTGATGATTAACCCAACGCTTAATTTAAAAGCGGATACGTCTTATTTTATTAAAGTTGATAAAGGGGCAATTAAAGATTTAGCGGGCAATGACTTTGCAGGCATTTTGGATACCAAAACGTTTAATTTTAAAACAGGTGCATTTGCGTTAATTACAGGTTTTGTGATTGATGATTATCTTGCGAATGCAACCGTCACCATTCAAGGCTCGGACGGGGTGATTTATAACGTTCACACCGATAATTATGGGCATTTTTCTTTTCCAAAAGATACGCCTATTCGTCCTATGACTATCGTGGGCGGAACCGACATAGGAACGGGTCTGGCTTTCAAAGGGCAATTAAGCGCACCTGCGGGTGCAACCGTTGTTACGCCGTTGACAACATTGCAACAAGTCTTGATTGAACGCGGTCAAACAGCAGCACAAGCGCAAGCCACGATTGCTAAAGCCTTCGGTTTTGATTCAAGCAAAATCAATGTGATGACTTACGATCCAATTGATAGCGTTAAATCAAGTACCAGTAGCACGAAAACATCCGCTTTGAACGTGTTTGCAACGAGTACCAAAATTGTGAATTTGCTGATTACGGCAAGTGAAATTCTGCAACGCTCATCGACAACGGCTATTTCAACAATCGACGCAAATAATTTGGTGGTTGATTCACTGCTCAACAGTATTGATAAAGCCAAAGACACAAAGATTGATTTGAATAATTTGTCTTTTTTAAAAGAGGTATTTCTTGGCGCAACGACGGTTGATAAAGACATCACGTTTGATGCGACTAAAATCGGGCTAGTTGACGATGTCTTTGCCAAAGTTGTGGCAGATACTTCCGCTAATATCGACTCAGCGATTAGTAATGCGAAAACTCAAAGCACTTCAACTGTGTTAGGTAATGTTTCACGAGTATCGAATTTTAATCAAAACACGGCGACCACCTCAATCATCACAGCCATTGAGAATCCAAAAACGTTTGATGAAAAAACGTTACTTGAATCGTTAACAGGGTCTACAGCTGACGATGCGATTAAAAATACGGTGATTCCGAGTGATTCTCCAACTCCCACGCCACCACCAACTGAAAACGGTACGGGTTCTACTCCAACTCCAAGTGGAGGAGGAACGATAGGTTCTGGTACCCCTACGCCAACTCCTACGCCAACACCGACTTCATTAACATTAAGTTTAGCTAGCGATACAGGAACGTCTAACGACAACATAACCAGTAACGGTCAACTCAATGTGGCTAATTTATTGGGTGGTGCAATTTGGGAATACAGTATCAATGGCGGTGTAAAGCAAACAGGCAGTGGCTCAAGTATTTCTGTTGTCGGTGACGGCAATAAATCTGTTGTGGTAACACAAACGGATGCGAAAAATGTTGAAAAAACAGCGAGTTTTACTTTTGTGTTAGACACAACGCCGCCACTTGCACCGACATTATCATCCAAAAGTGGGGTTGTAACCGATGGGACAGTGACTGTCACAACAACTGAAAGTAATTGGGAATATACCCTGAATGGTTCAGGCTGGACAAAAGGAAGTGGTTCGAGCTTTTCTACAGGAGCGGCGGGTAATAAATCGGTGCTAGTTCACCAAATCGATGTAGCGGGGAACGTTTCAAGTAACGCAAGTTTGAATTTCGTTTTAGCCGCAGGTGCATTAGCCACACCAACATTAAGTTTAGCCGCAGATACAGGTAAAAGTGCCACAGATAGCATTACAAGTAACGGGCAAATAAACGTAGCGAATTTAGCGAGTGGCGCGACGTGGCAATACAGTCTTGATAATGAAACGACTTGGATTACGGGAAGCGGTTCAAGTTTTACCGTGTTAGGCGATGGTTCTAAAGCTGTCATAGTGAAACAAACGCTTAATGGCACTGAAAAAAAATCAGTCTCTCTGTCCTTTACGTTAGATACAACGCCACCTGCTAACAAATCACAATTAACGTTACATTCGGATACGGGCATTAGCTCGACTGACAAATTGACTAAAACGGGTCAAGTGAATGTCGCTAATTTAGATGGCGATTGGCAATACAGCACCGATAGCGGAAAAAGTTGGATTGCGGGTAGCGGTTCTAATTTCACCCTCACAGGCGATGGCACAAAATCCGTCATTGTTAGGCAAACAGACATTGCGGGGAATGCCATTGTGAGTGATGCGTTAACCTTTACGCTCGATGCAACAGTACCTGCAACGCCCACTTTAAGTTTGGCAAATGACACAGGCAATCCCACTGATAAAATCACTAGCGATGGTAAAGTGAATGTTGCCAAATTAGAAGCTAACGTGAGTTGGAACTACAGTGTTGACAATGGCAATACTTGGAATCTTGGTAGTGGCTCTAGCCTCACGCTTACTAGCGATGGCAATAAGTCTGTTTTAGTTAAACAAACAGACACGACAGGTAACGAATCAAGTGTTGGACGATTAGATTTTACTTTGACGGCAACTCAACCATCAGCACCGAAAATTTCACTCGCTTTTGATACTGGAAATCCTGCTGACAGTATTACCAATAACGGCCAAGTCAATGTCATTGTAGAAAGTGGTGAAAGTTGGCAATACAGCATTGACCAAGGTACAAGCTGGGAAAAAGGTAGTGGTTCGAGTTTTGTTGTAACGGGTGATGGGGCGAAAAAGGTTTTGGTGAAAAAAATGGATGCGTCGGGTACTTCCTCAACGGACAGTTCGTTAAGTTTTACCTTAGCAACCAAAATTCCTGCAACACCTTCTATTGATAGCGTAACGAGCGACGGGCAAGTCAATATATCGGGCTTGAATAGTGATGCAACGTGGCAATATAGCCTTGATGGTAATGTTTGGAATGTAGGCAGTGGGAACAGTTTTAAAATAACAGGGAACGGAGCTAAAACACTGCATGTCAAACAACTCGATGGTGCGGGGAATGTGTCTGTCGATGCGTCATTAAATTTTACCTTCACATCAGGAAGTTACACAGGAACACCACAAGATATAGCCAGTAATTTATCGTCACTCGAATCGCAAGCCATAACATTATCTGGGATTACGTTGATTAGCAGTATTCCGAAAGTCAGTTTGATTTTGACTAAATCGCAATTGCTTAATAATCAAAATGCGCTCAGTCGGATTAGTGGCACAACTAACTCGGGTTCTTTCCAAATAGAATTAGAAGCAAAATCAGAGTTAACGGCAAAAGAAATGGCAGATTTGCTGCCTATCGTTGGGGCAAAAGTGAAATCAAATTCCATAACGATTAAAGATTCAGCTCAAAATGTTCAAGTGTATTGGGATCAACTTCATGCGTTAAATATCGACCCACCGATTGGGGCAATTTATTTCACTGACAAAGTGAAACCTAAATTATCGTTATCTTTAAATCAATATGACAATGAGTTGTTACTCGAAAATAGCGAGCAAAGTGGGTTGTTAAAATTCATTAAATCGCCTTACAGCTTAGTGGTTTATGACGTTCAAACGCATGATGCCATCATAGAAGCTCTTGATAAGTCGATTTCATCGGTGACAATTACTGACACTGCCGCTGCCATATCAGCAAATTTTGGTAATTTGCTTAACGTTTATGATATTGGCAAATTAAACGCCATCATCGTTACCGATAATCAGGCATTAGACGTATCGCAATACCGAGATTTTCCAGAACTCGCGCAAGTGCTTGGCAAAATATCTTGGTTATCAACCATGTCGGATTTTTCAAATGACTACACAAATGCAGCCGTCTCTTTGATTACCGTCAAAGATTCTGCCGCAGCGGTGCAAACGAATCTCGATTTATTGCAAGCAAGTATCAAAAAGCTGCTCATCATTGAGCTGACGGATGATTCCATTCCAACGATTACGCTTTCACAACTACAGTATAAAAATGATTTAAGTGTGTTAAATAAAATTAGCACCGCTCATGACTTCACCATTATCGCAGGCTTACCCGATGCGGTGAGTTCAGCGATTTTAGCGACAACAACGCAAATGAGCTTTAACGGTGTTCCAAGTAATCTTGATTTAAGTGGCAATACACCAATCACGATTAGTTATGACGTAACAACGGCGGATGAAGTGCTGCAAGTTTCACATTTTGGCGAAGATGCCGACAAATTGCGGTTTGAAAATGTTGATAACAACACAATTGAAACGCTTGATACGCAAATAAATGGTCAAGCGGCAACGTGGCTGCATAGCAGTGCTGATAACAATCACGGCATCATTCTTCTTGGCGTACAGACGGCTGATTTAGTAATTAACAATGGTTTAGTAACCCTAATTTAAGTTATGGCACACAGAAATAAAGTATTGATAGCAAGCGTTTTCGTTTTAACGCAAAACGCATGGGCGGCAGGTGGCAGTGAATCAATGGATCGTCCAAGTGCGAATTCGCCTTCACGCCCCGAATTTTTAACACCAAAAGGGGGATTTAATTTACCCGCCTTGCCCGAATCAACAACGCTACTTGCGCCCAGTAGTGGCAAACTTTTCATTGAGCGTTACACCTTTTCAGGCAACACGGTTTTTGATGAAGGTGAATTGCATGCGCTCACGTTGCAATACGAAAATCGCCTTATTCGTACGGATGAATTAGAAGAATTACGCCAAACTATCACGCACCATTACATCAATCATGGTTACATCAATTCAGGCGCACGCATTACCAAAGATGCACTCCAAAATGGCGTGCTGAATTTTGAAATTGTCGAAGGCAAGCTCGACGACGTGCAAATTCACGGGCAAGAAGGCTTAAATGAGGATTACATTAAAAATCGTTTGCGAGCGGGTGACGTGTTAAACGTCAATGATCTGCAAGAGCAATTCCAATTGCTACTTGTTGACCCATTGATTTCGACGTTAAACGGAAATTTACTGCCCAGTTCAAATCCAAATCACAGCACGCTTGATTTAAATGTCACACGGGCGCGACCTTATCAACTCACTTTTTTCACCAATAACTATCGCCCGCCGTCAATTGGTGCAGAAGCTGGTGGTGTGAGCAGTTGGGTGAGAAATTTAACAGGATGGGGCGATTTATTAGATTTTACGTTTCAAGGTAGCGAAGGCTCTTTAGCCTATAACGGCGGTTGGAGCGTTCCGATTTCATCTTATGGCACGCAAGCCTTTTTCCGTTTTACCGAAGGTGATTCTTCGGTAATTGAACAACCAACGGAAAAGCTCGATGTAAAAAGTCAGGTTCATAATCTTGAAGGTGGTATCAGTCATCCGATTATCGATTCGCTTAAACGTAAATTGACGTTAAGTACCAGTTTTGCCGTGCGCGAAAACGAAACCACGTTAGCAGGTAGACCCTTTTCTTTTATTTCTGGCGAACCGACAGGTCACACGCAAGTCACGGTTGTGCGTTTTTCTCAAGAACATATTGAACGCATGGCGGATCAAGTTTTGGCTTTACGTTCAACGTTTAGTTTTGGGTTAAATGCCTTAGGTTCAACACCACGACGTAATTCGACTGATCCGAGTAGTGATTTTTTTACTTGGTTAGGACAAGCGCAATATGGTTACAAAGTGTTAGAAAATGGCGCACAAGTTGTTTTAAAAGGAAATACGCAATTTAGTAATCACGCGCTTTTGCCGCTTGAACGCATGGCAGTTGGCGGCGTGAATACAGTTCGCGGTTATCGGGAAAATCAATTAGTCCGCGACGAAGGTTTTAACACCAGCGTCGAATTTCACTATCCGTTATTTGGCGACGCTAATTCTGAGCATTCACTTTCACTGGTTCCATTTATGGATTATGGCGGTGCTTGGAATAATGGCGAGTCCGCAAATTATTTGCATTCGGCGGGAATTGGTTTGAATTGGAAATTTTACCGACTTAGTAGTGAATTCTACTGGGCGCACAAAATTAACAGTGTTGAAAAGACGAAATATAACGATGACTTGCAAGATGATGGCATTCATTTCCAAGTCAAACTCGATGTTTTTTAATGGATAAAAACATGATTAAGAAATTTTTATTATTTGCAGCACTAGGCATTGCACTTCCGTTAAAAGCCGCTGTTTTTTCAGATTCGTTAAAACAAGGACTTGAATGTCAAAGACAAGGTTTACTCAATCAAGCGGTCGATAAATTAGAACAAGCAAAATTGGTTGCTCAATCTGCCGACGAACAATCGCAAATTTCAGGCGCATTGGGTCGCACTTATTATCAATTTCATCAGTACGAATTAGCTAAACCCTTGCTAGAGCAGGCTTATCAGCACAGCGATGGATTACAAAAAGCAGAATATGCGAATCTGCTTGGTAATTTGCACAGCAGTCAACATGAAACTAAACAAGCCCAAACTTATTACGCGCAAGCCGCGCAATTAGCAAAAGGCGATGCGGTTTTAACAATGAAAGTGGCGTTAAATCTTGCTCGCGATTTAGATGCTGCAACGCATCTTGAAACACTGCAAAAATTGAGTAATCAACTCGATGAAATTCCTGATGTTAGTCAGCGTGCGGAGCTAAGTTTGAGTTTAGGTGAACAAGCTAAAACATTAGGCAAAGACGGTTTATCACTCGCTTTCAATTCATTTGAAAAAGCCCGCTTACTCAGTGCCAATGAAAAATCACCACGCATTCAAACGCAAGCAATTGATGGGCTTGCCTCGCTTTATGAAGACGATAAAAGAGTTGGCGAAGCCTTGCGCTTAACACGAGAAGCGATTGCTTTGATGCAAGCACATGAAGGACGCGATATTTTATTCAATTTGGAATGGCGACAAGGACGATTGCTTCGTCAAGATGGGCAAATTGAAGCGGCAACATCGGCATATCAACGTGCCGTGGAACATCTTGAAGCCATTCGCCAAGACATTCCTGTTGATTATCAAAATGGTCGCTCCTCATTTCGTGAAACGCTAGAACCTGTTTATTTAGGGCTTGCCGATTTACTGCTTGAACAAGCAAAAAAAATATCGGGCGACAATCAACAGCAATTATTGAAAAAAGCGCGTGATACTGTTGAGTTAATTAAGCAAACCGAATTAGAAGATTTTTTAGGAAGTCGCTGCACGGTTGAAAGCGCACGCCAACAAATTGAGCAACTCGATAATAAAACGGCGATTGTTTATCCGATTATTTTGCCGCAACGTCTTGAAATTTTAGTCAGTACACAAAAAGGTTTGTCGCAATTTACCGTGCCAGTTGACGGCGCAACGTTGAAAACGCAAGTACAAAAAATGGCGCGTAATTTACGCAATCGATTACCTGCGACAATGGCGACAAAACTCTACGGTTGGTTAGTTGCTCCAACGGAAGAATTATTGAAAGCACAAGGCATTGAAACCTTAGTGTTTGTTCCAGATGGTGCATTGCGTTTAATTCCAATGGCGGCACTTTATGATGGCAAACAATTTTTAATTGAAAAATATGCGGTGGCAACCTCACCAGGTTTGACGCTTTTTGATCCACGGCCTTTGCAACACAAAGATTTAAAAACACTGTTACTTGGTATGAGCAATCCTGGTGCGGTGGTTGAAAAATTACCTGTAAAAGTTATTGGCGGTTTTCTTGATGTTGGCGAAGGCACAACCGCTTCTGTTGACGCTGCCCCCGCAGAAAAACGTGGTTTGGAATCAAGTGGTACACGCAACATTGCTGAAAAATCCAGAACATTGCGTGAATTAGTTCGAATGAATAACGGAAATCTTGAACAAGCCATGCGAACACCTGCGTTCATTGCTGGCATGAAAGATCAATTAAAATTACCTGGTGTAAAACAAGAAGTAACCACGTTAAATGAACAATCAGCAGGCAACACGTTGTTGCTTGATGAGGGTTTTACGCTGGTGCATTTTAATGAAGAAGTTGTTAACGCGCCTTTTTCGATTGTGCATATTGCTTCGCACGGGATTTTTGGTTCCAAAGCAGAAAGTAGCTTTTTGATGGCCTACGATGACTTGTTACACATTGATGATTTGGAAGTTTTGCTACGCGCTGAAAAATTCAAAAAAAATCCGTTAGAGCTTTTGACGCTAAGTGCGTGTCAAACCGCTGAAGGTGACGATCGCGCTCCGTTAGGTTTTACAGGCGTTGCGTTGAAAGCCAATGCACGAAGTGCAATGGGAACGCTTTGGCCTATTTCAGATGAAGCGGCGTTCGAACTGATGACGCATTTTTATAAAAACATCAACACGATGAGCAAAGTGAAAGCCTTGCAACAAGCACAGTTGAGTTTGATCAATCGACCTGAAATGCGAAATCCTTTTTATTGGTCACCATTTATTTTAGTAGGGAATTGGTTATGAAAAAGTCACTCTTTTTTTTCCCATTAGCGGTTTTACTTTGCCCAACCGTTATTCACGCCGAAGCGATAACAGACGGCAGTGTGGGGGCGATTAAATCGTTAAGCGGCAACTTTGAAGTTCCCGCTTCATTGGGGACAACCAGTGGCACAAATCTTTTTCATAGTTTTCAAACGTTTAATATCAATAGCGGTGAGAGTGCGACATTCACAGGCACAGGAAACATAACAAACGTGATTAGTCGCGTAACAGGTGGAAAAATATCCACTATCGACGGCACATTACGCTCGCAAGTTGGCAATGCAGATTTTTACTTTATCAATCCAGCAGGCGTGGTTTTTGGTAAAGATGCGAAATTAGATGTGCCAGCGTCTTTTTATGCTTCGACTGCAAATAGCTTGCGTTTCAAAGATGGTGTGAATTACAGCGCAGCAGATTTGAAAAATAATACCTTAAGCATCAGCACGCCTGAGCAATTTGGAATGCTTGACGCAAACGCACAAAACAATAGCTTGCTCGATATTAACGCGGCAAAGCTCGAGGTTAATGAGAAACAGACTTTAGGGCTAGCGTCGGGCAACATTCAAATTAGCGACAATGCACAACTTAATACACCAGACGGCAACATTATTATCGCAGCAAATAATCAAGCGAAAATCACAGACAGTTTGGTAAATGCCGATGGAAATGGGCAGGGAAAAATTGCTATTTCATCAAAAGATTTAACAATGGAAAACAGTATTGCGACGGCTTCAAATTTCGGGGCAGTTGATATGAAAGCAGGTGAGGGCGTAGAAATTACCACTGCAAATTTAGATTTGTTTAATCATTCGCAAATTCGTTCAACGTCCTACGATGCTGGTGCAGGCGGTGACGTGAATATCAAAGCATCTGGCAACATTGATGTGAAAAGTGGCAGTGTTATTTCGGCACATAGCCTTGCCAACGGAAAAGGCGGCGTTGTTAATATAAACGCAGTTTCTTTAAATCTTGATGGCAATGGTCAAACGGATGCTGATTTTACGGGGATTGCCGCTAATGCAAATCCAAATAGCACCGCGCAAGCTGGGCAAGTCAACGTGCAAGTCGATTCTTTAACGATCGAAAACGGCGCACAAATGAACTCGAGTACCTTTGGGGAAGGCGATGCGAATTCTGTAATCATTACTGCAAAAAATATCACCATCGATGGTAAAGGCAGTGCGTTTGCAACGGGCATTGGTTCAAATGCCAATCCTAATAGTAGCGGTAATGCAGGAAATATCGCTATCACATCGGACAATGTTAATCTTTCTAATGGTGGCACAATCAATTCCGTCACATTTAGTACGGGCGATGCGGGCAGCATTCAAGTTGACGCAAAAACCGTGGCTATTGACGGACAAAATAACAAAATGAAAGTGACAGGTATTAGTTCAGATACAGCAGGGAGTACGGGGAATGCAGGGCAGGTTGTGCTTAATGCCAAGCAATTAAAGATTAACAATACTGGCACAATCAGCTCAAGTACGATGGGAAGCGGGCAGGGCGGAACCGTTCAGGTTAAATCCGATAATGTCGATATTAACGGTAAAGGCAGTGAAGATAATTTGCTGACAGGTATTTTTTCTAATGCTTATGGAACGGGGAATGCGGGGAATGTTTCGGTAAATGCGGGCATACTCACGTTGACTGAAAAAGGACGGATTACCTCAAATACTATCGGGCAAGGTCAGGGTGGAGAGGTGAATGTTCAGGCAAATAAACTGGCTATTGATGGTAATAACAACGGTATTTTTACAGGAATTGCATCCAATACCGTCGGTCAAGGTGATGGTGGGGCGATAAAAATCAATGCTTCTGACATCAACATTGAAAATGCAGGGCGCATCACGACAAATACACGCAGCCAAGGTAAAGCGGGTAGCATCGTGGTAAAAGCGGACAACATAAACATCGATGCCAAAAATAGCCTTTATTTAGCGGGGATTGCTGCAGCGGCAAGTCCTGAAAGTACAGGGCAAATCGGTAACGTTGAAGTTTCTGCCACAAACAAATTGGTGTTAAAAAACGATGCGGTCATAAGCGTTAAAAATAGGGCAAATATCGAACATCCAGAAAGTATTGTTGCGGGAACTATTTCGATTAAAGCGGGAGACGTTTATCTGCAAAATAACAGTTCCATTAGTGCAGAATCAACGGGAAACATTGATGCAAGTAATATCCGCGCTCAAATCCTACGCGGTTTATGGATGAATAACTCGTCAATTACAATGCAAGCTCAATCAGGAAACGGCGGTGCTATTTCTATGAATAGTGGCGCGGTCATTGATATGTTTTCATCAGTGATTACGACCTCTGTTGAATCATCAACAGGAAATGGTGGAAATATCACGGTATCAACGCAAAATCTTGTGCTAGACGATGGGGCAATTCAAGCGAATGCTTATAGCGGTAATGGTGGTGACGTTTTATTACAAATTGATTCACTTGTGGGCAGTCGTAATCAAGTTCAACAAGGCGGTAAAAAAATTGATATTGGCACGGATGCTAAACAAACTATTTGGAAAACCAGTTCAAATGTTCGTAACGTGATTCAAGCAGCGTCGGAATTCGGTTTAAGTGGACAGGTCACAGTGACTTCGCCACAAATCAATTTAAGTGGCGTACTGGCGGGATTAAGTACGGAGCAATTTGATCCAAATATCCTTCGTCAAGATTATTGCGCGATTGGAACAGGAAGTTCTTTAACGAACAAAGGATATGGCGCATTACCTGCTAAACCATCAGATTTGTTGTATTAGAGGGAGGCTGACAAAAACGCTACTATTCGTTCTTCGAGCCAGTAAATAGGGCGTAATGGATTTTTGCCAGAAATAAATCCAACATGCCCGCCATGTTGTGTAAGTTCTAATTTCACGCAAGAAGGTAATTCGCTTGTATTCGGCACAACATCAACGGTCATAAACGGGTCGTCTTGGGCTTGAATTAGCAGCGTCGGTACGGTAATCGCGTTTAAAAATTTTCTTGAACTGGATTGAGCATAATAATCATGAGCATTTTTAAAACCGTACAATTTTGCTACAACGCGATTATCGTATTCCCAAAAAGAGGTGATTTTTGACAAGTCGCCACATTGTTTGATTTTCTCGGCTTCGAAAAAGTGTCCCTGTGTTTCTAAATGTAAGCGTTTTTCTTCCATGTAAGTTTTTAGCTCCCTCAATAAATTTGTCCGATATAGCGTTGAAAATCCCTTATCCAATTTTGTTGCACAAAGACCCAAAACAAAAGGCGTAGAAACTGCCACAGCAGAAGCCAAATGTATCGAATTCCCTTTTTCGCCTAGCCACTTGAGTAGCACATTTGCCCCTAAAGAAAAACCAACTGCTGAAAAATGTGTGTCAGGTTCTCGCTCTTGCAACGTGCGATATAAAAAATCGAGGTCGCTGGTTTCACCCGAATGATAACAACGTGACGTGTTATTGTAAGTGCCGCTACAACCTCGAAAATTCAATGCCACACTACGAAAGTTATTTTTTTGTAATGCCTGTTGCAATCCCTTGATGTAGCCCGATTTTGAGCTACCCGACAATCCATGCAATAAAATCACTATCGGACTATCGGTATTCGCTGCACACCAGTCAATATCCAAAAAATCGCCGTCTGGTGTAACAAGTCGTTCTCGCTGTAATTCTGGTGTAGGAACGCGACGAAACAACGCAGGAAAAAGCGTTTGTACATGGCAATTTTTTAACCACCATGCAGGTTTGAACAGTAAGTTATTGTTCATCAGGTTGGCAGTGCGTTAAGTCGCGCTTTCTTTTATCAGTTCAAAGAGGTACTCAATGGCTGCAATGCACCCACGTTTGCATCACGTCCATTTCTACCCACCGCAGGCACATCTAAAAACAAATCTTGTGCTTGTTTTTTGTCTTTTGTATCTGCAGCAAGGGTGTGACCGTGTGGAATTTTGATTTGTGGATGGTCAAATGGCGCACGTTCCCAGCGTACTCGCTCATCAGTGAGAGATTTTAAAAATGCAACCAAATCTGCTTTTTCTTGCTCGCTAATTGGTTGTGGAAAAACGACCGTCGCAAAATGTGCGGGATTGTTAAAATTACCACCACGGAAATAAAAATCGACAACTTGTTCTAATGTCAGCATGCTGCCATTGTGCATATAAGGTGCGGTTAATTCCACATTGCGAAGTGACGGAATTTTAAATGCGCCCTTCGTGCCAACAAATACTCGACCTTGATTTAACTTTTTAAGTTCAGCTTGTAAAATCGGTAATTTCGGAATTTTCGCGTAATCTTCAATTTCATCGCAATTTCCCGCATACGGATCATCACGCAATTCCTTGTAGTTAAAATCCAAAATAAATGGATTATCAAAACTACAGGTGTTCACAATAATTGGATCGATAAGAGCCTTGCCTTTCAAAAGCTGTTGCATATATTGATCGCTAAAAGAAAGTGAATTGCCAAACGGATCTGTATTACCGACACCTAAATCATGATCGTCAGGTGTTACGCTAGTATTCGCATAACCTTCATCCATAATTGCCTGTACGACTCCTTTACCTTCAAATGCACCATTCAATGTTTTACGATTCACCAATTTAAAGGTTTCAGGTGTTGCCGTAGGGGCAAAAACATTTGGATGTGCTGCAGCCGAAAACGTTGGTCCTTTATGGCAAATTGCACAATGCGCGTCCAAAAAGACTTTTAAACCATTCGCTTGATGTTCATCAAATCCTTCTGGAATTTGTGGTTTTGTACCTGCAATGCGTGGAGTATCAAATGCTGTTTGATCTGAAATTAACGTTTCTTGGTAAAGTTGCAATGCGATACCAAAAAAGAAAGAAAAATTTGCTTCCATTTGGTTATAAGGTACCGCTTTGAGTGTTTTAGGT
>JAQTXN010000064.1 GCA_028688755.1 Methylococcales bacterium | reverse complement strand
TGCAATGGCGAAATTTGGCACGAAAGTGAGTGAAAAAGCCGATAATTTTGCAACGACGCGCTGGTTGAAAGCGAAAACGATTGAGGTAAAAGAAACGCTACAAGCCGCTAAAATCATTACAAAATTGACACTAAAAAAACCTAATGCACTGATTAAAGATCCAGAAAAAGCGATTATTGATTTTTTAAACGATATTTTGGTGCTGTTTTTGATTCGTACTCATTGGGATCATATTACAAAATTGTGGCTACTCAATCCGTTTAGATACCGCTATGAATGGCTAGCTACGTTTTATATGTTCTTTTTGCTGATTCGTTCTCGTCGTCCGAAATAACACTTTCTACAGACAACAAAAAACCACGTTGAAAATAATTCCAACGTGGTTTTTTTAAAGCAGAAAATTACGCTTCTAAAACCGCTAAACGGTCTGCTAACAAAGTTTCTAAAACAACAAGTGCTTTCGCAAAACCGTCGATACCTTCTGCCAACTTGTCAGTTGCCATACGGTCAGCTGCGTGCATTTTGTCGAATGTTGCTTTATCAACATTGATTTTTTCAATTGAAGAAGCCGCTGCGGCTTCAGCGTTTAACTTACGTGGCAATTTTCCATCTGCATGTTCTGCATCCAACAATGCAACTTCATCAAGCTCTGTGAGCAATGAAGGCGAAATAGTCAATAAATCACAACCTGCTAATTCGATAATTTCACCAATGTTACGGAAACTTGCACCCATCACTTCGGTGTTGTAACCAAATTTTTTGTAATAGTTGTAAATTTCAGTCACTGATAATACACCTGGATCTTCAGCTGGTGCATAATCTTCTTTGCCTGTGTCTTTTTTGTACCAATCCAAAATACGACCAACGAATGGCGAAATTAACGTGATGCCATTTTCAGCGCAGGCAATCGCCTGATGCAAACCGAAAATCAATGTTAAGTTACAGTGAATACCTTCTTTTTCTAAAGCGGCAGCAGCCTGAATACCTTCCCACGTTGCAGCAACTTTGATCAATACACGTTTGCGATCAATACCTGCTGCTTCGTATTGAGCAATCAAGTCACGACCTTTTGCAATAGTCGCATCAGTGTCAAAAGATAAACGTGCATCAACTTCAGTTGAAACACGACCTGGAATAATTTTTAAAATTTCCAATCCGAATGAAACCGCTAAACGATCAAACGCCAAGCTCACAACATCCGCCGCTGACGCACTTGCGCCTTTAGTCTCACGCGCACCTTTTAACGTATCATCGACAATGCTTTGATACTTAGGCATTTGAGCAGCAGCCGTAATTAACGACGGATTTGTCGTAGCATCACGCGGTGTAAATTTTTCAATCGCACCAATATCGCCTGTGTCGGCAACAACGACTGTGTATTGTTTTAATTGTTCGAGTAAAGATTGACTCATTAGGAACACCTGATTTTAAAAGTTAAAAAAATGTTTAGCTGTGTTGCGCTTTTAAATACTTTTCAACGCCTGTCAACGCTACATCGCTTACGATGGAATCGACAACTGCCGCAACTTCTTCTTTTGTTTGAAGAGCAACATTTAAGGCTTGTTTTGCCAAATACTTGCTAACACTGCTCGTGGTTGTTTCAGGAAGACTTTGTAAATAGCTTTCAACGCGCGTCGCTTTCGGTTTTGCAGGCGCATTACGTTCTTCAATTGCTTTTTGCAACGCATATTTTGCAACACGACTCATAGGCGTTTTGTCTTGTGTTGCTAAATACTTCTCAACACCTGTTTTCTTCACAACAACAGACACGCTATCCTTGTTATTTTTCAAGTATTTCTCAACACCTGACAAGGTTACAACAGGTTTGTTACGCTCGGCGATGGCTTGGCGTGCTAAATACTTTGCTACGCCGCTTGGTTGAGTTTGTTCTTGTGCTTTTAGATATTTTTCAACACTGCTTAACCCAGCAGGTTGATTGTCTAAATAGCGACTAACGCCTGTTTGCCCCGTTGACGAATCAGTAACCGATACAATTGCATTGCGGGTTGAACTTGTACTGTAAGCGTCCTCTGAACGCGCTCCGAAAAGACTTGAGAAAAAGCCCATGACTACCCCCGATCTGTATCGTTTTGAGCCGCTTTTTGTGCAATGTTTTGTTTAGCAATATATCGTGCAACATTGGTTGGTCTGACGTTGCGTTCTAAGTATTTCGTTACACCTGAAACTTTAGGTACACGAGCATTTAAATAACGGGCAACACCTGTTTCGCGGTTAGCATTAACTTCCGTTTCAACCACAGAGTTTCCACCAAAAATACCTGCAAATTTAGGACATCTTGATGCCGCAAAACCTGCTACGGCTAATGCACCTAAAATGAGAAATAAGCTGTTGTCATCTTCTTTTGCCGCTTTTTTTTCTGCGGCTTGTTCCATAATCACTGCACCTGCGCTAGTTGTAAATTCAGGAGCTGACGTTGGTGTAATTGAAGGAGCCGATTTATCGTGTTTGTAATTAGTATCACTAAACAACACTTTTGGTTGGAAGTTTGTTGCTGGATATTGCGAATCGTCAGCAGATGTTGCCGTAACAGGAGCAGCTTTTACAGCTGTCGTTGCTGGTGCAGAAGATTTAATTGATTCGTCTTGATATAAGACTTTTGGTTCAAAATCTGTTGCTGGATATTGTGAATCCGCATACGCCGCAAATGGGCTGGCAACTAATAACGCAACGATTGCACCTTGAAGTAAATTATTTTTTTTCACATTGACACCTATTTTTTTGTAGTTATATAAAGTCAAAAAACCTCGACTAGTTAGACTAATCGAGGATTCGTGCTAAAAATTAAAGCACCGCTTTAACGTGTTTGACCACGTTTTCAGGCGTGAAACCGAAATGTTCAAATAACACGTTGCCTGGTGCTGATTCGCCGAATGTATCGATACCGACGACACCGCCTTCTAAACCAACATATTTGCGCCAGAAATCACTGACACCAGCTTCAATAGCCACACGTTTAACACCAGGTGTTAGAATGCTGTCTTTGTAGGCTTGATCTTGACGATCAAAAACGTTAGTTGATGGCATAGAAACGACGCGAGCATTGATACCTTCAGCTGCTAATGCTGCTTGTGATTTCATTGCTAATGTAACTTCTGAGCCTGTTGCAATCAAAATCACATTGGCTGTACCAGCTGCTTCTGAAACGACGTAAGCACCTTTGCGCATTGCAGCAATTTGTGCATCATCATGTGCAATAGCAGGAATACCTTGACGGCTCAATACTAAACTAGTTGGACCGTTTTTGCGCTCAACTGCATAAACCCACGCAACCGCAGTTTCGGTTGAATCTGCTGGTCTCCACACGTCCATGTTTGGAATATAACGTAAGCCAGATGTATTTTCGATTGGTTGATGCGTTGGACCGTCTTCGCCTTGACCGATTGAATCGTGTGTTAATACGGCGATAGTACGTTGTTTCATCAACGCAGCCATACGCAACGCGCTTTTCGCGTAGTCAGAGAACATGTGGAATGTGCCACCGAATGGCAATAAACCACCGTGCAATGCCATACCATTCATAATGGCAAACATACCGAATTCGCGTACACCATAAGAAATGTAGTTGCCTGGCTCTTTGCCACTAACGTGTTTGAAACTTGAACAACTCGTTAAGTTTGAACCTGTCAAATCCGCAGAACCACCTAAAAATTCAGGTAAAATTTCAGCCAAACCAGCAATTGTTTTTTGTGACGCTTGACGAGATGCTAAGTTTTCGCCTTTTTCATTGGTTGCTTTGATGAATGCGTCGGTAAATTCTTTCCAGTTCGCTGGCAAATCACCTGCCATACGACGTTTGAATTCAGCCGCTTCTGCTGGGAATGCCGCCGCGTAAGCCGCAAATTTTTCATCCCATGCTTTTTCAGTTGTAGCACCTTTTGCTTTTGCATCCCAACCAGCATAAATGTCAGTAGGAATCACAAATGGTTCGTGTGTCCAACCTAATTCTTTACGAGTCAATGCAACTTCCGCGTCACCTAATGCAGAGCCGTGGCAATCATGACTGCCGCTTTTGTTTGGTGAACCGAATCCGATGATTGTTTTGCAGCAAATCAAAGATGGTTTATCTGTGACAGCTTTTGCAGCTTTAATTGCATCGTTGATTTGATCGGCATTATGACCATCAACTGATTGAACATGCCAACCGTAGGCTTCAAAACGTTTTACAGTGTCGTCTGTGTACCAGCCATCAATATGACCGTCGATTGAGATATTGTTATCATCCCAGAACGCAACTAATTTGCCTAAGCCCCAAGTTCCCGCAAGCGCACATGCTTCGTGCGACACGCCTTCCATCATGCAACCATCACCTAGGAAAGTATAAGTGTAATGATCAACGATTTCATGACCTGGTTTGTTGAATTGATGCGCTAATAATTTTTCTGCCATTGCAAAACCAACCGCGTTGGTAATACCTTGACCTAAAGGACCTGTCGTTGTTTCAACACCAGGTGCATAACCGTATTCTGGATGACCAGGGCATTTAGA
This sequence comes from Methylococcales bacterium, assembly GCA_028688755.1. Lineage (GTDB taxonomy): Bacteria > Pseudomonadota > Gammaproteobacteria > Methylococcales > Methylomonadaceae > UBA10906. The sequence continues at coordinate 9,202 of JAQTXN010000064.1, read as the reverse complement.
ATGCAATTGACGGAACGATTGCAATTCTTTCATTGGCAAATCATAGCCTGAAAGGTGCAATAACGAGTAAATCAACATAGAGCCATGACCATTTGACAAAATGAAACGGTCACGATCAGCCCAGTGTGGATTTGTTGGATTATGTTTTAAATGGTCATTCCACAACACTTCGGCGATGTCCGCCATACCCATTGGCGCACCTGGGTGTCCTGAATTTGCTTTTTGTACAGCATCCATGCTCAAAGCGCGAATAGCGTTTGCTAATTCTCTACGCGAAGTCATCTTCTCTCCTTTTATGGTATCTGTTAAAAAAATTGCACTACTAAATTTTATTCAATAGTGCAACCTATGTATTCTGTTCTGAAATCACGAATGAACAATCACTCGTCTTCAATTTGATTATTATTCTAAATTTGCGTGTCTTTCGCGCATAATCTCTTCAGGAATGCCCTTCTCATGAATAATATGAGAAATTGTGGATTCCAAGAAAAGCAATGTTGATAACTCGAAAACCGTTCCCATCGGCATACCGACAACTTTGCCATATAAGTCTTCACGACCGATTTGGAAAACGCCATCTGCCATGTCACCGATTGTTGATGTCGCTCTTGACGAAATCAACATAATTTTCGCGCCAACCTTTTTCGCGCTTTTTGTAAAGGCAACCAACTGTTCAGTTTCACCAGAACCTGAAATAACGATTAGTAAATCGCCATTTTTAATACTTGGAGTAACGATTTCGCCGACAACATTTACGTTGTAACCACCATGCACCAACCGCATCGCAAAGAAATTGCCAACTAGTTTTGAACGTCCCGCACCCGCAATAAAAATGCGACCCGCGTCGTCGAGCATAGCAGTGAGTTTTTCATCATACGACTCCTCCGTTGCTTCGAGGATACCTGTGATTTTATCTAAGATAAGTTGTTGGTGCATAAGGCTTCCTTTAATTAAACAGCGTCAACTAATTCACGGATTTCACGAGCTGCTTCAGCTGGTGATGGTGCGCCATAGATAGCTGCGCCAACAACGATGATGCTTGCGCCTGCACGAACCACGTCTTGAACAGTTTTAGTATTGATACCGCCAGCAACTGAAATACGAACGTTCAAACCTAAGTCAGAAATTAAGCTCAAATCAGCAAATGGTGTGTGACCCGCTGCTTGCGCGTCTAAACCTGTGTGAACACCAACGATTTGTGCGCCAGCTGCAACGGTTGCGCGAGCGCAAGCTGCTTTGTCGTCAACATTGATTAAGTCAATTTGTGCTTCAGCTGCGTGTGCGTTAGCTGCTTTGATTACACCTTTGCAAGTTGCTAAACCTGAAACACCTAAAACAGTCACGATGTCTGCACCAGCTGCATAGAAAGGAGTCGCTTCGTATTCGCCTGCGTCCATCGTTTTTAAGTCAACTAACAACAATTTATCAGGGAATTCTGCACGCAACGCTTTAACTAAGTTAATACCGTTGTGTTTAATGCAAGGTGTGCCGATTTCGAAAATATCAACAAAAGGAGCAACTTGTTTTGCTAATGAGATAGTTGCGTCGAAATCTAATGAATCTAATGCCATTTGAATCAATGGTTTTGCCATGATGTACACTCCAAAAAAGTTATAGTTATAGTTAAAATTGTTACGCTAATTTATGCGGAGCTAACTTTAAAGTACAAGGGGTGGGCGTGTCAATGCAAAATACGCCCTAATCCTTTTGCCCGTTATCCCGCAATGTTACAGTGCGATTGAACACTAATTTATCAAGTGAACTATCAATATCTAAACAAAAATAACCCGTACGTTCAAATTGGTAACGATTTTCAAGCGTTGCATTTTTTAAACTCGCTTCAACTCGACAATTTTTTAAAATTTGCAACGAATCTGGATTCACAACATCTAAAAAGTTTTCTTCATTATCAGGTTGTGGAACGACGAATAAACGATCATACAAACGAATCTCAGCAGTGTGTGAACTTGCTTCGTCTACCCAATGAATGACACCTTTTGCTTTGCGTCCTTCAGGATTTTTACCAAGTGTATTTTCGTCATAACTGCAACGCAATTCGATAATTTCGCCGTCTGCATTTTTAATCACTTCGTCGCAACGAATCACATACGAACCACGCAAACGCACTTCTTCACCTAAACTTAAACGCTTATATTTTGGTGGCGGATTTTCAGAAAAATCATCTCGTTCAATGAAAAGCGTTTTTGAAAATGGCACAACTCGTTTGCCAAACTCTTCACGTTGTGGATGATTTGAAACTTCTAAATTTTCAATTTTATCTTCTGGGTAATTGGTAATCACAACGCGTAAAGGTTCTAAAACTGCCATTGCTCGAAACGCATTTGTATTTAAATCTTCACGGATGCAGTATTCCAAAACCCCCATTTCAATCCACGAATTTTGTTTCGTAATACCAATCCGTTCGCAGAAGTCTTTAATTGATTGCGGCGTGAAACCCGCACGACGCAAACCCGCAATCGTTGGCATTCGTGGATCATCCCAACCAGAAACGTGTTTTTCAGTGACCAATTGATTCAATTTGCGTTTGCTCACAATCGTGTATTCAAGTTGCAAACGGGCAAATTCAATTTGTTGAGGATGACAAGGCACATCGAGTTGGTCTAAAACCCAATCATAAAGCGGACGGTGATCAGCAAATTCTAAAGTGCAAAGTGAATGCGTGATATTTTCCAGCGCATCCGAAATGCAATGCGTGTAATCGTACATCGGGTAAATGCACCACGCATCGCCTGTGCTGTGATGATGAACTCGACGAATACGATAAATTGTCGGATCACGCATATTCATATTTGGCGATGCCATATCGATTTTTGCTCGCAACACATATTTTCCATCCGCAAATTCGCCCGCTCGCATTCGAGCGAACAAATCTAAATTTTCTTCAATGCTGCGATTGCGATCAGGACTTTCTTTGCCTGCTTGTGTCAATGTGCCGCGATATGTACGAATTTCATCAGCCGATAAACTGTCCACATACGCCAAATTTTTCTTAATCAATTCCACGGCATATTGATAAAGTTGCTCAAAATAATCTGACGCATGATGCAATTCTGTCCATTCAAAACCTAGCCAAGCCACATCACGTTTAATTGAATCCATGTATTCGACGCTTTCTTTTTCAGGATTCGTATCGTCGAAACGCAAATTACAAGTGCCGTTATTTTCTAACGCTGTGCCAAAGTTCAAACAAATCGATTTCGCATGACCGATGTGCAAATAACCATTTGGTTCGGGTGGAAAACGGGTGGCAACTTTGCCGTTGTTTTTATTTTCCGTTAAATCACTGGCGATAATTTGGCGGATGAAATTTGTAGGTAAATGTGTTTCAGAAGTTTGCATAATGTTTTAAGTTCAAAATAGAAAGTTAATTCATGGTAAAGGAATCTCAAAAACGTAACAAGGCAGAAAACGTGCCATTTTCAAAACAGACATCATCTTGTTCAGACATATGGATTGTTTTACCATTCGATCAGCTTCGCCATATTGGCGTTGCTTTAAAAATAAAATAATTCCAGAGGACTTTATGAAAAAAATTTCTTTTACCGTCGCAGCACTAGCATTAGTAACAACTTTTGGCGTTGCAAATGCCCAAGAATATGCTCCAGTACCGACTCTCACATCAGCAAAACCTCCTGTGACAAAAGATACAACACCAACTTGTAAAGATTTACCAAACTTTGCAGCATTAGCCACAGCATTATCAGCCGCTCAAGCGAAAGAAAATGGCGGTTTTGGATTGCAAATGTGGGGAACAATTGTAAATCGTGATGGCGAAGTATGTGCCGTCGCAAAAACAGGTGCAAATCGTGGTGATCAATGGCCTGGAAGTCGTGTTATTTCTGCACAAAAAGCAAATACAGCAAATGCGTTCAGCTTGCCTAATTTATCTTTATCGACAGCTAATTTATATTCTGCTGTTCAACCAGGTGGCAGTTTATTTGGTTTGCAAGAAAGCAATCCCGTTGATGTTAGCGTCGCTTATTCAGGAAAATCAGTTAATTTTGGAACAAAAAATGATCCGTTGGTTGGTAGAAAAATCGGAGGCGTAAATGTCTTTGGTGGCGGCTTGGCCTTATACAACGCTTCTGGGGTATTAGTTGGTGCAATTGGTGTCAGTGGCGACAGTTCTTGTGCGGATCACAACATTGCATGGCGCACTCGTGACACTTTAGGGCTTGATAAAGTTCCAGGTGGTGTGGCTGCCGATAAATCTGACAACATCATTTTTGATATTGCAAATGGCAAAAGTACAAGCGGTTGGGGACATCCAACTTGTGGCGTAAGTAATGAAGTTGATGCTAATAACAAAGTGCTAACTGACGCACCGCTTACAAAGTAAAACAATAGTATTCTGCTAAGAAATCCCAATTTGTTTCAATGCAAACTGGGATTTTTTGTATCAAAAGAAAAATTCTTGTATCGCCATTTTTTTATGCAAACCAGTTAGAATAGTCAAAATGTTAATTCTCTCAATCAAAGGACTTTAGTTTTATGAATACCCACAAATTGATTACCGCATACAGTGATTTCATGCACCATTTGCATGAAACGATGGAAGACACGCTCAACTCTTTTACCGATGCGTTTGAAACGTCCAAAGAAAAAATCGGGGCAGATCATCAATTAAGCGATCAAGAACTCGAACACGTTTCAAGTCAAGTTCATCGAGATGTACACCACGCTGCACAAAATTTGCCTGCTCACGACAACGATTCACTGACCGAATGGTTAAAATTTGATATTGAATTGATTGAAAATTTAACGTGGGACGCTTTTTTAAGTGTTGCGGATAAAACGCGCGTTGAGTTAGCTGAAATTGAACAACACGCCATCACGCACAAATACAACAGCGGTGATATTACGATTGCGGGAACATTTGAATGTGAAGATTGTAAGAAACACATCGCATTTAAAACGACAAGTCGTATTCCAGAATGTCCAACGTGCCACAACCATTCATTTGTTCGCGTTTAAAAATTATTTTGAGATGCAATTATGATAAACAGTGGATTATTAGAAATTTTGCTTTTAGCTCAACACAAAGCTGACGTAAAACTCGGCTGGCATAGCAAACGTGTTGCTTGCTATGCTCGTGAACTTGCAAAAGAATTAGGGCAATCAGCCGATTTTCAAAAACGTATTTTTTTAAGTGGCTTGGTTCACGACATTGGTTTTTTAAAACTCGATGTTGATTTCAGTCAAATTTCGCGCGATATGACGTTGCACACCGATGCGGATTTAATTCACCGCCACGTCACTGAAGGCGTGCATTTGTTGTCCAAAATTATTGCTGACCCCGAAGTATTAGACGTTGTAAAGCATCATCATGAAAAGTTCAACGGTGAAGGTTATCCTGACGGTTTGAAAGGTGACGAAATTTCGCTAGCCGCTCGAATTTTAGCGGTTGCCGATTTATATGATGCCATGATGATTGGTGAAATGTTCGGAGAAGAACGCTCCATTCCCGAAGATATTACTCATCATTTAACCGCTGAATCGAGCGGCACAGAACTTGACCCTGCATTGGTCACTGTCTTTTTGGGGATTTTGCAACGTAATCCAGTATTTTATTTGCCTATAAAAAACAACGAATTAAATTTGTATAAACTCGTGTACCTAGTACCAGGTAAATTGGAATCAGGCGATTTGTGTGACCAATATGGCGCAATTTTGGTCAAGCAAGGTGCAGAACTTACGCAACACAAACTCGATAGCATTCGTTCAACTTATCCTGGACAAAAAATTATTTATGCGCCAGCAGAATCTCAATCTTAAAAATCAAAAAAGGAAAAACTCATGTCAGAATTTACAAATGTTTCAGTTGTTAAAAAAGCCAACGTCTATTTCGATGGCAATGTAATTAGTCGCACGGTGAAATTTGCCGACGGTTCAACCAAAACGTTAGGTTTTATGCAAGCAGGCGAATACGTTTTTAACGTTGGTGTACCTGAAATTATGGAAATTCAAAGCGGCGAATTAGACGTTTTGTTACCAAATGAAGATTGGAAACCAGTAAAAGGCGGTGAAGCATTCAACGTGCCTGAAAATTCACAGTTTAAAATGCGCGTTCACACGCCAACCGATTACATTTGCTCCTTCGTTTAATTTTCAATCCTCTCATTTCAATTCGATTTTTAGGAAAAAACTTTGATTTCTACCGCAAATATCACCATGCAATTTGGCGCAAAGCCATTATTTGAAAATATTTCTGTTAAATTTGGCGACGGTAATCGCTACGGTTTAATTGGCGCAAACGGCTGTGGCAAATCCACATTTATGAAAATTCTCAGCGGCGATTTAGAGCCAACGGCGGGAAATGTCAGCATTACGCCAAATGAGCGTTTGGGAAATTTGCGCCAAGACCAATTTGCCTTTGAAGATTATCGCGTTATCGATGTTGTGCTGATGGGACACAAAGAAATGTGGGCGGCAATGTCTGAACGCGATGCCATTTATGCGAATTTAGAAGCCACCGAAGACGACTATATGCACGCCGCTGAACTCGAAACTGTGTTTGCTGAATATAACGGTTACACCGCTGAATCTCGCGCTGGCGAATTATTGTTAGGTTTGGATATTCCAGTCGAACAACATTTTGGTTTGATGAGTGCAGTTGCACCTGGTTGGAAATTACGCGTTTTGCTTGCACAAGCGTTGTTTGCAAATCCTGACATCATGTTGCTCGACGAACCGACGAACAACTTGGACATCAACACCATTCGTTGGTTAGAAGATGTTTTAAACGAACGTAACTGCACGATGGTGATTATTTCGCATGACCGCCACTTTTTAAACAGCGTTTGCACGCACATTGCGGACATGGATTTTGGTGAATTGCGTGTTTATCCTGGTAATTATGACGACTACATGATTGCTTCAACGCAAGTGCGTGAGCAATTACTTGCCAGCAACGCGAAAAAGAAAACTCAAATTGCGGAATTGCAAACTTTCGTTAGTCGTTTTTCTGCGAATGCGTCGAAAGCAAAACAAGCAACTTCTCGCGCAAAACAATTGGAAAAAATCAAACTCGATGAAGTCAAACCTTCAAGTCGTGTGAATCCGTTTATTCGATTTGACCAAACGAAAAAATTGCACCGTTTAGCATTAGAAGTTGAAAATTTGAGCAAAGGTTATGGCGCGGAACCGTTGTTTAAAAATCTGAATTTAATGATTGCTGCTGGTGATAGAGTTGCGGTAATTGGTGCAAACGGGATTGGTAAATCAACATTGCTCAAAACATTGGTCGGTGAATTAACCCCAGATTCGGGTGAAGTAAAATGGTCTGAAAATTCTGAAATTGGTTATTTTGCCCAAGACCACGCTGACGATTTTGCCGAAGATGCAACGCTATTTGATTGGATGAGCCAATGGAAAAAGGAAAGTGATGATGAGCAAACCATTCGTGCAACATTAGGACGCTTATTATTTTCACAAGACGAAATCAAAAAATCAGTGAAAGTGGTTTCGGGTGGTGAACAAGGACGTTTGTTATTTGGGAAATTGATGTTACAAAAAGCCAATATCATGGTGATGGATGAGCCAACTAACCATTTAGACATGGAATCAATTGAATCGCTCAACACTGCGCTTGAACAATATCCTGGTACCTTGATTTTTGTTAGTCATGACCGCGAATTCGTGTCGTCACTTGCCACGCGAGTGATTGAAATCAAAGCCGACAAAATTATCGACTTTAATGGAACTTACGAAGAGTATTTGGAAAGCCAAGGCTAGAAATTGACAATAAAAAGCCCCGTAAAATCGGGGCTTTTTTTGTTACACAATCTCTGAAATAAAAACATTGTCGCGTTTTGCCTCTGTCGAATAAGGAAAAATAGCCAACAAAGGTATCTCCAATCGTTCTTTTAAACTCTCAATCGTCAAATCCACACAATCAAACTTTGTATCGTTACAAACGGCCAGCCAACCCACGCAATTCAAGCCTGCATTTTTAATCGCCTCCACCGTTAGTAATGCGTGATTGATGCAACCCAATTTAATTGAAACAACCAAAATAATCGGTAAATTTAATTTTTTCGCTAAATTTGCAATCGTTTCCATTTCATTGAGTGGTGCGTACCATCCCCCTGCCCCTTCGACAATTACAACATCTGCTAGATTTTGCAGGGTTTGAAAATTCGCCAAAATTGTGTCGAAGTTTGCAGGATTTTCTTTACCCGCCAAATGCGGTGAAATCGGTGCTTCATAAGCAAATGGATTGATGATTTTGTAATCGACAACAAACGAGCCGTTTTCTTGAATTGCCAGTGCATCGTCATTTTTCCATTTGATACCAACTTTTTTGCAACCTGATGCAACGGGTTTCATGCCTAATACAGATAGATTTTGCTGTTTAAAATGGGTCATCAATGCCAACGTTGCCCATGTTTTGCCGACATTGGTATCAGTACCTGTAACGAAATAAGCACGTTTCATGAAATTAAAAATCCTGTTGCTGAAATAACTTTTAAATCAAATTTTTCCTTTGCCACAAAATTAAAAAATTCGCCATCGACAATGAATTGCTCCGTTAATTCTGCCACGCTTAATGCCGAATCAACTTCACACGATTTCACAATAACCAATTCGTTAGCGTCCAATTTCTTTGCAAGCCACGCAGCTAAACTGTCAGATGTGACATCCCATGAAGGCTTAATTTCAGCTTCATTCAATTCTGCTAAATCAGGTGACCAAATTGCTAGCGAATGATTTTTAAATTCTGACGTTTTTGAGATCAACGCAAATTCAGGCTGCAAGTTTTGACATAAAATCGCAGTTTGTTGCATGGCAAGAATTGCCATTTCATGCGCGGCGACATCATCAAAATGCCATTTCTTTTGCGCGTTGCGAACCGTATCTGCGAAAACACCACCGCCACAAACAACGACGGTGTTTTTATTTTGTGCGGCAATATATTTTAAACAGGCAAACAGTTTGCCCGATTCGAGCAAACTGCCACCTAATTTCACGACTCGCATTTAGAGTGAATTCACCGCGTTCAATTCGGCAAAGGCTTGTTCAATTCGCGCCACCATGCTGACTTGTGACGCGCGTAACCAAACGCGCGGGTCGTAGTATTTTTTGTTTGGTTTGTCCTCGCCATCAGGGTTTCCAATTTGCCCTTGCAAGTAGCCTTTGTTGGTTTCGTAATACGCTTTCACACCTGCCCACGTTGCCCATT